>CAYULX010000001.1:0-70240 GCA_964445535.1 uncultured Eubacterium sp.
TTTTCAATCTTAACACCTCAATTTCACGCACTACTATAACATTAGGTTCGCCACAAAGAAACCTCCATAGGCTAAACCGTCCGGCTCTTTTCCCGGTTCATTTTTTGCCAGCAACACCCTTGCCTTCGACTATATCCTTCCCGCTACCGGGCGGATTTGAGACTTATCCCCTTAAGAAACGTGCGCCGCCAGGCGCACATAAAAAAAGGTAATCACATCAACCATTGATTACTTGTGATTACCTTTTTGATTCCCTCTTATTTATGCGCCATGCAAAACCGCATAAATAAAGGCTTTATGAGTCGAGGCGACGGGACTCGAACCCACGGCCTCTGCGTCCCGAACGCAGCGCTCTACCAAACTGAGCCACGCCTCGATGCAACGCTATTATTCTATCAAAACATTTCTTTTATGTCAAGCCTTTTTTTAGGTTTATGCGAAAAGCGAAAGTTTATTTTGTTATCATCCAGACAATCTTGAGAATCATTATTTTTGCCGTTTAAAAATGCTTTGCACCTGCTTTTTCGGGCAGGCTGCTTCATTACTGCCTGCCCGAGTCTTTTTTTTTGGTTTTTTATGTTATCATATGCCCTTTTTTTGCCTGAGTAATTTTATTATAATTATTGCCGCTATGGCCAGACTGATAAGTCCCATGAATGACATGAGATAAATCGGATTATCGTCTCCTGTCTGAGGTACATTGGCTGAATTGGATTGGGATGCATCTTCGTCATTGGTAATTTGGATAGAGTCTGCATCTTTCATGTACTTCGTTTTTGCAACCGGTGTCCCGTCATATTTTTTCCCTGTAATCTTCACTGTATTCTTGACAGTATCCTTTGTGGCCTGGTCTGCTTTTACGAAAGCTTCATAAGTAAGAGTAACGCTGTCGCCTGGTTGTAAACTTTCCAGTACCAGCGTATTTTCTGTTTTTTTCTGAATTGTTACAGGATTTCCTTTTGCTGATTCCAATGTTTCTCCCCCGGAAGCTGTAAATCCTTTTGGCTCCATAGTTTCTTTCCAATGGGAAGATGGAATTTCTTTAATTTTCACCTGGCTGGCCGTTGCTGTTCCATAATTAGAAACTTCTATTTTATAAATAACGAGGTCTCCTTCATAGTAAGTTCCCGGTTTTCTTTTACCTTGATAACGGCCTTTTTTCAATGTGACTCCTTTTGTTTTATCGGCTTTTTTTGCCACCCGCAAATCCGGCTCCCCCGGAATATTGACATGATCTTTATCCATCATAAGCTCGGTGACCGGAATTGGAGTGTACTGGCTGTCTGCCGGTTCATCTCCGGTATGGGACGGATTGTCTCCGGCAAAGGTGGTTTCCGGAAGTTCTTCCCATATCGCATAAAAGACAGTATCGTTGTCCGGAAGTGAGTACGCACATCCGGGATATACGATTTCTGTTTTTGCTGCTGCCTGTTCCCAGGTCATATCCGTTTGTTCCATATCTCCAGACGGAACCTGAGACTTTGCTTTCAGCGGCTCCAGTGCTTCTGTACTCCACCCAAGGAAACGATAACCGTCTCTCTCGAACGGGGAAGTATTTATCCGGATACCGGTTCCTGAAATGGCAGGCGTTTCATCATCCAAAACTCTTCCATCGCTTTCAGTCTCTCCCACAGCCTGTCCACCGTTGCCATCATAATATACTTTCCTAAGCTGCTCTGTTTTCCACACAGCATATAGTACCGTATCTTTCGCCGGCTGCTCCAATCGTTCTCCCGGCTTAATCAGGTTATCTGAGTCCGGTGACGCATCTGCATCTGTACTCCAGCCTGCGAAGGCCGCATTTACATTGGTAAATGGATTATTTATGATGGTATGTGGTGTTCCTGCCGGGGACGGGGATTCCGGCGCCGCCTCCAAAATCGCTGGTTCTATATTGGAAGAATATAAAAGCGTATATTCCTCGCATTCATTAGTCCAAATCGCGTACAAATTTGTATCCGCACTGATGATATACTGCGTATCCGGGGCAATCAGCTCTCCACTTCCATCCGGCGTCAGGCTCCAGCCCAGGAAGCTGTAACCATCACATTGGAAAGTACATCCATCAATTCGGATAGCCGTCTGTTCCTCGCATGGTGTTTCGCTGTCTGTTCTCTGTTCATCTTTTATCGTTTCTGATTTATTCGGATAATTGGACAAATAATTGAGAGTATATTTCGATACTTTTTTCCACTGAGCATACAGATGAACGTTTCTTTCCGGCATAGAATAGGAATCATTTGCTCCCCATGTTTTGCCGGTTCCATCTGCTTTGGTATTCCATCCCAGGAAGCTATGACCAGTATAAGTAAATCGGTTTTGTTCAATCAACACCTGTGTTCCGGCGGCACATGGCGTTTCGCTGTCTGTAAAAGACTCGTCGGTTTCATTATTTCCGTGATATATCAATCGATAAACAAATGTATCTTTTCCATCTGCCGCCTTTTCCCAAACAGCGTACAAATCTGTATCTTCATTCAACCGGATAGTATCCTCGGGATTTAAGTCTACTTTTGATGCATCTTTGGAACGGCTCCAGCCCAGAAAGCGATAATCTTTTCTTGCAAATTCATTTTGCTTGATTATAATCTCCGTTCCTTTATTACATGGGGTCTGATAGTCTGTTCTTTTCTGATTCAGCCCCGGAACCGCGGAATGATAGGTCAATGTTACTTTTTCTTCTTTCTCCCATTGTGCATACAGATGCGTATCCTTTTTCGGCATACGATAAGATTCGCCCGGCTGCATCAGGTCTTCTTTTTCATCCGGCGTCAGACTCCAACCGAGGAAACGATAACCATTGTAGATGAATGTATTCTCATCCAACAGAATTATCGTCCCTTCCGCACATCTTGTTTCACTGTCCGGGCAGGATTGAGACAGCGGATTATTGGAGTGATAAGTCAGTGCATAAGTATAATTTTTCTTTAAGACACTTCCTGCGCTTCCCCAGCGTGCATATAGATGAACATCCTGCGCAGGCATCGTATACTTTGCTCCCGGAGCATAGTCCTGCCCTGTTCCGTCCGCCTTTGTGTTCCATCCGAGGAACTGCCATCCTTTTTTTGTGAAAGGATTCCCATTGATATGTACGATTTTTCCTTCATGGGACGGCGTCTCGCTGTCAACAGTCTTCTCCACGGTTCCGTTGTTCGCATGATATTCCAACACATATGTGTGCCCGGACTTCTCTGCTTTTTCTTCATATTGCTGCTGGTACTGCTCATTTCCTTTTCGATAATGGCCTGTGACATATACTTTATTCTCCAGTTCAAACAAATCACCCGCCTGCTTTCCTACTGTAGCCCGCAGCAGCAGATTCACACTATCCCCTGCTTTTAACCGATCCAGAATCAAGACTTCTGCACTTTTCAAACTGCCTTTTATAATATCGCCTCCGGCAGTTGTGTAATTGCCATCTTGAAAACGAATACTGTTTCTTACCAGCGCTGACAGCAACCGATCCTCCATGACATCCCGCACTTTTATATCATATAAATCCGCGCTGCCGGAATTAGTCACAGTAATTGTATAGACGATTTCATTACCATTATCGTAACTTCCGGTTATTTTTTCATTCTGATATCTTCCATCTACCAGTACTGCCCCGGTGGTGCGATCAGCTATTTTTGCCACCTTGGCTTCCGGCGCCCCCGGAAGTTCAATAAGATCTTCATCTGTCTTTTCCGGTACGGCGACATCCTTTTCTCCGGTGAAATAAACAGCATTGACAATGGCTGTATTCATCAAATCATAAAAATTAGCGGCATCTTTTTTTACCACCGCATAAAAATGCAATGTAACCGTATCGCCCGGACGAAGCGTCCCTTCCCCGGTAACATGATCCACGTTCTCACAGAGGATGATTCTGGAAGAATCAATTTGACGGGCGGAAATCTTTTCGCCACTGCCTGTAAGAAGAATGACCGTGGATTGCCCTGATTGTTCTAAACTGTCTCCGCTACTGTCTTCTAAACGAAATGTGGCCGTATCCTTATCAATAATCTGTTTCAACTCTTCTGACATGATATCGGTAACCAAAATGTTCTTTAAATTAGCGGTTCCGGTATTCTTAATATGAATGTCAAAACGCACCGTGTCATTTTCATAATAGATTCCCGGTACTTTGGTTCCGTTGAGTTCTCCGTCTGTCACAATACCGCCAGTGGTCCTGTCGGCTATTTTAATTACGGAAGTATCCGACGTCCCCGGAATATGAATCTCATCCTCATCTTCAGCCATGGATTCCCCATCTTCATTTACAAGGTCTTCCGGATTGACCGGAATCAGATGCTGTCCTGGTCTTTCCTCATTGTTATCGTAACTGGCAGTGACCAATACTTTATTTATCAGATTATATACATTGGCAGAGCTTTGCTGTACAGGAGTCTCATAGTAAAGAATCACGCTGTCCCCAACAGCCAGCCTGCTGAGCAAAACATTTTTTCCGTCATTTCCTGAAAAAGAAGCTGTAATCTTGTCTCCTTTCACTGTCTCATAACTGCCCGATGCGGGGATAACAAAAGAAGACCTGTCTGTATCCACATAATCGGAAAGCTTTTGTCCAGCTTCGTTCTGCTGATCCATAGTATCATAAACACGGATGTGATATAAATCCGTATTACCGGTATTGGTTACTGTGATTTTATACCTGATGGTTTCACCGGCATTATAAATTCCCGGCACTTTCGTCTGTATATATCTTCCGGTCTCTGTGTCAAATTCCACCTCTTCTCCTTCCGGATTCCTGGTACGTTCTGCCAGTTTTCCCACCGCAAAGGCAGGACGCATAGTCACATTGCCCGCCTCCACAGTTTCTTTCACTGTTTGAACATCGTCCTTTTCCGGATATGTAAATTCCACTTCATAAACTTCATCCGACTGTACATGTTCCGGCGCCCCTCCTATTTCTGTCACCTGATATCTTCCGATGTACAGAGGATCTGAATCCGCTGTTCCATCCTCACCTGTGGTCAGATAACCACAAACCATGCCCTTCGGCACAAGCGGTTCCTGACCTTCAGCCACGGTACCGTCTTCAAGATACTGCCATGGAGCATAAATATCCTCCGCTGCTTTTATACTGAATAACGCCCCTTTGACCAAATCTCCCTTTTCATCAGTTTTAATTATATGAAGGATTCCTTTTTGCAAATCATTTCTGTAAATCAGCTCTCCCGTCTGCGTTTTCTTTCTTCCATTCGGAGCAGTGTACAGAAACTCTATATTACTCGAATCTTCCATATATGCGTCTGTCGTAGAAAATGTCCAGCTTTCTCCGGCATTAAAACAGCCGAAAGGCGCCTGCTCTTCCTTCACCATGAACCGTCCCAGATTATCCTCCGTTGCCGTAATATCTTCGGGATTACGATAATAGATCTGTCCGTCTTCATCGATACTTTCTTCCAGGTTGCAGACTTTCATGAAACTGTTTCCCGCCTCCGACCATTGATAAAGGGAAAACACAGCTCCCTTCAGAAAATTACTGGTCTCTTTATTTTTCTTTCTCAGACGAACCGTATATTTTTTCAGAATCTTTGATACATCTTCCAGGGTGGAGACACTTTTGTCTGCTCTCTCTCCGTAAACGACAAGATTACCCGCATCTGCGGAAAAAGAATACGCCCATTTTTCATCAAGGACATACACATTTTCAAAAATCTCCCTTGAAATCTCCCGGACATAATACGGCCCTGTTCTGCCAGACAAATTATAGAAAGACAGCGTTTTGAAATTCGCTGTACCGTCTTCTCCGGTCACTGCCGTCATAAGAGGCTTCTCTTTGCTTACATCCGCAGTGGGGTCGGCAAAAATCCCAAAGGTAATTCCCTTTACCGGATTGCCCTCTTTATTTACTTTTCTAACTGTAAGCCGCTGCGGTATCACCGTCTCCACCTCATTGGAAGTATAATCAGTGCCTGTTGACAATACCGCCTTATTAGTAAGCACATATCTGCCCGCATTGGAACCGCTGTTTCTGTACTGCTGTGCAAAATCAAGCCGCAGCTTATCTAACTGTTCCCGGCTTTTGACGCTAACTGTGATGTACAAATCATACCAGTTTTTCTCATAGAAAGACTGCGCCGCCGGATTGGCCGCAGATGCCGTTACAACCGTGGAGCCATCTCCCTGCACCTGCGTCTGAATCCGGAAATCAGACGCCTGGTTTCCTGTCCCGTCATAAACTACCGCTCGCTCCACATTGAGATACGGACTCACTTGATCCCGGATAATCCAGGAAGAATAGTGATGCTCAGAGGCATCTTCATAAGGGCACACAGTACGAATCTTGTAAGTATACGCATCCTCTATATTTGCCAAAGTATTAGACGCTGCCGTATGTGGCGTCTGTATCTCCGCCTGGATATTGTCCCCGTTAAATACCGACTTCTGGATCTCCGGCTGTGCAAGATACGGCTGTTTGGCATCAAAATGAATATAACCCCGGGATGCGCTGCTGGAGTAATGCTTTACATCTGAATTATCAAAAGGCACCTTATACTTTGTCAAATCACTTCCATTTTTTTCACCGCCATCATCCTGTCTGCTGCATTTTGCAAAAGTATAGCGCAGGGTCATCTGCGTTCCGGAAAACAACGTATAAAACGCATTCCCCTCATTTCTTTCATACGCTGCGGAACTCAACGCGTAAATATATGCTTTGTTGCCCGCCGTATAAACCCCCTGGCTGTATCCGAGATATTGGTTGGCTGCTTCCGTGGCATAAAAATAATCCGCTTCCTGGGAGAACTCAATCCCCTGCTGAGCGTCCACATCGCCAAATCTGGCAAAACCTTTTAGATTAATCGGCGTTTGCGTCCCATGTATATAAAAGGAGTAGCGCACGGTCACCGCATCACAGAAAGCTGTCAGCACACCAATGGACTGCAATCCGATAAAACAGAACAAGGGGCCTCCATCTTCGTCCAGCGCTCCATCTTTGATGGCATTCTGCACATCAGCCGTTCTTTTCGGCTTCTTGGTGAAATCCACCAATACCGCCTTCATATCAACGGCATAGGATTTCCCAGAGCTTCTGTCATAATATCTGCCCACATTATAATACATACAGCTCAGATTATTCTTCATGGAAGCTTCCAGACGGAACACTCTTCCTCCCATAATATTAGGCGTCATACTTGCCTGTCCGATTCCTCCCACATGCTCTGCCTTTTTCGGATCATTCACATAGAAACTGGCGCTTTTGGAACCTGACTGACTGGAAAGAGAAGCCGATGAATCTGCTCCCCAGTGAGGCGTAAACGACACATAATCGTTATGCTTTGCCACAATATCCTTCTGAATCTCTTCTCTGGACGGAAGAAGAGTTACTTTTCCGCTTTTTTTCAGTCTCTGCCCTTTGCCATCCTTTCCCTGAAGAATAAATGTCTTATAGGTTGCCTTAGGCATATTAAAACTATTATTGGCTCTGGTTGTCGCACGAAGCATATTCTGTCTCAATAAATTATCGGAAACAGAATCTTTGTCCGTCACAGATTCCTCTTCCTCGGGATGAGCAGGTGATTCCTCTGTTGTCCCTGTCGATGCCGGCTGATTCCCGGACTCAGATTTTCCCGCTTCTGGCTGTTGTCCGGCCGGTTTTTTACCCACAGTCGTATCCCCTTCCTCTACCGAAGGAGTCTTCTGCTCTTCATCCTCCGTGGTCAGTGGTTTCTCGCCGGAATCTCCGCCGTCTCCTTCTGTATTCTTTTCTGAACTTGTTCCTTTTTCTCCTTCTCCCGTATCAGTATCTGTTTCCTTTTCTTCTTCCTGTGTCCCTTCATTCCCTTCCGTGCCGTCTTCAGAGGAAGATTCTCTCGACTGATCTGTATCTTTCTGTGAAAAGTCTTTCTCATAATCCTCTTCACCTTCTCCCGACTTCTGTTCATTTGTCTTGCTTTCTGCCTGTGTTTTTGTTTGCAACTTCGTCTCTGCCTGTTGCTCTGTTCCTGTTTTTTCCTTTGTATCAGTAAAAGTTATTGTCGCTCCGGCAGTATCTGCTGAAAGAGGTATCGTAATCTGTTGCGTCAACAAACATACCGTCAAGAACAAAATCAATAATCTTTTCAGATGATTCCTCATAACTTCTCCTTTCTATCTGGAAATATCTGGAACAGTTTCCATATTTATAGTATCATTACATTTGCGCAAAGTCAATCTACGAAATTATAAATATATTATAAATATATCTGCTACTCATAAATATGTTCTGAGGAAAGGCAATGTCATCCGTGTGAAAATGCGCCATGCCCGGAAGGTTTATTGTTATACTAAATGTTATTGAATTGAAACGCTGTTTCTTAATAAAATAAAAAAACTCCTTCCCGAGAAGAACAGTTATTGTTCCTCTGCGAAAAAGAGTCTTACTCTGTCATTATAATATTTGTTTACTGCCATGGATTCCCGGCCAATATTATTCTTCACCACATTGCTCCACGGCAATGTCAGCCCTTACAATATTATTCTTCTGTAATATCAACTTTAACAATATTATAATCCTGGCAGCGCTATCTGTCGGTCATACTGATGGATTCAATGGCGACAATTCCTCCGCGGACAATCTCCACCTGGTCAAACTTACGGTTCAGCAGATCGATCAAATCGTTGTTGCGTCCTTCCGTTGCCACACATTCCAGCAGAACGCTGTTGATACCATAGTCGATGGCCTTCGCTCCAAAGACCTGGGCGATACGAAAAATTTCTCCCTTTTCAAATTCTGAACATTCATGGATCTTGATGAAAAGGATCTCCTTCATATGTGTCGGCGCATCCGTGATATCGTTGAGCTTGATGACCTCGACACAGCGGTTTAACTGCTTCTTTATCTGTTCAAAAGTGGCGTCGTCGGAGTTTAACCCGATGGTCATCCGGGAGATGGTAGGGTCTTCTGTCACACCAACGGTGATGCTGTCAATATTGTAGGACTTGCCGGACATCATGCCAGAAATCCGTGCCAAAACTCCAATACGGTTCTCCACATACAGGGATACCCATCTTTTTCTTTTGGTATGATTCACTTCTCTCATGTTTCCGACCTCCTAATATATAATCTCTTCAAAACTTGCCCCGCCGCGAATCATCGGCAGTACCAGTTCTTCCGATGAAACCGCACACTCGATGATAACCGGTTTATTATGTTCTTCTGCATATTCTCTGGCTTCTATGATCGTCTTCTCCAACTGAGAATCTTCCGTCACCAGATAACCCTTTGAGCCGTAAGCCTCGGCAATCTTTACAAAATCCGGAGAATAATCAGGGCAGTTCCAGCCAGGTTTGCCGCATTTGCCCTTACAGGACTTATGGTAGCGCAGGCAGGTAATGGTGTAACGCTTATTGTTGAACAAATGCTGCATCTGGCGTACCATTCCCAGATAGTTGTTATTCAGCACGATATTGACCAACGGGAGTTCCTGATTGATGGCTGTGGCCATCTCCTGAATATTCATCTGAAACCCGCCGTCGCCGCTGATGGATACCACTGCCTTGCCCGGACATCCAATCTGAGCACCCACTGCGGACGGAAATCCGAATCCCATGGTGCCAAGTCCTCCGCTCTGTACCAGACGATGTGTGGCGTCCAGCTTCAGATACTGACAGGCCCACATCTGGTGCTGGCCCACGTCGGAAGTGTAAATGGTATCTCTGTCCGCATAGACTTTATTTAAAGTCTCCATGATGCACTGCGGGTTCACTCCCACCTTTACCTTTATTCCCAGCGGATGCTCATTATCCCAGCTCTTAATTTCCTCAATCCATTCTGTGTGCTTCATCGGTTCCGTATGGTCAAGAATCTTCCGGATTGCCATCTTTGCATCTGCCACGATCGGAATATCCACCGTTACATTTCTGGAAATGGCTGCAGCCTCAATATCAATATGGATAATCTTCGCATTCGGGGCAAACTTCGCCACATTTCCCGTCACTCTATCGTTAAACCGGCAGCCGATGGAGAACATCAAGTCACATTCATCGGCCGTTTTGTTGGCGGCGTAGGAACCATGCATACCTATGTTTCCTATGTACAGCGAATGTTCCGTAGGAATCGCTCCCCGTCCCATTACTGTGGTAATTACCGGTATATCAAGTTTCTCGCAGAGTTCCGTCATCTCTTCCTGAGCGTGAGCGAGATTCACTCCGCCGCCGATTAGGAACATCGGTTTTTTCGCTTTCTCCACCAGAGCAATAGCCTTTTTCAACTGTCCCACATGAACGCCCTTATTCGGCTTATATCCGCGGATGTTCACCTCCGTCGGATAAGAAGTGGAACCCAGCTCTGCCATGACATCCGTAGGCAAATCCACCAGCACCGGTCCCGGTTTGCCGGAGCGCGCAATATAGAACGCTTCTTTAATCCGCTGTGCCAACATCTCTCTGTCTCTGACCATTATGACAAACTTAGCTACATTGCGAGTAATTCCCACAATATCCACTTCCTGAAACGCATCGTTGCCGATGAGGTCTTCTGCCACCTGTCCGGTAAAACAGACCAGCGGAATACTGTCATAATTAGCTGTGGCAATTCCGGTTACCAGGTTCGTTGCTCCCGGGCCGCTGGTGACGAGACAGACGCCGACCTTCCCTGTCGCTCTCGCATAACCGTCTGCCGCATGAATCAGTCCCTGCTCATGTCTTGGAAGCACCAAATCAATACTATGACAATCATGGAGTGCGTCTAAAAGATTGACGACCATACCGCCCGGATACGCAAAAATAGTATCCACGCCTTCTTTTTTCATTGCCGTTACGAAAAGGTCATTTCCTGAAATCTTCATGGTTCCCACTCCTTTGTGTTGATAATTTCTCGGATTATCTCCGGTTATAGTTAATCAGACATCCTTTCAGGATAATCTCTCTTTCATCATCGGTAAGCTCACCCATATGTAAGGTAAATGCATGGAGCGTGCCATCTTTTATCTGGTAGACGGTAAACTCCGTAGCCTTGGCTTCCACTGCCTTGCGTACATCCGGCACGAAAAGATAATCTCCGTTGGCAAACGGAAGGTCTTCTCCGTCAATTAAGAACGGAAGCATACCCCAGTTAATCAGGTTGGAGCGATATCTTTTTGTGGCGTACTCGTTGGCAATATTGGCCCAGCCGCCCAGTACTTTCTGACAGGAAGCCGCCTGTTCTCTGGCGGAACCGTCGCCTGGTTTTACGGCGAAAATGGTACTGCCGACTCCCATGTTATCCGCACTGACTTCCGAATATTTTGTGCGGATGGCGTCAAGAACTGCCTGAAGTTCACCGAGAACTTCTGTCGGATTCTCTCCGGCTTCGATGGCTTTCTGTGCTTTCTGCACTTCCTTGGCCCTTCCCACATAGGCCGGGTCTTTCCGGGACAGGGTGAACTCAGCCAGTCCCAGCGGATTAGAACGATAGGAAGAAGTCTCTCCGGACGGAATCAGTTCATCAGTGGTGGTTACCGGATCGTGAATCTCAGATACTACTTTGAGAATCAGGTTTTGCGGCAGCGGGCTCATGGCCGGCCAGTCTTTGATGTTCGGTCCCATTTTGATTTCCACCGTCGGATCTGCAACGCCTTTGCTGTCAAAGATGCGGTTCGCATAAATGCTGCTGTCAAAGAAGTATTTCTTTCCTTTAATCTCCACATCCAAGTCAGTGGCCGGTGTCAGGAAACCTTTGTTGGCTGCCGTCGCAGCGATGGAGCGGGCGTCCATCAATGCCACAGAGGCAATCTGTCCGTTCTGGAGCTTGGAACCTTCTCTGTTCGGGAAGTTTCTGGTGGAGTGGCGGATACTCAGACTGTTGTTGGACGGAGTATCTCCCGCGCCGAAGCAAGGACCGCAGAAGGCAGTCTTCACAATGGCTCCGGCTTCCATGAAGTCAGCCACCGCACCGTTTTTCACCAGTTCCATAAAGACTGGCGTACTGGCCGGATATACGCTCAACGTAAACTCATCCGGTCCGATAGATTGTCCCTTTAAGATATCCGCCGCGGCACAGAGGTTCTCAAATCCGCCGCCGGCACATCCGGCGATGATCCCCTGCTCCACATACAATTTTCCATCATGCACTTTATCTTTTAAGGTAAACTCTACCTGACCATCCAGGCTGACAAGGGCTTTCTTCTCGCAATCTTCCAGCACATCCATCAGGTTGGCGTTCATCTCTTCGATAGTGTAAGTGTTGCTTGGATGGAACGGCATGGCGATCATCGGACGAATGGTACTAAGATCAATCTTAATCATGCCGTCATAATATGCCACATCGGCCGGATTCAGTTCCTTATAATCCTGTTCTCTTCCATGAATCTCGTAGAACTCGCGGATGGTCTCATCGGTTCTCCAGATAGAGGAAAGGCAGGTGGTCTCCGTGGTCATAACGTCCACGCCGATGCGGAAATCCGCACTTAAAGACGCCACGCCAGGGCCTACGAATTCCATGACTTTATTATTCACATAACCGTTTTTAAACACTTCTCCGATGATGGCAAGAGCCACGTCCTGCGGTCCCACGCCCGGAATCGGCGCACCGGTCATATATACGCCGACTACGCCCGGCATATTAATATCGTATGTCTGATTCAAAAGCTGTTTTACCAGCTCCGGTCCGCCTTCTCCCATAGCCATAGTTCCCAGCGCTCCATAACGGGTATGGGAATCAGAACCAAGAATCATGGCGCCGCCGCAGGCCAGCATCTCTCTGGCAAACTGATGGATAACCGCCTGATGAGGCGGAACATAGATGCCGCCGTAGCGTTTCGCACAGGTCAATCCAAACATATGGTCGTCTTCATTGATGGTGCCGCCCACCGCACAAAGGCTGTTGTGGCAGTTGGTGAGCACATATGGCATCGGGAACTTTTCCAGCCCTGATGCTCTTGCTGTCTGAATGATACCCACATAGGTAATATCATGGGATGTCAGTTTATCAAAACGAATCTTCAGCTTGTCCATATTATCAGACGTGTTGTGGGTTTTCAGGATGCCATAGGCAATGGTTCCCTGCGCCGCCTCTTCTTTAGCGGGGGTGGTTCCCAACATGGCCTGAAGTTGTTTTGCTGCTTCCGGGGTATCTTCGATAATTTCACTGCCGTGAACAAGATACGCTCCGTATTGTAATAATTCAATCATGTTTTTTGTCCTCCTGTGTGTCTGTGATGTTTTGCATGAAAAAATACTGCAAATCTATATCGCAAGGCAAAATTACTGCCTTTTTTCACTCAGTTTTTCCGCCTTTATAACAGAATATCGTTCTTATTCTATCATTATCCCTGAAAGTTGACAAGAATGTTCCTGCAAAAAAGAGGATTTGCTGTAATAGTTGGTCCATGCGCCCGGAAAAGTAAAAGAAACGTTGCAGAATTACCCATCTCCCTTTTTTCGCAAGGACGCCTGCCAAAAACATGGCGCCATTAAAAACGCAGAGCGCGGCCAGCGTCCTTTCCTGCACTTTTTCCGTCCACTTCACATAAGTATCTCATATGGCTTCTCCGCGGAGAATCTGGAGTCAAAAATAAAAAAGCACATAGAAAATGAGAAAAAAGAAAAGCGAATCAAGGCATTCCTGCTCTGCGCTCCGAAGCCATGACCGCTTTTTCTCTTTTGTCAAATAATCCTTCCGGTTTTCCGAAAGTCTTCGTTTCACCTCACCGGCTGATCGACTGCGCCTGTCCTTTATGCGTCCCGGTCATTCGACTGTGCCTGTCTTTTGCGCGCCGGCCGTCTGCCCGTTTTATTGGTCACACCTGTTCCAGAATCAGACCGGAACGATAGGCATAGAGTAATTCTTCCAGATCCTTAATCTTTTCTTTTATCTTCTTTCCGTTTTCCGTATCGCGCACGCGTTCCCGGTGACTGGAAAGTTCTGTGATGACCGTATCGGAATGTACGTCAATTTCATTTTCTATGACGTCTTCCGTGGAAGTAAATGTATTGTGGGAAACAAGACGCAAACCGTAAGAGTTATAAATCAGCGTGTACCCTGCGATGCCTGTCGTCCTGCGATACGCTCTGGAAAAGCCGCCGTCAATAATCATGACTTTACCGCCGCATTTCACCGGAGATTCTCCCTGCACTGTTTTTACCGGCATGTGACCGTTGATGATATGGGAGTGTTCCGTATCCATGCCAAATTCTTCCAGAATCCGGTTCGCCACTTCTTCTTTCTCAATCAGCTTATAATAATAGTCTTTTTTCTCTTCCTGAATGGCTTTATCATCGATAAAGTACCGCTCAAAGGTTGCCATCTTCTCTTTGCCGTAAAGAGGAGAATTCTCATTGGACCAAATGTACCACATGATATCCTTGCCGTACTCGTGTTCTTCCTCATTATCCTGCTCGTAGTATCCTTTTCTGGCATAGTATTCCAGGACATCATAAAGCTTTTTGCCGGAGTATTCTTTACTGCCGAGCTTTACTTTTCGGAAATAACCGTTCTCGTCCAACGGCACGCAGCCATGATACAGCAGATTGGAATTATACCGCAGATACATGCTTCCTTTATTAAAGAGAAAACGTACATGCTCCTGCAATTTATCACAATTACTGAAATTCATGCGAAGCCGGTTCATGAGGCTCTCTTCTTCTGGAGAGAGCCGGTACGGATCTGCCGGGTCGATGGTTGGAAACGACTTATCCAAAAGCTCATACGTCTTTCCGTCGATGGTGATAGTTCCCTTTTCGTAATCAATCTTGTGAAGAAGCATACGGTTATCCATATTAAACTCCGGCCGCTTTTTGATAACCTGGCCTTCCAGCTTAAACTGGATGATGGCGATGGCCTTGTGCATCTTTTTGTTGAGCTCCACCTCCCTTGGATCATGGTGATCCTCGGCGTGAACTCCGAAACAGTCGCATGGGTCGTCCTTGTACGTTTCAATGGCGAAACTTGCCAGCGGCACAAGATTGATTCCGTAGCCATCTTCCAATACATCCAGATTATTGTAGCGGGCGGAAAGTCGGATAACGTTGGCGATACATGCTTCATGGCCGGAGGCCGCTCCCATCCAGACCACATCATGATTCCCCCACTGGAAATCCACATTTTCCAACTCCATCAGATGATCCATGATGATATGGGGGCCCGGTCCCCGGTCGAAAATATCTCCGATCACATGGAGTCTTGTGACAACCAGCCGCTGAATGGTCTGGGAAATGGCTACAATAAACTCTTTTGCCCGGTTGATGCGGATAATTGTGTCAAAAATCTCATTATAATATTGCTCCTTCTGCACCACGCGGTTGTTCTCGCTGAGCAATTCCTCCAGAATATAGGAAAAATCCGGCGGAAAGCTTTTTCTTAGTTTGGAACGGGTATATTTTGCCGAGCTCTCCTTGCAGACGGCAATCAGTCGATTTAAGGACACTTTATACCAGTCCCTCAAGTCTTCCAGGGACAGTTCCATTTTCATTCTCTCCACCTTTTGCTCCGGATAGTAAATGAGAGCGGCCAGACTTTTTTTATCTTTGGCGCTGAGCGTATTGCCGAACACATCTTCAATTTTATTGCGGATTGCTCCGGACCCATTTCTTAAAATATGTAAAAACTGTTCATACTCTCCATGGACGTCGGATACAAAATGCTCCGTCTCTTTAGGAAGATTTAAAATCGCCTGAAGATTGATAATCTCCGTGGAAGCCCGGGCGATGTTTGGATATTGCGTTGCCAGACTTTCCAGATATTTAAAATTTAAATGCTGCATACATTTAACCCCCTTTTATGACGGATTTCGCCTCTTTCCACGCAGTTTCAGAAAAAATCCGCCTGTTTTTTTACTTCCCCCAGTATTTGTCAGTATATCCCTTTCTTATCCTTCCTGCTGATAATCATCTTTCTGCTGAAGCTGCAGGTACTGCCGCATCTCAATGATCGGCAGACCGTTGTTGCGGATATAATCCTCGGTGATAATCACCCTTCCGATATTATCATCTTTCGGAATCTCATACATAATATCCAGCATAAACTTCTCAATGATGGCACGCAGCGCCCTTGCCCCCGTATCTTTTTCCATTGCTTTTTCCGCAATGGCGTAAAGCGCTCCATCTTCAAATTGCAGCTTCACTTCATCCAGCTCCAGAAGCTTCTGGTACTGTTTTAAAATGGCATTCTTTGGCTCTTTCAAAATAGCAACCAGCATCTCCTTTGTCAATGGTTTCAGCGTAAAGATTACCGGAAGCCGACCGATGAACTCCGGTATCATACCGAACTTTCGGAGATCTTCTATGGTCACATACTGAACAATATCCTTTTCTTTATCGTATTTATCTTTCAGTTCCGCGGCAAATCCGATGGAAGATTGTTTATTCAGTCTCTCTTTTATGATAACATCCAGATCCGGAAATGCTCCGCCGCAGATAAAGAGAATATTTCTCGTATTCATTACCACCGTCGGCACCATGGCATTTTTGGAACTAGCTCCCACCGGAACCTCCACCTCGCTGCCCTCCAAAAGTTTGAGAAGGGATTGCTGCACGGATTCTCCACTCACATCACGGCTGGTCGTATTCTTTTTCTTTGCGATTTTATCAATCTCATCAATAAAAATGATACCGGTCTCCGCCTTCTCCACATCATTGCCTGCATTGGCCAGCAGTTTGGACAACACGCTCTCCACGTCATCTCCGATGTAACCGGCTTCCGTCAAAGAGGTAGCGTCACAGATGGCGAGAGGTACATTTAATAATCTCGCCAGCGTTCTTACCAGGTAGGTCTTGCCAGAACCCGTCGGCCCGATCATCAGCATATTGGACTTATCAATCTCAATCTCGTCCATGGTATTGGTAATCACTCTCTTGTAGTGATTATACACGGCGACGGACATGACTTTTTTGGCGTAATCCTGCCCGATCACATACTCATCCAGCTTTGCTTTAATCTGGTGCGGCGCCGGGATATTTTTGATGGAGAGTTTCTCCTTCGGAGCCTTATCCTTTTTCTTTTTCTTCTTTGCCTTCTTCGGTTTCACCTTCTGGGCAGTCATATTTCCGGCCAGAAGATCACCCAGATTCATGTTCCGCAGACTGCTGATATCCATATTGGACAAATCCACGAACTGAATACCGCTGTTATTGCCAAAGCCGGAACTAAAGGTATCAAAGGATTTCTGCATACAGTCGGTGCAGATACTCATATTATTCGGCATCCGCAGCAACTTCGCCCCCTGACTCTCCGTCCGATGGCACATACAGCAATACTCCGTATCTTTTTTCGGCTTGTCTTCTCCGTCGTTATCTTCCGCCGCTGCCAGCTCTGCGGAATCTTCATCCTCATCATCAGATTCGCTCTCGTCATCGTGCACATCGGAATCCTCTTCATCATCGTGCGCATCGAATCCACTTTCATCGAGATTCCGCTCGTCTAAGACGTCATTTTCCTGTGAAACAGTTATATCATCCTCTTCTATCATGTATTCTCTTTTATCTTTTTCCATTCTCACCGCTCCTGTTTCTTTTCCTTACTGCATTTTGTACAACGCTTACCTTTGCCTATATATCTATGGTTCCCGGATATTATTCATACTTTTTAAAATAGCTTCTCCCAGTATAAAATCACCCGGGGTTGTCAGCTTAATATTTTCGTAGCTTCCCATGGTCATTTTTACCCGGCGGCTGCCGTATTTCTCCATCACCATGGCGTCATCGGTCATGGTGGCGTCGCCGTTTTTCAGCATCTGCCGGTAAGCTTCCCTGATTTCCAAAAGCCGGAAACACTGCGGCGTCTGCATCTGCCACATTACCTTTCGATCCGGCGTGGAGACGGAATACTGCTCCTCGTCTACTATTTTGATAGTATCCTTCACAGGTACCGCCATGACACAGGCGTCGTAGGATATCACATCTTTGATGCATTGTGCGATCAGTTCCGGCGTTATAAATGCTCTGGCACCGTCGTGGATGAGCACATAGTCCGCTTTTGCCGCACGGAGTCCCTGATATGCTGATTCATATCGCTCTTTTCCTCCGGTGACAATCCGCGTCACTTTTTTATAGCCAAAACGATGAACAATCTGTTCCTGTGCAAATGGAATCTCTCCTTCTCCCACCACGAGGATGATTTCATCCACCTCGCTGGCTTCAAAGGCATCCAGCGTGTAGGCAATCACCGGTTTCCCCAGTATCCTGACGTACTGTTTTTGTATATCCATGTGCATCCGGCTTCCTTTTCCCGCCGCCAGCACAACGGCTGCTGTTTTCGCTTTGGTTTTCATTCCCCCGTTTACGTCCTCCTTATTTTTTCCTCTCACCGATTTTCAGATTCGGCACAGCGTTTAAATCCCAGCCGTCACGGACGCCCTTTTTATATTCGTAATAGCCCGCCACGCCAATCATTGCCGCGTTATCGGTGCAGTAAACCGGCGACGGATGATAAAAAGTCAGATGGTTTTTCCCGCACAGGGCCTCCATTTGCGTCCGCAAGGAGCTGTTGGAAGCCACGCCTCCGGCAATGGCTACCTTGCCGATGCCAAGTCTCTTTGCCGCCGCGACGGTGTGTTCCGTGAGCACATCGATGACGGACTGCTGAAAGGAGGCGGCCACATCCGCCTTATTGACCGAAATGCCTTTCATCTCACATTGATTGAGATAGTTGAGCACTGCGGATTTCAGTCCGCTGAAACTGAAATCATCCGGCGCGTCGGCAATCTTTGCTCGCGGAAAGGAAATGGCGTTTTTATCGCCTTCCCTGGCCAGTTTGTCAATCTTTGGTCCCCCCGGATACCCAAGGCCGATGGCTCGCGCCACCTTGTCAAAGGCTTCCCCCGCCGCGTCATCTCTTGTTCTCCCCACAATCTCATATACTCCATAGTCTTTTACCAGAACCAGATGAGAATGTCCTCCAGACGCCACCAGGCATAAAAACGGCGGTTCCAGTTCTTTATGCTCAATATAATTGGCGCTAATATGGCCTTCGATATGATGGACTCCAATTAAAGGCTTCCCGGCAGCATAAGCGATGGCCTTCGCCTCCGCCACGCCTACCAGCAGTGCGCCCACCAGGCCCGGACCGTAGGTGACTGCCACGGCGTCAATGTCTGCCAATGCGACACCAGCTTCCTGCAGCGCCGCCTCAATGACAGGATTTATCTTCTCTATATGCTTTCTGGAAGCAATCTCCGGCACCACTCCGCCGAAGACAGTGTGCAGTTTTATCTGTGTGTAAATGATATTGGACAGAATCTCTCTTCCGTTTTTCACCACTGCCGCCGCAGTCTCGTCACAGGAAGTCTCGATGGCGAGAATCAGCACATCCTTCTCTGTCTGCTCCATATTTTCACTTCCCTCTATATATTTTCAAATATCAAAATAAATTGAATCATTCCTCAAACATCAGCGTAATGCTTCTGCCGTCTTTTCCGGCGCTGACTGCCGGAAAAATCTCCCTGGCTTTCGGAATAAACTCCTCCGGGTATACCAGAGACGGGCTGTAATGGGTCAGCCATAATTCTTTCACCTGGGCCTCCTTTGCCAGCTTCGCCGCCTCATAGAAGGTCATATGTTTATATTCCACTGCCTTCGCCTGCTTATCAGGCTCGCCGTACATTCCTTCACAGATGAATAAATCTGACTTCATGGCATGGGCTGTGATGGACGACGTCGGACGGCTATCTGTGGTGTAAGTACACTTGATGCCCTTTCTTGCCGGCCCCATGACCAGATCTCCGGTGAGAGTGCGGTCCGGAAGCTCAATGGTTTCTCCCTTTTGCAGGCGGTTCCAGTACTTCATCTCCACCTGGTTGGCTCTGGCTCTCTCCACGTCAAACTTTCCTGCCCTGTCAATTTCAATAGTGTAACCGTAGCAGATTACATTATGATTGACCCGGAATGCCCGGAGGCGGTATCCATCCATCTCAATGGTTTCTGATTTTTCCTTCAGTTCCCGAAACTCGATGGGAAACGGCAGATCCGGCGCGATGACCCGCAGAGCGTTGACCACTCGTTCCAGTCCCCTCGGCCCGACCATTAAAAGCGGCTCCGTCCGCTGGGCGTTTCCCAGCGTCAAAAGGAGTCCCGGCAGGCCGCTGATATGGTCCGCATGATAATGGGTAAAACAAATCACATCGATGGGCTTAAAACTCCATCCCTTTTCTTTGATACCCACCTGCGTACCTTCGCCGCAATCGATCAATATACTTTTTCCGTTATATCTCGCCATCAATGAAGTCAGTCTGCGGTGTGGCAGGGGCATCATACCCCCGCATCCCAGCAAACACAGTTCCAGCATAATTTTCCTCTCTTTTCTAAGTTTTTCAATTACAAAAGCTCTGTCTGCATTCTTTTTCCACAGGAATGCAAAAATGTTCTGCCAACCTGTCATAACAGGACTCACATAAAACGAAATGATGGATCTCCCCATCTTTCCTATTCCTTATTGACAACCCATCCTCTGTCCTTTCGCACTCATTATAAAAGATATTGTCGAAAAAAGTGTTAGTAACTATTGGAAGAACATTTTTTACGTTTCATTCCATACCATGATGTACGCGTCTTCTTTTGGATCATCATAATAATTTTTTCTGATATCTATCGTCTGAAAACCTGCCTGTTCGTAAAATGCTCGCGCCGCCTCATTGGAGACCCGCACTTCCAGAAAGATCCGACGTACACCTTTTTGTACCGCTTCCTTCAAAAGCACCTCCAAAAGCTCTCTGCCAATTCCCCGGCGCTGCCATTGGGGATGCACCGCCACATTGGTGATATCCGCCTCGTCAAGAACTGCCTTGACGCCGATGTAACCGATTATACTGCCATTCTCACAGGCGGTCAGGCTTACATACCCCGCCGTCGTGAACATTTCCCGGATACTCTCCAGTGACCAGGCTCGGGAAAAACATTTCTTCTGTAATTCCCATACGGCCTCACAGTCGTTTTCAGACATTTTTTTGATTTCAATATTCATGGACCGTCAATCCTCCGGCATGTTCTGTTCCAATGTCTTTCCTTTTGCCAGAAGCTCTCTTTCCGCCTGGGATTTTCTCAGATAGACCGGCGCGTGTTCCGCCGCCGATTCCATTTTGTTCTCACGAATGTAATCAAAGGCCCTCATTCCCACAGCTCCTGCCCGCTGACGGCTCATGTGCGCCGGCGCCAGAGTATAAGGTACGGTCATTTTCTCTTCAATAACAGAACGATACACCGGGACGCCATCTCCGAGAAAAACGGCTTTCCGCCCCTGTGCATTGCACTCTTCCAGAATCTCTTCCACCGGGCAGGCAGCCTGTTCTTTGAGAACCTGCATTTTCCCATCGGCGAATGTATATAATCCTGTGTATACCTGTTTTCTCCTGGCGTCCATCATCGGACAGATCATATCCGTACATCCGCAGAGATTGAAGGCAAGACCTTCCAGTGTGGGAACCGGCACAATGGGTTTATTAAGCGTCAGACCCAGACCCTTAGCTGTGGCGGAGCCGATACGAAGTCCCGTAAAGGAACCCGGGCCGACCGCCACGGCAATGGCGTCAATCTCCTGCAAATCAAGTTCTGTCATTTTTGCCACTTCGTCCAGCATGGGAAGCAGCGTCTGGGAATGTGTTTTTTTGTAATTGACGGTGTATTCCGCAATCATCTGCTCTTCCTCCAGAACCGCTATGGACGCCACCAGACCCGAGCTGTCAAAGGCCAGTATCTTCATGGGTATTCTCCCCTTCCTTTTTATCTGTTCTTGTAATCAGCCGGTAGTCAAACCCTTTGGACAGGTCTTTTTCGATGGTGATTTCCACCCGCTCTTCCGGAATAATTTCCTCAATGAGCCCCGCCCACTCAATGAAACAGACGCCGCCACTCTCTAGGTAGTCGTCAAAACCCACCTCGTACATTTCCTCCGGATCGCTGATGCGGTACACATCAAAATGATAGAACGGCAGCCGCCCTTCTTCGTATTCCTGCACGATGGTGAATGTGGGGCTGGTCACCGGTTCTTCAATTCCCAACCCTTTGGCAAACCCCTGGGTAAAGACTGTCTTTCCCACGCCCAGATCGCCATAAAGGCAGAACACCTGTCCCGCTTTCGCCTCCCGGCCGCATTTCTCGCCGTAAGCGAAGGTATCCTCCGCGCTGTAACTTTCCATTTTCATGTTCACAACCTTTTCTCAATATCCTATTTCTTTTTCATTTCTTTAATAAATGCGTTGATTTCTTCTTTCTTCCCGCCCATGGCCGCCGTCGGAATCAGAAAGGCATTGACCTTTCCGGTATAGATGGCTGTGACGGATTTCAAAAACATACATTTATATACTTTATTCCATTCCAGATCGAGGCACTCATCGCCCAGTTCCAGATGCAGCCCCCATTCATCCACCATATAGTGGAAGGTCCGCTTGTAAGACGGGTTCGACCTTGCCGCTTTTCTTCCTCTGTTCCATGTGGACAACGGAAGCGCAATGAGGACAATGGCCGCCAATGCGATGGCAAATATTATATTACTGTCATTTCGGATAATAACCATCACCGGCCAGATAACCGCGATCAAAAGTGCAATCAACATGATCGGCTGACGATAATTATGACCGAACAGAAAGGCCATCAACTCCTTCTCCGTAATTTTGGCGTCAATATAATAATTCGTTCCCTCCGGCTGACGCATCGATTTCTTTTCCCCGGAAGCAGCCTTCGTACCGGCGGTTCCCACAGCGTCGGTGCCTTCCACATCTGCGACCGTGACTGTTTCTGCGCCAGTTCCCGCACCATCAGCAGAAACGGCTTCTTCCGGATGATTTCCTGTGCCCGGTCTGTCCAGATCCGCCAGATTCATTTTGCTGATTTTCTCAAAACTCTGCATTTCTTCTTCCTTTCTTTTCTGATGAATAATACATTATTTTATCTTCATAGTAAGCTGAATTCTTTTCTTTTTTGTGTCCACACTCATCACCTGTACGTCGACGATATCACCGACACTGACGACTTCCAGAGGATGCTTGATATATTTGTCAGACATCTGGGAAATATGCACCAGTCCGTCCTGGTGAACGCCGATATCCACAAAGGCTCCAAAGTCAATAACATTTCTCACGGCGCCTTTTAACACCATACCTTCTTTTAAATCTTTCATTTCCAGGACGTCAGTCCGGAGAATTGGTTTCGGCATATCATTTCTCGGATCCCGTCCCGGTTTTTCCAGTTCGTCCACAATATCCTGCAAGGTCAGAACGCCGATATGCAGCTCTTTGGCCAGCGAATCCACATCTCCAATCTGCTTTTTCAGATGACAGCCTCCTTCCGCGCCAATCTGTTCTTTTTGGTATCCCATGCGGGAAAGCAGTCTGTCCGCTGCCTCATAGGACTCCGGATGAACGCCTGTGTTGTCCAAGGGATTATCCCCTCCCGAAATTCTGAGGAAACCGGCACACTGCAAAAACGCCTTCGGCCCCAGCTTCGGTACCTTTTTGAGCTCTTCCCTGGAATGAAAGCTTCCGTTGGCCTCGCGGTAAGCCACGATGTTTTTGGCGACCGTTTTACTGACGCCGGAAATGTAGGACAAAAGGGAGAAAGAGGCGGTATTCAAATCTACCCCTACCTTGTTGACACAGTCTTCCACTACGCCATGAAGGGCCTCCTCCAGCTTTTTCTGATTCATATCATGCTGATACTGTCCCACACCAATGGCCTTCGGTTCAATCTTGACCAGCTCCGCCAGCGGGTCCTGCAATCTTCTCGCGATGGAGGCGGCGCTTCTTTGTCCCACATCAAATTCCGGGAACTCTTCCGTAGCCAGTTTGCTGGCAGAATACACGGAAGCGCCGGCCTCATTGACAATCACATAGGATACCTTTTCCGGTATTTCTTTTAAAAGCTCCGTGATAACCTGCTCCGATTCCCTGGAAGCGGTTCCATTTCCCACACTGATCAGCGTGATATGATATTTTTTAATTAAATCATGCACGATTTTCTTTGCTTCTTCCACCTTAAACTGCGGTGCGGTCGGATAAATCACCACGGTGTCCAACACTTTTCCGGTGGCGTCCACCACCGCCAGCTTACATCCGGTTCGGAAGGCCGGATCCCAGCCAAGTACGGTCTGCCCCTGGATAGGAGGCTGCATCAGAAGCTGTTTTAAATTCTTTCCAAAGACATTGATAGCTCCGTCTTGCGCTTTTTCTGTCAATTCGTTCCGGATATCTCGTTCAATGACCGGGGCGATGAGTCGATGATACCCATCCACAACGGCATTTTTAAGCACGTCCGCCATGGCTCCTGCCTCATCCTGAATCATAGTCCGGCACAGCGCATGAAGAATCTGTGGTTCCGGCGCCTCCACCTTGACGGTGAGATACTTTTCTTTCTCACCCCGGTTGATCGCAAGAACCCTGTATCCGATCATTTTGGAGAGAGGCTCTCTGAAATCATAATACATCTCGTATACAGACTCTGCCTTCTCATCTTTTGCCTTTACGGAAAGCCAGCCTTCCTTCATGGTCCACTCCCGGATGCTTTTCCGATAGTCAGAACGGTCGGCTACCTGTTCCGCAATGATATCGCTGGCGCCGGCAATGGCGTCCTGGATATTCTCCACTCCTTTTTCCACATTCACAAAAGGAAGCGCTTCTTCTTCTATATTTTTCCCTGCCTCCTGCTGCAAAATAATATCTGCCAGAGGTTCCAGTCCCTTTTCCTTCGCGATCATGGCGCGGGTCCGTTTTTTCGGACGGAATGGCCGGTATAAATCGTCCACCGCCACCAGAGTCACTGCCTCTGTAATCTGATTTCTAAGTTTCGGCGTTAATTTTCCCTGTTCTTCTATGGTCTGGAGCACCTGCTCCTTTTTTTCTTCCAGATTTCTTAAATACTGCAGCCTCTCGTGAAGGTTTCTTAAAACCTCGTCACTGAGCGCTCCGGTCGCCTCTTTCCGGTATCTGGCAATGAAAGGAATGGTATTTCCTTCGTCAATGAGCTGTACGGCGGCGTCCGCCTGTTCTTTTCTGATCTGCAGCTCATTTGCGAGCTGGTTAATTATATCCATAAAAATTTCCTTGCTTTCTGTGATTTTATTTCTCTGCCGCCGCGTCTCTATGCGGTTTCCTGCTCTGCGCTGTTGATATACCGGAGATATGCATTCATAAACGCATCCAGATTGCCGTCCAGCACACTCTGCACGTTTCCGCTCTCCTCATTCGTTCTGTGGTCTTTGACCATGGTGTATGGTTGTAATACATAAGAACGAATCTGGTTGCCCCAGCCGTTGTCGGAGACTTCTCCCCGGATGTCGGAAAGTTTCTCTCTGTTTTCCTGTTCCTTGATGATATACAGCTTCGCTTTCAGCATCTGCATGGCTTTTTCTTTATTTTTGTGCTGGGAACGCTCATTCTGACATTGTACTACTACACCTGTCGGAATATGGGTGATACGGATGGCAGAATCCGTCTTATTGATATGCTGGCCTCCGGCGCCGCTGGAACGGTAGGTATCAATTCGGATATCTTCATCAGCAATCTCCACGGATAAATCTTCCTCCATGTCCGGCATCACATCACAAGACGCAAAGGAAGTCTGCCGTTTACCTGCCGCGTTGAACGGAGAAATCCGCACCAGACGGTGTACTCCTTTTTCTGACTTCAGATAACCGTAAGCGTTCTCTCCCTTTACTTCAAAGGTAATGGATTTGATGCCTGCCTCCTCACCGTCCAGATAGTCGAGGACTTCTGTCTTATATCCATGGCCCTCCGCCCATTTGGTGTACATGCGGTAGAGCATTCCTGCCCAGTCGCAGGATTCCGTGCCTCCCGCTCCAGCATGAAGGGTGACAATGGCATTATTGCTGTCATATTCTCCGGAAAGAAGAGTCTGAATCCGTATTTTCTCGAAGTTTTCCTTAAATTCATCAATCATCTGTTCAATCTCCGGAATCAGACTGGCGTCATTTTCCTCATACCCCATCTCAATCATAGTATAGGCGTCATCCATAGTACTTTCCAGTCCGGCATACGCCTCCACAGTATCTTTTATGCCCTTGAGCTCTTTGGTGATCTCCTGCGCCTTCTCCGGATTTGCCCAGAAATCCGGTTCTTCCATTTTGGCCTCCAGTTCCTCCATTCTGGCTTTTTTGCGATCTAGTTCCAGAGAGGATTTTAGCTCTTCCATAGGCTCCTTATATTGATTAAGTGTAAATTTAAACTGATCTAATTCTACCAATTGTAGGTTCCTTTCTGATTTATTTTGTGATTGCCGCCATGTCCGGCACTATCCTGCCGAACCGCAGCTTCCGGCATGTCTGCTTTTCAGCAAATATGCCAAAAGGGGGATGCCGCGAAAAGCGGCAGCCCCTTATCTTTTTGTCTGCGTGTCGTCTGTATCTGTTTTTATATATGCTGTCCGGCAGCTTACTCTGCGAATTTTCCGCAGCACTGTTTATATTTCTTTCCGCTGCCGCACGGACAAGGATCATTTCTGCCAATCTTGGCTTCTTTTCTCTTATATGGTCCCCGCGCCACAGTGTCGTCTTTGTTGGTACCTGTCGCTTTCGCAACCTGTTCTCTTTCCACCTTCTGCTGAATCCGGACATGCATCAATGCACTTACCGTATCATGGCGGATATTTCTGGTCATTTCCTCAAACATATCATAGCCCAGGAACTTGTACTGAACTACCGGGTCTTTCTGTCCGTATGCCTGTAAACCGATGCTCTGACGAAGCTGATCCATATCGTCGATGTGATTCATCCACTTGCTGTCGATAACTTTCAACAAAATGACTCTCTCCACCTCACGGATACCCTCTTTATAAGCGGCAGCGTTTTCATCTTCAAGCAGCTCTTCTTCCGGCAGCTCCGCCTGGCTCTTGGCAAAATCTTCAAACTCTTTTTCTTTGGCATGGTAAATCTCCATGGCTTCATCCTGAAGACGCTCGATGATCGCATCTTTATCCTTGGATGCCTTCTCTTCATCTGTCAGCACAATCGGCTGCAGCGGAATCTCCCGGCGCAGCGTCTCGTTAAGCTCTACCATGTTCCATTCTTCCGGAGAAGTCTCGCCGCCGATCATCTCCACATCGTCCTTTACAGTGTCTTTAATCATGTGGTAAATAACATCCTGCATACTCTCGCCGTCCAGCACCCGGCGTCTCTCTGCGTAGATAACTTCTCTCTGGTCATTGTTCACCTGGTCATAATCCAGCAGGTTTTTACGAATACCGAAGTTGTTATTCTCGATCTTCTTCTGTGCCTTTTCAATCTGTTTGGTAATAGTCTTGTGGTGAATCTCTTCGCCTTCCGGGATTCCCAGCGCCTTGTAGACGTTCATCATACGCTCGGAACCAAACAAACGCATCAGATCATCTTCCAAAGAGAGGAAGAACTTGGACTCACCCGGGTCTCCCTGACGACCGGAACGTCCGCGGAGCTGATTGTCAATACGGCGGCTCTCATGACGCTCCGTACCGATAATCTTCAGTCCGCCCAGCTCTGCCACGCCGTCTTCCAGCTTGATATCGGTACCACGGCCGGCCATATTTGTAGCGATGGTGACAGCTCCCCGCTCGCCAGCGTGAGAGATAATCTCTGCCTCCAGCTCGTGGAACTTGGCGTTCAATACATTATGCTTGATGCCTTTTTTGGTGAGCATACGGCTGACCTCTTCGGACGCATCGATGTTGATGGTACCTACCAGCACCGGCTGTCCTTTTTCATGGGCTTCCACAATCTCATTGATGACCGCGTTCAGCTTCTCCTTCTTGGTCATGTAGATGGAATCGTCCTTATCCACACGAATCATCGGCTTGTTGGTCGGGATTTCCACCACATCCATGCCGTAAATGTCCATAAACTCTTTATCTTCTGTCATGGCGGTACCGGTCATGCCTGCCTTTTTCTTATATTTATTAAAGAAGTTCTGGAAAGTGATCGTCGCCAGAGTCTTTGACTCCCGATTTACCTTCACATGTTCTTTTGCCTCGATGGCCTGATGAAGTCCGTCGGAATAACGGCGGCCCGGCATGATACGTCCGGTGAACTCGTCGACGATGAGAACTTCATTATCTTTCACCACATAGTCCTGGTCGCGAAACATCAGATTATGGGCACGGAGAGCCAGAATAATATTATGCTGAATCTCCAGATTCTCCGGATCCGCCAAATTCTTGATGTGGAAGAACTTCTCTACCTTTTTCACACCTTCCTGCGTGAGCATAACGTGTTTTTCCTTTTCATTTACAAGGAAATCCCCGTCTTCTTCGATGTCAATTCCCATGATGGCGTCCATCTTGGACAGCTCGCCGTCGGACGTACCCCGCTGCATCTGTCTTGCCAGCACGTCGCAGGCCTTATAAAGATCTGTGGATTTACCGCTCTGTCCGGAAATAATAAGAGGGGTTCTTGCCTCGTCAATCAACACGGAGTCCACCTCATCGACGATGGCATAATTCAAATCTCTCTGTACTAAATCTTCTTTATATATAACCATGTTGTCACGAAGATAATCAAAACCGAGCTCATTATTTGTGACATAAGTGATATCACAGTTATAAGCCTCCTGGCGCTCTTTATTATTATAACTGTTCAAAATCACGCCGACGGTGAGACCCAGGAACTCATGCACCTTACCCATCCATTCCGCGTCACGCTTGGCCAGGTAATCGTTGACCGTCACGATATGAACGCCCTTTCCTTCCAGAGCATTCAGGTAAGCCGGCAGAGTTGCCACCAGGGTCTTACCTTCACCGGTCTTCATCTCAGAGATACGCCCCTGGTGAAGAATAATTCCGCCCATGAGCTGTACCCGGTAATGCTTTAGATGAATGGCTCTGTCTGCTGCTTCTCTGACCACTGCAAAGGCCTCCACAAGCAGATCATCCAAAGTCTCTCCGCCAGCCAGACGTTCTTTGAACTCTGTGGTCTTCGCGCGAAGCTCCTCGTCGCTTAACGCCTGCATTTGTTCATCCAGCGTCTCTATCTGATCGACTGTTTTTGAAATTCTTTTTATTTCTTTTTCGCTTTTATTACCGAAAAATATATCTGCGATTCCCATATATATCTCTCTATACCTCCTGTCGGTCACAATTACAATTTAAGCATACGCAATATATTGTAACATTGATAAACATCCATTTCAAGCCGGGAAATCTTTAAATATTCTTACTATTGGCCGTGTTCTTCTATACACATATTTTACAAAAGAAGCGGGAACGCCTTCCGCGTCCCCGCTGTGATGTTGATGATTACGCTATGCATCTCGATTAGCTCCGCTTCTTCTAGAACTCCGGCTCAATCAATCCGTATGACTTATCTTTCCGCTTGTACACTACATTTACCTCGAAGGTCTCCGCATTGCGGAATACATAGAAACTGTGTCCGAGAAGTTCCATCTGGATACATGCCTCTTCCGCGTCCATCGGCTTGATGGCAAATCGTTTGCTTCGGGTAATGGTAATTGTCTCGTGGTTATCCACATCTTCCTCAAGAAATTCATCGGTAAAGGTTCCGACTCCTTTTCCATGACTGGATATCTTGGTTTTATATTTGCGGATCATCCTCTCCAAAACATCTACCGCCATATCTATTGAAACGTACATATCCGTGCTTGTCTGCTCGGCCCGCAGGATGGTTCCTTTCATCGGGATTGTTGCTTCCACTGTCTGATTCTCTCTCTGCACACTTAATGTGATCTGTACCTCGGTATTCGGTGTAAAGAACTTGTCCAGCTTGCTGAACTTATCATTAATCGCCTGCTTTAACCCTTCTGATACCTCCAAGTTTTTTCCATAAATGATGTAACGCATAGGATCACACTCCTTCTTTTTATTCTACGGTTTTATTATACCAACTTTTTACAAGGGTTGCAATCCAATAGTATAATTTTCAGATTTTTTACTTATTATTTTTAATTGTTTTTATTTCTAATTGTTTTCTCTGAAAATAATTTATGGAACATTTTGGATTTTTTTTTAGAATTACACAAAACGCATGTTTTATCTTGACGAATCTTCTCACAATTCCTGTACACACATAAAATTGTGTATAATGTGGATAACTCCGTGGACAACTCGTATTTATCCCGATTTTTTCCTTTTTTTTCGGTGGATAACTCTTCTCATTTATCCACAAACAATTTTTTCCAACTCGCCATTCCTCAAAAATTGACATTTTTCTTGGATATTTTGCACAAATTTTACACACCCTTCCCAAAAAACGTCCATTTTGCATTTTCAGAAATTGTCCCGGAAAATTAGTTTTTTATTCTGAATTTTTGACAAACAACGAGAAGTAGTCCGCCGATGAGAATGCAAAAGTCGCTGATGTTAAAAACAAGCTTCCGGACATAGGCCACCGGGCATTTCGTAAAACGAATGTAATCTGTCACCGTCCCCTTCTTCACCCTGTCCACAAAATTGCAGATTCCGCCGCCAAGAAGCAATGCCAGCCCAATCCCCGCCGCGGACAGTGGCTGCCTTCTCCTCTCTTTTAATAATAAAATGCCGCAGACAGAAAGAATCGCTCCGCTACAAATTTTCAGTTCCTTTTTATGATCCGATAGAATGCCCGTGGCGGCGCCGCCGTTTTCCAGATGCCGGATCACAATACCTCCCGGCAGCTTCCACTCTTTTTTCCCTTCCTTTTCTTTATCTGTAATATACTTCTTGATAAAAGTTTCCCCGGCGATAATTGACGCGATGATTTTTAAATATGCCATGTTTTCCATTTCTCCTTCTGTTTTATTTTTACAGGATATCCGGCTTTTTGCAGGATATCTGCTGGCCTGTCCATAGATTTCCGAAAAAGCCTCTGACCTTTTACATTCATAAATCCCTGGCGGCCCTTCCTGTTCAACATATAATCTTCCGCTGCATATTTTAAATTATAACACTTTATGAAAGGATTGAGACATTTTGCTGCCTGAAAAAGTATTTTTATCTGTCAGAAATCTCTCTCATACCTATCATACAAAGAATGGCGAAACGAAAGCCCTGACAGACATCAACTTTGATCTCATCTCCGGCGAATTTGCAGCCATCGTCGGTCCTTCCGGCTGCGGCAAGTCCACCCTGTTGGATCTGGTTGCCGGCTTCATTCCCGTACAAACCGGCGATATTTCGTATCCGTCCAGCGCCAGCCCGCCTGCCATCGGATATATGCTGCAAAAAGACCATTTATTAGAATATAGAACCATCTATAAAAATATCATTCTGGGACTGGAGATCCAGCATCAGCTCACGGAAAAAAATTTAAGCTATGTCAACGCTCTCATGGAACAGTAGTAAATATCATCCGGGAACAGCAGGTCACCGCCCTCCTGGTCACCCACGATCTGTCGGAAGCTATCAGCATCGCGGACCGCATCATCATCCTCGGAAAGCGTCCAGGCTCTATTCGTTCCATTGTCACCATCGACTGGTACTGTTTATCCAGGTTTTCCTTCTTATATTTATTATCGCCGCCTGGGAAATCTGCTCCGACATCGGTCTGCTGAACTCCTTTATCTTCAGCAGCCCGTCCCGGATGATCAAAAGCGCGGCGGAACTCTACTCAGACGGAAATTTACTGGGCCACATCGGCATCACATTGGCGGAGACCTTCGGCAGTTTCCTGCTGGTGGCCGTCCTCACCATCCTGATTGCCATTCTCCTCTGGTGGAATCAGACTTTCAGTGAGATTCTGGAGCCGTATTTTGTCATCTTAAACAGTCTGCCGAAATCCGCCATGCCAGACTTACAGACACAACCGGAAATTATCACTTTAGAACAGTACGAAAATCTTCCTGAAGGCACCAGAATTGAGGTTTTTGACGGCGTGGCATGTGACTGCACAATTCCATCTCAGATTCACCAAACCATTCTCACGGAACTTCTCGTTTCTATTCGTGCTTATTTGAAATCCAAAGGGGACAAGTGCCGGGTATTTCCTGCGCCTTTTGATGTAAAGCTCTCCAACAAGCCTCTGACCATCGTTCAGCCGGATATTATGATTGTCTGTGACAAAGACAAACTGGATGGAAAGCGCTGCAATGGCGCTCCGGATTTTATTATTGAGATTGTTTCGCCGGGTAATCCGACAGACGATTACATTCGCAAGTTATATTATTATAAGAAGTACGGAGTAAGAGAATACTGGATTGTTGACCTGAAGCGGAAAGCTGTGACTGTGTACTTTTTTGAAGCAAATGTTCTGAGTGTACCATATACTTTTGATTCCACGATTAAAGTCAATATTTACGATGACTTATATATCAATTTCCCGGAGATTGCCGATTTGCTGGATAGGTGAATATCCATCAGGCCCTGAAAAGGGTACGGTTCGCACCGTATCCCGTTCTTGCTGCCAGGAATGTACCTCCACTCAGATTCCATATTTTCCCCTTATATTTTGAATTTCCTTCTCTCCGTCAGACGTTTGTCCGTCTTTTACATTTTCTATGGCTCCTATAATTATTTTTCCTCGCCAATATCTTTTTTCATGGCAAAGTACCCGATCAGCACCGTCCACACATAGGCGCATGTTTTTGGAATCATCAACATTCCGATCATCGGGATGGCGTCCGCCCACAGCACCACAGGAATGTAGAACGCAAAGCTCAGCACGATGGTCAGCCACATCCAGCGAAATGCCTTATCTTCATGAATTCTGGCGCTGCGGTAAAACAGTACGATTATCACAAGTCCCAGCAGGGCAAATGGGATGTTTCGGTAAATTCCCCAGGAAAGGGGAGCTTCGGCGCTGAACCACTGGTTCTGCGGCATCATGCATAAGAGGATTCTCATACCGGCCAGGATGTACACGATGGCGGTAAGTCCGGTTTCCCCCTGAATCTTATACCGCTGCCGCCACACATAGTAAAGCAGCACATAAAAAATCGTCATTGTCACGGATGTGATCCATTTTCCAAGGCCCAGAGGCGCAATGTAATTCTCCAGGCCGGTGGTACAGAGGGCAACGGCCCGGGGAACAAGGTGAAAGGCATCACCGGCTCCCAGTACCACCGCCATTGATCCAAAGAGACGGAACTGACGGTTCCCTTTGCTGCCGCGGATCATTAAAATTCCAGTTGTAATGACAAAAACTAAATAAACAATATCAAATAGTGTTTCTCCAATTGCTTGCATGATTTTCTCTCCTTTATTTTTAATCTGAACATTGTTCAGTTTACGACATAAAAAATCCTCACATCATCGTGAGAATTTTCTAAAGTCCATTAGTTTTTATATTTTCAGCTGCCTTTTTCAATCAGCTTTTTCATAAAGGGTCCGCCGGATCATTTCCAGCACTGCGCTCGGATCATAGTCTTCCCGAATCAAAGCAAACAGTATCAGGGAAAATAGGATATCGGCAAAATTCTCCACTGTAAACTGCTCTGTGAAGGCATCCGACTGGATCTTTGTATCCCGTTTTAAGACCGAGCACAATTCATCCAAAATGTGCTGCCAGGTCCGGTGCATCCGCCGTTTTCCGTCGGATTTCTCTTCCTGCATAAATCCCAGAGAATGCAAAGTAAAAAATCCGGGGTATTGTCTGCGGCCATATTCCATCTGTCCGTATATCCATGTGATGCAGGCTTGTGTGTCCTGAAAGACGGTCTCATCTTCCGGATGGTGAAAAATCTCATACCAGACACTTTCCACCGCAGCCTCCATTAGCTCCGCTTTGGAATCAAAATAATTGTAAATAGAGCCCACGGATACGCCGCAGGCGGCAGCCACAGAGCGGATATTGACCGCCGACCAGCCTTGCTGCTGAATCATCTCCCGGCTGGTTTTCAATATTTCTTCTTTTGATGTTACGATCGTATTCATTTCATCACCTCAATATGAACATTGTTCATTATACGGAGAGGTACATTTCCTGTCAAGATAAAAACAGCAATTTACAGAAGCCTACATGCAAATGGGTCCTCGAAAGCATCATCACATTTTAACGTTCAATGATAAAAAGTCTTCTTGAAACTTCCTTTTTTGTGGTATCATTACATGAAAACTCATATAGGAGGAAAATACCATGCTGATTAATTTCAATGAAATACAGGAACTTACCGTCCCGGGAATGAACGGCGGAACCGGTGAGATGACCGCAAAAATGTACATGGGTGACAACGGAAAATGTATAATTTCTTTATGGTAAAAAACTCTACTTCAAAACAAACTGTCCCGTACTTTTCACAAATGTAAATGTATGCTCTATGTAGTCATGATAACCTTTGGAAAAATCAGAGGTAAGACCGATACATTCTCCTGAATTCTGCTGCTTAAATACCATATAATTTTCTGAAATGTAAGGCTCGTAGGATTCACCATTTCTGACGCCCAGAATGACCGAAAGACTTCCGCTGCCATGGGCTGAAATCTCCCATACGATAAATTTTTTGCCGGAAATCGAAATAAAATATTTGTCATTTCCACTGGCCTCATTTTTCTGCTGCAACAGCCATCCATAGAGATTGACGCCTCTTTTCGTCGTCGCCCGAATACATTTGACAGTTCCGGCTGAATTGATAAAATATATTTTTACATCCGTATATCCACCGTATCCATCACTGGTTCCCGTTATGCCAAAGGCCTCCTTGGTTCCATTCCCATCATAATCCGCCGCCAGAAAGTGAATCGATTTTTCCCCGGCGGATTTTACGTAAGTATTCCATGCGGATTTTAACTTGGCAGAGCCTGTGGTCTTTTGGGCAGTCGCCTTCTTCACTACAACTTTACAGCGCAGTTTTTTCTTTCCCACTTTAGCGATAATGGTGGTGGTTCCTTTCTTTTTTGCTTTCACAACTCCTTTTTGATTCACAGAAGCAACCGCTTTATTTTTGCTGGACCATTTGACTTTCTTTGCTGTATTTTTCACTTTCAATTTCTTTTTACTGCCCACCGTCAGTGTGATTTTTGTCTTATTCAACTTAGGCGCCGCCTTGGCGTTTACAGAAAAGCCCGCCCCCAGTATAAAAAATACAAAAGATGCCATTAATATTTTGCATATCATTTCTTTTTTGCTTTTCATAGAATTCCCCTTTCCTTAATCAAAACCTTCTTCCCATCAAAGGCAAAACCCAGATGCCGGATCGCCCTTCTTTTTCGGCTCCGCCTTGCCGGACGGATTCCTGAACCAGTTCTGTATCATTTTCCCCACTTCCAGATTGATCAGGGACAATTCATAATTCTGATTATCATCCAGCGCCTGAAAGACTGTCTGTTCATCTATTTCCGTCTGCAAATGCTCCCCTGCCAAGAGATGTTCCATGGATATTTTTATATCCAGGCCGGCTTCCTGAATCAGTTTGCTGACCAGGCTGTTAGAGCTGGAATTGACCCAGTACAGCCTTATCTTTTTCTCTTCCAGAAAATTCGTGATAGACCACGGATTATAGATGTCCCTGTGTTTGCCAAAGGTAAATCCGTCATACCATTCCTTCACTTTCTGCTTTTGATCTCCCAGACCGGCAGCGTCCAGCGCACGAAAAACTTCTTCCTCCGTAAATCCAAAGCAGTCGTCGTATTTTTCTGAAGTTGTCGCCACCACCGTCAGATTATTGAGATCTGAAAAAATGGATTCTTTGCTCACTCTGGTAATCCCCGTCATGATGGCTCGCTCTACATAGGGATTGGTTTTGAACGATGCGTTAAATATACTTCGCATAAAAGCGGCCATTTCATCCCAGAATCCATGGACATAGGCTTCCTGCATGGGCGTGTCATATTCGTCCAGAAGAAGCAGTACCTTCTTAAATTATAATAACGGCTCAGATAATCCGACAAATTATAAATGGCCATGGCGGCTGCCGCATCGGTCATAGACGTTCCCACGCTCGCAAAATATTTACGCTCATTTTCAGTGAGAATATCGTCCTGCAGCAGAAAACGAAATTGTTGATACACATTTTCCAAAAGCAGTGGAAAAAAAGCAGTTCAACATACTCATATTCAAAGTCTTGCCAAAACGCCGGGGCCTGGTTATCAGTGTCACACTGTCCCTGTTCTCCCACCATTCTTTGATGAAGGCTGTTTTATCTATATAGAAGCATCGCTGCGTCCGGATACTCTCAAAATCCTGATTTCCGATGGAAATATTCAGATTCACGAACCCACCCCCTGTCTTCTTTTCTTTCATCTGGCAAATATTTCGTTTGTTCCTTTTATTTTAATGGAAACAAAAGGGGATTTCAACTGATAAGCTATGGATATGCTCTGACAACCTTCGTTTTCTTGAAAACCAATTGCTACCATATCAGGATATCGGGCATCTTTATAAGACCGGCTCGATCACCGCCCGGAAATAGCGGTCCAGCTCCGCCGGCGTCTGTTTCATGCGGCCTTTAATCCACCAGAGCACCATTTCCACGAAGCTACCGGAAATGTGATTGACCAGAAAATCCTGCGGTATGTCCATGTTATTGATTCTGTTCTGATTCACAAACTGCGATTGCACCAGTTCATTCAGACTGTTTTTAAAATACCGCAGAAAAATTTCGCTGCTTTCACAAGAAAGCAGCCCAAGGATATTTTTATCATTTTCCTGTAAATGCTGCAGCAAATGACAGAACACAGATTCCGGTGCGCTTGCATCGGAATATAATCCATGGGTATGGGTACAATCCATAGCGCTGTCAATGATATGTCCAAACAACTCTTCGCACAGTTCTTTTAATAAATCATCCTTCGTTTCAAAATGTGCATAAAATGTGGTTCGCCCCACATTGGCTTCGTCAATAATATTTTGTACTGTAATTTTATTATAAGATTTTTCCGCCAGAAGGCTGCCAAAGGCAGAGAAAATCGCTGCTCTCGTTTTCTGCTGACGTCTGTCCATAAGAACTCCTCCCGTGCAAATGTGTCAAACCCGATGCTAACAAAATAACTATGCTAAAGACAACTTCTCCAATATAAACATGCTGGAAACAAATATTCTAAAATGTTCCGTATGGAACATCTGATAACAATTATCCATTGTTTTCCCCCTGGCTCTTTCATAGAATAAAAAGAAACAAAATGTTTGTTATCAAATTTATTGTACGGTATAATTCTTTTCCTGTCAATAAAAAGACCTGGAACCAAAAGCCGTACAGATTGGAGGGGTGATAATGTTAGAAAAAATCAATACTTTTCTGTCCGGGCTTCCCATGACCATTGTGGCGGGGGTATTTCTGCTGCTGGATCTGATTCCCCATGTAATGGAAGAGTTTGGAAGCGCTCCTGTTCATCTGAACTTTCTTCCCTTTGACCCGGCTTGGGTGACGGTCATCATCAGTGGTATCCCGCTGCTCTATCTGGCCATGTGGCGAATTATCTACAATCCGGGCATCAGCAAAATATCTTCTGCTCTCTTGATCACCATTGCCATGTTTGCCGCCATCGCCATCGGCGATCTGTTCGCGGCAGGGGAAGTTGTCTTTATTATGGCCATCGGCGCCATTTTAGAAGAAATGACAACGAAGCGTGCCAGAAAGGGCTTGAATACTCTAATCCGCCTGGCGCCAACCCAGGGACGCCGGATAAAGGGCGGCAAAGAAGAAATGATTCCGGCAGAGGAGATTCGCCGGGGAGATATTTTACGGATTCTGCCGGGAGAAGCCATTCCCGTGGATGGAACTATCGTGTCCGGGGAAACTTCCGTTGATCAGTCTATCATGACCGGGGAATCCCTCCCCGTGGACAAAACCGTGGGGGATGATGTTTTCTGCGGCACCATCAATCGTTTTGGCGTCGTTGATATCACCGCCACCAAAGTTGGTGAGGACAGTTCTTTGCAAAAGTTGATCCGCATGGTGCAGGACGCGGAAAAAAAACAGGCTCCCATGCAACGAATTGCCGACAAGGCAGCCAGTTGGCTTGTACCCGTCGCCTTGCTGATTGCCATAGGCGCTTATGTGGGAACCGGAAATATCGTGACCGCCGTAACTGTGCTGGTGGTTTTCTGTCCTTGCGCCCTTGTGCTGGCAACTCCTACCGCCATCATGGCGGCAATCGGTCAGGCTACCAAACATGGAGTTATCATCAAATCCGGCGAAGCTCTGGAAAAGATGGGAAAGGTGGACACCATTGCCTTCGATAAAACCGGCACCCTGACCTACGGCCGCCTGAATGCCAGTGATATTCTTTCCTTTGACCAGAATCTGGACGAACAGACTTTACTGGCTCTGGCAGCCTCCGCAGAAGCAAAAAGCGAGCATCCCCTTGGAAAAGCAATTGTTTCCTGTGCCAGAGAAAAAGGGTTGTCCCTGACTGAATCATCAGCCTTCAAAATGATCGCCGGCCGGGGAATCTACGCGGAAGTTTCCCAGTGGAAACTATTCTGCGGCAGCGAAGCATTTTTGGAAGAAAATGGGATTGTTCTGCATAATACAGTTCAAGACACGGATGCCGTCCGAGCCATACTGGAGCGGCTGCGCTCGCAGGGAAAAGCTTCAATTCTTGTGGCTGACGCGGACAGAAAGCAGTGTATTGGCGTCATCGCCCTGACCGACGTGCTGCGCCCAGAAGCAAAAGACATGGTATCTCGACTTACTGCCATGCATACCCGCACCGTACTTCTCACAGGCGATAACAGAAAAACTGCCGACTATTTTTCCAGACAAGCAGGCATATCCGAAGTCCGGGCAGAACTGCTGCCAGAAGAAAAAGTACAAAATATTGAAAAAATACAACAGGAGAATCATAAAGTATGTATGATTGGTGATGGCGTTAATGATGCGCCGGCTCTCAAAACCGCAGATGTAAGCGTAGCCATGGGCAGTATGGGAAGTGACATTGCCGTGGACGCCGCGGATATTGCCCTGATGAGTGACGACCTTTCCAAAATTCCATACCTGAAACGGCTGTCTAACGCCACAGTAGCTACCATCAAATTCAGCATAACTTTATCCATGTGCATCAACTTCGTGGCTATCCTTCTCTCCCTGCTGAGTATGCTCAATCCTACTACCGGGGCGCTGGTGCATAACGCCGGTTCCTGCCTGGTAGTATTCATTGCCGCATTGCTGTATGACAGGAAGTTTGAATAAGAAGGTATCTACTTTCTCACCGTCCACCGTCCCTTTCCTCCGGCTCCGTCAAAAAAAGTACTTCAGAAAGGGCCTTGACAATACGTTGAATCATTTTTTCCTCATCCTGCCACGCAAACATCCGGCCGCACACAAGCTTCCCTGAAAAATCACAGAGTTAGACGGTTGCTCGTAAGACAGTAATTCTAAAAAATTACTATTTTACGGCATCTTTCTGGCAGGATTGGACAACAAAACAGGTGGCACTCAACTTTGATTGGGTGCCACCTGTTTTTGCATGTTTAAAGGGCAGAAAATGCTTATTCCTTACCCTGCTTGCCAAGTGTGAATGATACAGTACACTAGTATAATCCATTTTAATTAGTTTGTTGTTTTGATCTGCGCTTAATGGGCTTTGGCGCACGTTTGCCGCAAAGTTCTTTTGAGGCTGCTTTAGCATTGACAACTTCATACACGATCTCATTGATGTCTTCTGTTTCCAAATCTATGCTGTCAAGGTTATATGACCAATGGTAGGGCACCGGAACCTGATTGATCTCATCAAAATACCGATAGATCCGTTCCTCTAATTCAGCTTTGCTATTGACTCGCAGCTCCCGTAACATCTGTTTCGTGAGCTTGCTGAAAAAACCTTCTATCATATTCAGCCAAGAACCATGTGTCGGTGTAAACACAAATTCAAACCGGCCGATATGTTCATTCAGATACTTCTGTGTTTCCTTCGATGTATGAGCTGAGTGATTGTCAAGGATGAGACGTATTTTATCTCCTTCCGGATACTTTGCATCTAAACGCCTCAAAAACTCAACAAAATCAGAGCTTTTATGCGTATCACTTATGAAAGGGATCGCTTCTCCTGTAAGCAGATCGATCGCTGCAAGCATGGACAGTGTGCCGTAGCGTATATACTCGTAATCCCTTAGATAGCTGCTGTTTTTCTCCGTATTGCCGATGGGCGGCAGACCCGGTGATGTGTTCCCTATTGCCTGAATCCCTGGTTTTTCATCATAGGATAAAATATGGATCGGAGTTCCATCAAAAGGGAGCAGATTTCCATCTTCATCAAATTGGAGGGAAACCTGTTTGTAGATGACGAGTACATCGTGCATCTTGGAATCAAAATCAGTATCCCTTCTTTCGCAGTAGTAAGACACTTTAAAAGGACGGATTTTCGCATTTGCAAGGATTTTTCTGAGCGAGGATTCCGAAACATGTTCCAGACGAGGATGCCCTTCTTCTACTGCAACAGCCCGGATAAAACGTGTAAAACTTGCAGGATACCAAAATTCAGCGGAATACCCATGGTCCGTTGGCTTTTGACAGGCTTTATTGATCACCCAGGTAATGTCATCATCTGAAATTTCCTGTTTCCGTCCTTTGCCTTTGCAATCATTTAAAGCATTTTCAATGCCTGCAGCAGAGTATTTTTGGAGACACAAACGAACCGTAGGAACCGTTATATCAAGCTTATCAGCAATAGCCTCATTAGAATAAGAAGCATTCTTCAAAAGCAAGATTTTAGCACGTATATATTTTCTTGCTTCCGTTGTTGGACAACGGAGGATATCTTCCAGGATTTGCTTTTCATCAGATGTTACTTCTATACTTTTTATTCTATTCGGCATAATATATTCCCCTTTCCTTATAGGAATATTATAACGCTTTTGAAACACAAATTCAATTAAAATGAACTATATTAGTCTTTTTCCTCTGTTCTGTACACTTGATTTCTAATCAGGATATCGTATAATTTTTATACACAAAATCGTCAAGAAGAAAGCGAAAGTAATATATTTATGAAATTTCGTGCGAAAACAGTGGCAGAATCCAAAGTAGAAACGGGATCTAATCAACCGGGCTTTCCTCACAGAAATCGACCTCGGTGAGGACAACAAGCCGTCCACACTGCCCCGCCTGATTCTTGAGACAGAAAGAAGATCGTAAAGAATGGGAGCGGACGGAAATGCGCCGGAATCTGCGGGCGAAGCAATGCAAAGAAGGCTTCCTTTTTTCCGTATATATGCCTGTATTCTTTTTGTGTTCGTTCAATATACAATCATAAATATCCCCAGCAGCAGCGCTGCTTTTATGGCCAGCAGGGGCAGCCACATTTTCCCGCTCCCTGGCAGTTTAACATTCTTCCGCGGGCAGCGTCTGGCACATTTCCCACAGGAGAAACATTCTCCACTAAGCGGGTTGTCGCCTTCTTCCAGGGAAGGGATATCCAGTCCTGCCGGGCAAGCCATTTTGCAGGCCTGACATCCGTGTATGCAATTTTCTCTGTCTCTCTTTACCACAGAAAACGGCAGCACCGGCATCAGGGAGAACACGGCTCCCATAGGGCAAAGGAAACGGCAAAAAAACCTCGGCTCCAGCGCCATTCCCACCGTAATCAGCAGAAAGACCAGAAGTCCTGCCACGCTGTCCGGCACCTGAAGACTGTGAAGTCTCGAGAAAGCAGTCACCGGGCTATGTAAAGATACTATTTCGCTCATTCCGCGGATGCACAGAATCAGAACCGCCATCAGCACAATATATTTTACATATCGGCTGGTTCCTCCCCATTTTTCCAGAAGATGAAAGGGTCTTTTTTTCAGTTTTTTCCGGACTGCCGAGGACAGAAAATAGATAAAGTCCCCGTATGTTCCAAAAGCGCAGAAAAAGCCGCAGAAAACTCTTCCGAAACAGAAGGTGAACAGCAGCAAAATGACCAACGTCATGACGAAAGAATTCCATTCTAAAGATTCGCCTCCCGCAATCTGCTCCACCAGCATTTTTATTCCGGTGAAGGCCGTGGAAAACAACGCCGGGTATAACAAAAAAAATATCAGCCGGATTGCAACCTGCACTATGGTTTCTATTCTGTCATACAGACTCTTCTTTTTATTCGACATTTATTCCGAAGCTCCTTTCAGGGCATCCGCCACAGCGTCACGGATTCCTGCAGAGGAATAAGTCGCTCCACTGACGGTATCCACCTCTGTAGTTTGCTGTTCCATGATCGTATCCACAATATCTTCGGCCATGGAAAGATAAGCTTCATCCTCCTGGTCAGCCGACACAATCTCGATGGATGTGATCTGCCCACCGGACACTTCCACCGCCACCTGAATCTCACCGCCGAAGCCTTGGGCGCTTCCCTGATAGGCGCCGTCGGCAAAAGCCATCGTTTCCGCCTGTTCTGAAACGCTGTCCGCAGTATTCCCCGAAGCTTCCTCCAGCGCCTGAGTCCATTCCTGCAACTGTCCTTCCAACTGATTGATTTTTGACTGCATCTCCGTCAGATTTTCCTGCTGTTTCCGGGCGTACAACACGGTCTGATAGGCTCCAAGAAGGCAGAGCACCAGCAGAAGATTCACTGCGCGGAGCAGAAAATTTTTATTTTTCATGTTTTGTCTCGCTTTCCCTGATTATTTCTTTGCTTTCTCTCCGAACCCTTGTGCCTGTCCGGTATAAGTCCATGTATATTAGTAGTCACTAATCCCAGTTAGTATTCTATTATAGGGGACACTTTTTTGTCAAGATGCCAATTGATAAAGATTGTCAACGATACTCTTTTGCATTACTTTTATTATTTTCATTAGTATAGTGCATTTTTTTGTTATGTAAAAAGCAATTATTTTCTTGTAATACAAAGTATACTACTTAATATTATTATTTTTTTTAAAAAAACAGCCCCTGATTTCTAAAATCAAAGGCTGTTTTTTGAATTACAATTATAATAAGATTCGGGCAGAGCCGCTACAGTTCTTACTGATCGAAGGACCAGGTTCCGTCATCATTTTGCACGCCGCCCAAAACATTTTCACCGTCTGTGGATACCAGAACGTCTGTGGAAGATACGCTGTCTCCTTCCACAGAGAAATCATAATACTCATAATCGCCAATGGTGACTATCTCTTTAAAACTGTACTCAGCGTCATCTCCGTAATACTCTTGTGCCAGCTCCAGTGCGTCATCTCGGGAAATTGCATCCTCATCCGTTTCGGTAGAAGATGAGGTTCCGTCTTCTTCCGTGGTTTCATCCGTCTCGTCCGTCTCATCTGATGTTGCCTCGTCTCCGGTGCTTTCTTCAAATTCTTCCGTATCTCTCTCTGAGAAATCTACCCCGCTGTCGCTGGCTTCTTCAAAGGCGGATACCGCATAATCAAATGCATTCTCTTCTCCTTCGTAGGAAGTCGGAACGATGGTAATCTCATAGGTACCGCAGACCTCATCACCAGAATCAGCATCACGCAATTCTGTTCTTAAAACATATTCGTCTCCCTCTGCCTGGCAATCTGTGATGTAAGCTTCCAGGGATCCGATACTGCCGGAAAGGAAACCGTAAGTTCCGTCTTCTTCATTATATACGGCATAGGTATCGTCTTCCGGCAGTTCCGGAAATTCCAGATACCCCTGAGCGTAGGCGTCATACAACGCGGAGGCATACATGTTCACCGTTTCTTCTTCCAGATACAGATAATCTTCATCGACATCCACAGTGACATCTTTCACATAATCGTTCATGAGAGAAGTCAGCACCGCCATGGAGAACCAGAACGAATCCGCTTCGTCCTCTGTGGAATCCTCGCTGTAATATGGCAGTTCTTTGGAATAAGATTCCACCATCAAAGCAGTCAGCGGATAAATCATGTCGCCAAAATCAGACGGCAGTGTGACATTCCCGTCCACATAGTCTTCTGAATCCGCATCCGTCTCTTCCGTGGTATCTGCCGTGGAAGCTTCCGTCGACTCCACATTATCCTGTTCATCGCTGTTCCGGCTGCCACAGCCCATAAGAGAAAATGCCATGGTTCCTGCCAGCATTACGGTTCCCAAGCGTTTCATTTTATTAAAATGCATTTCAACCCCTTCTTTCCTGTAATGTTTTATTGTGGTTTAATAATAATAAATTCTGAAGAATCTAAACTAAATCTTAACCCATTATTACTGCAATGTAAATAACGTCTTTCTTACACTTTGATTAAAGAACCGTGAGAATTTTTGATTAATGAACCATGAAAATTCCGCAAATTTTTCATTATACACCGGAGCCATTATTGCTTATAACCGTAAATCCTTTCCGGACAAAAAATGCTTTAATTTCTTCCCGGCCCGCCTGTAAAGAACCTTGTGCAAAAAACGGTTTTCCGCCGCCTTTTCCCAAAAGCGCTGCGTTCATTTCTTTGACCAGTTCCCGGACATCACCGTCCCGCTGCCCGATGGCATATCTGGCTTTTGGATTACTTCCCGCGCCGGTCTGCGGCTCTTCCAAAGAGATTACCGCACAGACGCCGCCGCAGGTATCAAGGACTGTATCGGCCTCTTTACGGACATCGGAGGGGCTCAAATGGGCTTCCAGCAACAAAATATCTCCCCGGCCTTCACACTGTCCGGCCCGCATGGTAAACTGTTCCTGACGCAGTGCAGAAATCTGTCCTTTCAAAGCATAAATTTCATCCTGCAGGTGCCGGACGGCATCCAGCGTCCCGTCAGGTTTTACAGAAAGCGCCGCCGCAATCCGGCTGTTTTCCTCCCAATGCTGGCGGAGCAGCCGAAACGCCCTGTTTCCGGAGACCATCTCCACACGGACGCCCTCCCGGAAATGTTTCACAGACAGCAGCTTGACCAGTCCGATTTCACCGGAAGCTTCCACATGGAGACCACAGCAGGCGCAAAGGTCTCCGCCCGGGAATTCCACAAGACGCACCTCACCGGTCAGCTCTTTTTTGCTCCGGTAAGGCAGCGCTTCCCTTTCCTCCTCATCAGGATAAAATACTCTGACGCGATGGTTGTCCCAAATATAGCGATTGACTTCTTTCTCCGCTTCAAGAAGCTGCGCCTCATCCAAAAGACCGTTAACGTCTATGGTAATCACATCTTCTCCCATATGAAAACCCACATTATCGTAGCCATATTTCTTATGAACCCATCCGCTTACAATGTGTTCGCCGGAATGCTGCTGCATCAAATCAAAACGACGCGCCCAGTCAATGGAACCATGAACCCGGACTCCGACAGGCAGCGGCTGTTCCACATAATGGCGAATCTCCTCTCCATTTTGTCCGGCATACTGCACATCCAAAACAGCAATTCCCCTGCTTTTCACAGCCGATTCCACCTCTCCGGCGGCTTCCGGACAAAACATTCCCTTATCCGCCGGCTGGCCGCCGCCTTCCGGATAGAATACAGTCTGATCTAAAATCACATAATATCCTTTTTCATCTTCTCCGCAAAAAAGAATCTCCGCATCAAACTCTCTCAAATATACATTTTCATAAAATAATCGTTTTGTTCCCATCATCTATTATTCTTCATTCTGTTTTACATACAGGGTAATATCTGTCTCCGGATTCTGTACCTGCATCTGATACTCTGTGAATTCATTCTCACAGTCTTCGTCGGAGTAGACCGTATACCCGTCATGGCTCAGAACATTAAAATATACGCCCTGTGGGATGTCGAAGGTATAGGTTTCTTCATTATCTCCCTCATAGTCATAGTACACGGTACATTCCCTGTCTGTGGCCTCATCTTTTATATTCTTGTAGAATTTCGGATTCTTATTCTCTCCGTCAAACTCCACCGTGTAGCTGTAAAATTCTTCCTCATTACAAGTCTCCACAGCCGTCAGAACAATCATAGTATCTTTATCCACAGTCAGCGTCTGTACAATCTGATCCCCGGCGTTAAAACCGTATCTTGACGCGTAGACGTCTCCCTCTGATACATCATAAGTTGTTTCAATCTTCAGGAAGTCTCCGCTTTCCTGCTCACTTGTGATTCTCACAGAGTCACTGGCCTGGAAAACTTCTCCCTCAATCTGGGAAACACAGACATTCTCATAATCGTCTCCTAACAGTCCATAATAATATACAAAATTACCGTCATAGCGGTACACTTGCTGATTGCGGATTACCTCCCGATAATCTTCTTCCATGCCATCTGTTTTGTAATAAGAATAATAATCCCCCGCATTGGTTCGTCGCACAAACCGGGTCGTCTTATAATCGTCTTCGTTGGCCAGATGAGAATAATTCACCGTTATCAAAACATTTTCATGACCATCTAACAACGCTTCCATGGTGTTGGAGCTATTAATCTCAGAAATGTAACTGGTCACTCTCTGATTACTCCAGAAAAAGAATCCGCATACGGCAAAAATAACCACTGCCGTCAACAAAAGGCTGATTCCAAGTACTTTCCAGAACCATGGTCTCTCAGAACGCTTCTGAAGCATCGGTTCCAGATCATACCCCTGATAACGTTTCCCCTTTCTCCATTTTCCGCCGGACGGCGTCGGCTTATCTTCGATATCTACGATACTTTTGGACATCTATCTTCTCCCTTCCACATTCCTCTGCCGGCATATTTTCTCACTCCAGGATGTCGGCATATTGATTCGGCCAGTCCACAGCCGCCCGGTTACCGCTGCACATTTTTAGCAAGCATATATGTGATTGCACTGGTTTCATTGTGTTTCTTCTCTTCCTCCGTCAAAGGCCGGATAACTTTTGCCGGGGATCCAAATGCCATCATTCCATCCGGAATCTCCGTTCCCTGCGTCACAAGGCTACCTGCCCCGATGATACAATCCTCTCCAATCTTGGCGCCATCCATAACGATGGAACCCATGCCAATCACCGTATTATGACCGATGGTACATCCATGAATAATCGCATTATGACCGATGGTCACACTGTTGCCGATGTGGCACGGACAATCCGTATCCACATGAATCACCACACCATCTTGCACGTTGGACCCACATCCAATGGTAATCGGCGCCATATCACCCCGAATTACCGCATTATACCATACAGAACTCTCATCACCGATCGTCACATTACCAATGACAACCGCACCTTCCGCCACCCAGGCGTTCCCCTGTATGTTCGCATTTTTAATATATGCCATCCTCTTTCCTTTCCGGGCACTTCATTTCTTCCGTCGCGTCCCCATTTCACACAAAGACACGACACGCCCAATTATATTTTTATCCTTTCTGAAAATGCAATTCATCCGCAAAATCATTGCATTTTCAACCATGGTAACATCTTACCATGAATTGGCCTATCTGTCTAATCAGGATTTATAAAAGCTGCCACATAATTTTTCTACACAGACAATTACACCGCCAGAAAGTCCGCCAGGGAAAGCTGGTCGCTTTCCGGCAATCCGGTCAGGATACCCAGCTCCACCATTTTGTCCACGTTGGTTTTGCTGACTTTTGCCTGGTCGCGGAAGTTGTCCAGAGAGGTGAATGGACCGTGTTTTGCGGCTTCTTCCACCTGCTCGCAGGCTTTGTCGCCGAGGCCTTCGACGCTGGAGAGGGGCGGCATGATTTTACCGTCTATTATCTGACAGTCTCTGGCTTTGGCCATATAGATGTCGATAGGCATGAACTCAAATCCTCTGGCGTACATTTCCTGGGCGATTCGTCCGTCCCGGATAGCGTCCTGGTCTTTTTTGGTCTGCTGCTCCTTCGGCATGGAGGTGAGTTCTTCCAGGTATTCTTCCAGGATTGCCCGGCCCCGGCACATGATTTCGTAGGAAAAGGCTGAGGCGCGGATGCTGAAATAGGCGGCATAGTAAGCCAGCGGCTTATGAACTTTGAACCAGGCCACCCGCCAGCCCATCATAACGTAGGCGGCAGCGTGGGCTTTCGGGAACATGTATTTAATCTTACGGCAGGAGCCGATGTACCATTCCGGCACGCCGTGGGCAAGCATGGTTTCCACCCACTCGTCTTTGAGGCCTTTCCCTTTTCGGACGGATTCCATGATGGTGAAGGACTCTTCTTTGTCCAGTCCCATGTTAATGAGATAGGTCATGATATCGTCACGACAACAGATGGCTGTGGAAATCTCCGCCTGCCCGCTTTCGATGAGGGTCTGGGCGTTGCCAAGCCACACGTCCGTTCCGTGGGACAGACCGGAAATACGCACCAGGTCGGAGAAACACTGCGGGTTCGTGTCTTTCAACATCTGCATGACAAAGTCCGTGCCGAACTCCGGCACACCGAGGGAGCCCATCTCCACGCCGCCGATATCTTCCGGGGTGATTCCCAGAATCTCCGTACCATGAAACAGCTCCATGACGTCCTCATCATCGAGAGGAATGGTTTTGGCGTCAATGCCGGTCAAATCCTCCAGCCGCCGGATCATGGTAGGATCATCGTGTCCAAGGATATCGAGCTTTAACAGGTTGTGGTCGATGGAATGGTACTCAAAATGAGTGGTGATGATATCCGTATTCACATCGTTGGCGGGATGCTGGATGGCGGTGAAATCATAGATTTCATGCTCATGAGGCACAACGATGATGCCGCCCGGATGCTGTCCGGTGGTTCTCTTTACGCCGGTGCAGCCCTCCGCCAGCCGTTCCATCTCACAACGCCGCTTGTAGATACCCCTCTCCTCAAAATATTTCATCACATAACCGTAAGCCGTTTTCTCCGCCAGGGTACCGATGGTTCCGGCACGGAAGGCGGAGTCCTCCCCGAAGATGACCTCCACATATTTGTGGGCTTTGGCCTGGTATTCGCCGGAGAAATTCAGGTCGATATCCGGCTCCTTGTTACCCTTAAATCCCAGGAAGGTCTCAAACGGAATATCGTGGCCCTCCTTCAACAGCTTCGTGCCGCAGACCGGGCAGTCCCGGTCGGGCATATCGCAACCAGACATACCTTTCATGGTGTATGGCTTTACATACTCGGAATCAAAATCCACGAAATGGCATTTCGGGCAAATGTAATGGGCAGAAAGAGGGTTTACCTCCGTGATTCCCGACATGGTCGCTACAAAGGAGGAACCGACGGAACCACGGGAGCCGACCAGATAACCGTGGTCGTTGGAATCTTTTACCAGCTTCTGGGCGATGATATACATGACGGCAAAACCGTTGGAGATGATGGAAGTAAGCTCCCTGTCCAGACGCTCTTTTACAATCTCCGGCAACTCCGGCCCGTATATTTCATGGGCTCTGTTGTAACAGATCTCCGCCAGATCTTTATCGGAATTGGGGATGACCGGAGGACATTTATCCGGATGCACCGGAGAAATTTTCTCAATCATATCCGCAACTTTGTTGGTGTTGGTTATGACAACCTCTTTCGCCTTCTGTTCTCCCAGATAGGAGAACTCATTAAGCATCTCCTCGGTGGTGCGGAAATAAAGAGGCGCCTGGTGGTCGGCGTCGGCAAATCCTTTTCCCGCCATGAGAATACGCCGGTACTGTTCGTCTTCGGGATTTAAGAAATGTACATCACAGGTGGCAACCACCGGCTTATGATACTGCTCTCCCAGTTTCACAATCTTTCTATTATAATTCTGCAAATCTTCGATGGTTTTGGCGTCATATTTATCGCTCTCCAGCATGAAAGCGTTGTTGCCGACAGGCTGAATCTCCAGATAGTCATAAAAATTGACGATTCTGGCGATTTCTTCCTCACTTTTGCCGCGGATGATGGCCTGGAACAGCTCTCCGGCCTCGCAGGCGGAGCCTAAAATCAGCCCCTCCCGGTATTTTTCAATGAGGCTTTTCGGCAGCCGCGGCCGCCGGTTAAAATAATCCAGATGGGAGGCAGATACCAGACGGTTCAGATTCACTCTACCCACGTTATTTTTCACGAGGATGATACCGTGATAAGTGGCCGCCTTTTTTATAAGATCCGCCGAGGCGCTTCCCATGCTGTTGAGTTCTTCTAGGGTATAAACATCCTGTTCTTTTAGCATTTCCACAAACCGCAGAAAAACTTCCGACGTCACCCGGGCGTCGTCCACCGCCCGATGATGGTGTTCCTGCTTGATTCCCAGATGTTTGCAGACCGTATTCAGTTTAAACCGGTTCAGGCCCGGCAGAAGCAGTCTCGCCATCTGGACGGTATCAAGCGCCGTAAATTCATGGTCGTAGCCCAGCCGGTCGGCGTTTGCCTCAATGAAACTCACGTCGAACTCCGCGTTGTGCGCCACCAGAGAGCAACCCTCACAAAATGCCAGAAACTCCGGCAAGATCGTCTCGATATCTTCCGCTCCCGCCACCATGGCGTCGTCAATGCTGGTCAGCTCCGTAATTCGCAGAGGAATCGGCCGTTTCGGATTGACAAAGGCACTGTAATGGTCCACAATCTCACCGTTTTGTACTTTGACCGCACCAATTTCGATGATGGCGTCATGAACCGGGCTGAATCCGGTGGTCTCCAGGTCAAAGACCACAAAACCATCGTCCAGGTTCTGCCCCCGGGCGTTGGTGACCAGCTTTTTCAAATCGTCCACAAAATAACCTTCCATTCCGTAGATGACCTTAAACGGTTCGTCCATGGTGATGCAGTGGTTGGCGATGGGGAATGCCTGCAATACCCCATGGTCGGTGATAGCCATGGCTGGATGCCCCCACTCTTTGGCGGTCTGAATGGCTTTTTTGATATCCACCACGCTGTCCAGATCGCTCATGACCGTGTGTAGATGCAGTTCCACACGCTTCTCCAGGCTCTTATCCATCCGCTTCGTCCGGAAATCCGGAATGGGCTTGATGCCGGCGATGGAAGACATGGTGATATCATGTTCGAAGGCGTCCATCCGCGGCATACCTTTCACTTTGTAAAACTTTCCTTTTTGAAATTCATCGAGAAAATCCGGAAGCTGTGCATTTTTTAAGAACACTTTTCCCACAATGGTATCGGTGAAATCCGTAATCCGGAAGCTGACAATACTTCTTTCCCGGCGGATTTCCCTGATATCAATCCCGATAATCTGACCGCGGATGACGGTCTCGCCGATTTCATCGACAATCTCCTCGATGGGGACAACCTCTCCGTCACAGTTTCGCCCGTAAATGATATCCGGATCTTTCTGTCGCTTTGCGTAGCCGCCAAATTCTTTCCTTCTGGCTCTCTCTTCAAAGAAATTGGCAGAGTAAGTGCCGGTCTTCTTAGCCGGCTTTCGGCCGCCCTCTTTTTCCTGTCCGTCCTCTGTATCCTTCAGGCTGCTTTTCTCCGACTCGGCCTTCTCAATCTGCTCCATCACCATGCTTATCTCCAGGCTCAGCTTGTGGTTTCTCGCCTTGTAAAACGCCTGTTTTGCGTCGTCGGTAAAATCAAAGCCCACCTGTATTTCTTTTCCGAAGCGATGGGAGTACATTTCTTCCAGATACTGTTTCAGTTTCACCGATTTATTTCTGGCAAGGAAAGAATCCTCCAGCAAAATAGTCATAATATTTCCCTCAAAGCCCCATTCACAGCGGAGAAACAAGCTATATTCCACCTGCCCCATCCGATGGACTTCGTAGAGAATACTGTCCCAGTAATCCTTCGTGAGCTGCTCCAGCGTATACGCCGACGACAGCTCGTAAGTATCATCGATGATAAGAAATACCGACGTTCCTCGAAACAGCTCATTTTTCAAATCGTAAGCAATCTTGTTGACCAGCTTCTTCCCTATGACATGCTCGCCTTTGGTGTGCACAATGAGCTGATTTTTGCTCTGTTTCATTACAACCTTCGTGACGATGGTATTGGAAAGCACATATCTTAAATTGTCTGGTATCGTATAATCCGGAAACACTTCCGGAAATGTCTGTTTTTGTTCCATAATGCCTCCTTCCCCGAAAAACAGGGAATCCACCCTTCTCTCTTCTATAACAAAGTAGTCATAAATCCCCCGTGGCAGAATAGAATTTATTAAAATTATGTATCGGAAGGACTGTTTTTTTGAGTGCAAAAACAAAACTTTTTATTCCAGTCCCAGCTCTTCTTTCAGTCCGTCAAGCTCCGCCATCCACACCGCTGGACTCGCGTCGCTCGGCATCCGCAAGTCGCCTCTCGGAGAGACGGCAATGGATCCAACCTTCGGTCCGTCCGGCAGGCAGGAGCGTTTGAAATGCTGGGCAAAAAATCTCCAGTAGAAAGTCCGAAGCCATTTGTATATGACGGCGTCCTCGTAATCCGCGCCAAAGGCTTTCTTTGCCAGCCGAAAGATTTTTTCCGGACCGAAGCCAAAACGCAGCATATAATAAAGATAAAAATCATGCAGTTCATAAGGTCCCACCAGGTCTTCCGTTTTCTGGGAAATCACACCGTCCACCGGCGGCAGCAATTCCGGGCTCACCGGTGTATCCAGCACATCCAGCAGTACCTTCCGCAGTTCTTCCTCTTCGATGGTATCGGCATAGTAGCGCACCAGATGGCGCACCAGGGTCTTTGGCACCGAGCAGTTCACCGCATACATGGACATGTGATCCCCATTATAGGTTGCCCAGCCAAGAGCCAGCTCGGACATATCTCCCGTTCCGATGACCATGCCGTTCTCCTGGTTGGCAATGTCCATGAGAATCTGCGTCCGCTCCCTGGCCTGAGAGTTCTCATAGGCGACGTCGTGGACATTGATATCGTGTCCGATATCTATGAAATGCTGTTCCACCGCCCGGTTAATCCGAATCTCCCGCAGGGAGGCTCCCAGTCGTTTTGTGAGCATCACCGCGTTGGAATAGGTTCTGTCCGTCGTTCCAAAACAAGGCATGGTCACGCAGATGATTCCCTCTCTCGGCAGATTCAGCATATCAAAGGCCCTCGCCGTCACTAAAACCGCCAGAGTGGAATCCAATCCGCCGCTGATGCCGATGACCGCATGGCGGCATCCGGTGTGTGCCAGCCGTTTTTTCAGTCCCATGGCCTGGATGGTGAGAATCTCGTCGCATCGTTTATCCCTGTCTTCTTTATTAGAAGGAATGAACGGCGTCCGGGAGAAATACCGGTTCAGTTCCGTCTCTTCTTCTTCCAGGGTAAAATATACTCTGAAATAAGACTGTCCCCCGTTGCCGGTCACAAAGGTGGAGGTCTTCTGCCGGTCTGCCGCCAGACGCTGTAAATCAATCTCCGCCTCCGTATAATGATTTTCAAACCTCTCCGATTCCGCCAGCACCGCGCCATATTCCGTGATCATGTTGTGACCGCTGTATACCAGATCCTGGGTGGATTCACCCTCTCCTGCGGAAGCATAAATGTAGGCGCAGACCAGTCTCGCCGACTGGGAACTGACCAATTCCCGGCGATAAGCATCCTTCGTCGTCGTCTCGTCACTGGCGGAAGGATTACAGATGACCGTAGCACCCGCCAGCGCATGGAAGGTGGACGGCGGCAGCGGCACCCACAAATCCTCGCAGATTTCCGCAGCCAGCGCCAGATTCTCCATATTTTCACAGCAGAATAAAAGATTCATCCCAAAAGGTACTTCCTGCCCCAGCAGATGAATCATCTCCACCTCTCTTTTTCCCGGTGTGAAATGTCTCGCCTCATAAAATTCCGAATAATTCGGCAGATAATGCTTAGGAACCACCCCCAGAATCTGTCCCTTATACATAAAAACCGCACAATTATAAAGCTTCTGATGAACAAGCAGCGGCGCTCCAGCCACAATGATCATGGAAATATCCGCCGTCTCACCGAGAAGCGCTCCCAACTGTTTCCTGCTCTCTTCAAGAAGCGACTTCTGCCAGAATAAATCGCCGCAGGTGTATGCGGAAATCACCAGCTCCGGAAGAACCAATACCTTCACATGCCGCTCCTGTGCTTTCCGCACCGCCTTCATAATACTCTCTTTGTTAAATGCCGGGTCGGCTACCTTCACATCCACCGAGACAGCCGCCACCCGTAAGAATCCGTCTTTCATTTTATTTTCCTTTCTCCGTTTTATCCCATAAAGAAAAAGCGGGAATCCCGATTTCTCAGTCTTCCCACTATTTTAATCAATTATTTATCATTTGGCAATACGCACCTTTATAAAAACCTGAGGCTTACTCCAGGAAATCCTTGAGTTTCCGGCTCCGGCTCGGATGTCTTAACTTCCGCAGCGCCTTTGCCTCGATCTGACGGATACGCTCTCTGGTAACGTTAAATTCTTTTCCGACTTCTTCCAGAGTTCTGGTCTTACCGTCATCCAGTCCGAAACGAAGCTTGATGACATTTCTCTCACGCTCGGTGAGGGAAGCCATGGCAACCTCCAGCTCTTCTTTCAGCATGGAGAAGGAAGCGGAGTCCACAGGGGAAAGCAGAGATTCATCTTCGATGAAATCGCCCAACTGGCTGTCCTCTTCTTCGCCAATTGGCGTATCCAAAGATACCGGATCTCTGGATGTCTTCAGAATCTCGTCAATCTTTGTCACCGGCATGTTCATCTTCTTTGCGATCTCTTCATTGGTAGGTTCTCTTCCCAGCTCCTGCAAAAGCATTCTGGAAGTACGGAGAGTCTTGTTGATGGTCTCCACCATATGTACCGGCACCCGGATGGTCTTTGCCGTGTCGGCGATACCACGGGTAATCGCCTGGCGGATCCACCAGGTAGAATAGGTACTGAACTTGTTGCCCTTCTTATAATCAAACTTCTCCACGGCCTTCATCAGACCCATGTTGCCCTCCTGAATGAGATCCAGGAACGACATGCCTCTTCCGACATACTTCTTGGCGATACTTACCACTAGACGCAGGTTGGCCTCGATGAGCTGCTTCCTGGCCTGCTCATCGCCTTTCTCGATGCGCTGTGCCAGAAAAACTTCTTCCTCGGCTGTCAGCAGCGGGATATTGCCGATCTCCTTCAGATACATACGCACCGGATCTTCCAGGCTGACACCTTCCAGAATATCTGTATCGTCAATGAGCTCCACATCCTCGGCGTCATCATCAATAAAATTATCGTCGTTATCTTCCTCACTGGTATTCAGAACATCTACGCCCTGTTTTTCAAAATAGTCAAGAATCCACTCAAACGTCTCTGGGGTCAACTCAACATCCTTGAATGCATCGTTAATCTCTTTGTACTCGAGCACATTTTTATTCTGGTGGGCCTGTTTCAGAAGTGTTTCCATAATATTAGAAAAACTTAATCTTGCATCATCCATGTTTGTTCTCCCGATTCTTTTTTGCTGACCTGTTATCTTACTGCTGTCTCTTTGGTATTATCAAGATAGATATTTTATCCCAAGTTTCCCGCTCTGTCAACTTTTTTTGAGAAACCTATCTTTCTTTCACCGTATTTTCTGCCCTTTTTATCTTATACAACATTATATTGTATTTTTTTCACCTTATGTCTCATAATGCGGCCGTTCGGTCATCATTTCCCGACAATTTCCGATATCCTGCTCCGAAGGCGGCGCCGCAATTCAAGACTTCTTCACCATATGAAGCGCCGGGCGTCATAACTTTTCCCTGTAACCCAGGCGCCGGGCGTCAGCAATTCTTCACGGTATCCAGCGCCAGACGGATGACTTTGTCCATGTCATAATAGCGATAGGTGCCGAGTCTCCCTCCGAAGATGGTATCCGGTTCTTCCTCTGCCAGCGCCCGGTATTTTCCGGCCAGCGCTTCATTTTCTTCGTCGTTAATCGGATAATACGGCTCCGCGCCTGGCTTCCACTCTTCCGGAAACTCCCGGGATATGACGGTGAACGGTTGGGCGCCGAACTCGAAATGTTTATGCTCGATAATGCGGGTATACGGCACTTCCCGCTCCGTGTAGTTGACCACCGCGTTGCCCTGATAATTTTCCACCGGCCGCACTTCAGTCTCGAAACGGACAGTCCGGTACTGAAGAATCCCCAGCTTATAATCAAAGTAGGCGTCCAGCGGCCCGGTGTACACAGTCTTTGCCGCTGCGTTCGGATGCTCTTCGCGGAAAGTGAAGTAGTCCGTATCCAAAAGTACGTCGGAACCTTCCAGCAGCTTCAGAATCAGTTTCGTGTATCCGCCTTTAGGAATCCCCTGATACGGGTCGTTGAAATAGTTGTTATCATAAATGAAACGGAGAGGCAGACGTTTGATGATGAACGATGGCAGTTCACTGCAATCCCTGCCCCACTGCTTTTCGGTATAGCCTTTCACCAGCTTCTCATAGACGTCCCGTCCTACCAGGGACAACGCTTGCTCTTCCAGATTCCGCGGTTCTCCGATATTCAAATCCGCAATCTGTGAAGCGATGATATCCTTCGCTTCCTGTGGTGTGCGGATACCCCAGAGTCTGCTGAACGTGTTCATATTAAATGGCAGATTGTATAACTCATCCTTATAAACGGCAACCGGAGAATTAATATAATGATTACACTCCACCAGCGCATTTACATAATCCCAGACCTCTTTGTCGGAAGTATGGAAAATGTGCGCCCCGTATTTATGAACCCGGATTCCTTCCACTTCTTCTGTATAAATATTGCCTCCCACATGGTCTCTCTTGTCAATCACAAGACAAGAAGCGCCCTTTTTCGTCATCTCATGGGCGAAAACACTGCCAAAAAGCCCTGCGCCCACGATCAGATAATCGTATTTTTTCACAATTGTCTCCTCCACTTTGTCATTAGATTCATGGCAAATCAAATCCGTTCTCTGTCAGAATCATAAGCCAGTCTCCGCAGCGTTCCGCACTCTTAAATCAGTCCCAACTCCTTGAGCTTCTCGCAGAGACGTTCCATGTTTTTTCCGTCGGAAAATTCATTAATCGTCTTATAGCGTCTCTCAAATTCTTCTGTCCGGAATGCATCAAGCTGAATCTTTCCATCCCGGCAGCCTTCTCGAAGAACTGCATCCAGTTCTTCCAGGGAGAAGGTTCGTTTTCCGATATATTCATCATCTTTTGGGATGAGCTTTCCGTTTTCCTTCTCATAAAACTCCAGATCTTCCTGGAAAAAGACCACGCCGCCGCCCTGATAGAAGCTATTGTAGCAGACGGAGGAATAATCTGTAATGAGCAGCTTGGCGATGCTAAGCGCCTCGGAAATCGGCTTTTTCCAGATACTCGGTGCCAGCTCCGTTTTTTCTAGATGAGCTCCGGTCTTCGGGTGAATCACAATCCAGATATGGTCTGCCGGAAGATATTTTCGCAGCATATTGTAGATGGCCAGCGTATTCTGATAATAACTGGATTTGGTGAAGTCCTCCATATTGTCCTCATAAGGCTTCCAGGTCAGCATGACCACCGCGATATCATCAGAATCCTGATTCAGATGTTTGTACGAAATCTTACTGAAAATCCCCATACCCGTCTTTAAAATACGGGAATTGTCAATCCCCATCATGCGGTGTACCGCCGCCTTTTCCTTCTCGCTGTTTACCACAATGTAATCGGGTTCCATCTCCCTTCCGGCAAGAAACGGAGAATTCGGGCCGTGACATTTCATATAAGTCACGCCGTGCTGTAAGAACACAAAGGTATTCTCCGCAATGCTTCTGCGGAAATACTTATTATTAGAACGGATAATGTTCAGATGGAACGGCGTCTCTGTGGACACATAGGCGTTGGCACGGAACAAAAGCTCATAGTATTTCTTTGAATACTGCTTTACCACATTGGGATGATTTTTGATTCTCTGATAATCCGGAGCATTCTCATTTATAATGAAATAAGCCCCCTTGGGATTCCTCTTCCACGCCATATCAAAAATCTCGAAAGTTCCCTCTTCCGCCTTCTGGCAGAACTTTTCATAAAAAAGACTGACCTTCTGAGAAGACTTTTCTTTCTCTTCTTTTCCTTTTTGGTACAGCCATCCAGAAACCTTCTCGCTTTCCCAAAAACGAAAAGCAAGACGCTTTTCCTCCTCCTCCATGGGCCGACAAACATAGAGCACATTTCCTACGCTGGTATGCTTAATCTGCACCGCCTGATTTTTATAGAAGAAACTGAACATCGGCACATGCTGGTATTTGATGTCTTCATCGGGCAACTCAATCTTTACGGGAAAAGTGACGTCCATCCCGTTAATCTTCAAAGCGATATCAAAACGGGAAGAGGTCTCTTCCATCTCTTTTGTCATCTCATCCAAGGGAAAGTGAAACTTCCGGATGAAAAACTCGTCATCGTCTTTTACCTTGACAGGATTTTTATCGGTGATCGGCAAAACAAAGGGGTGATACAGTCTCTGACCAATCTTCAAGGCCGCCTCTGATATTTCCAGATCCTCATGTCTTCCTACACCTACCAGGATCTGCAAGGAAAGTCCCTCTTTTGTGAGGGAAATATGCTGCACTTTACATATTTTCTCAAGTACTCGGAGATATGCCCCTCTTTCCGGCGCATAGCTTGCCTTGACCATCCCTTTCTTATTGGTATAGACCATAAGGATATTTTCTCCAATGGGCTGCCAAAAAAGAATCTTCCTATTCTTTTTCTTTCCCACTCTTAAACCAGTATCTTCATTTTCCTTCATCTCAAAGTTATCAAGCCTTTTTTTCCAAATTTCATTCGGTTTCCCGTCCTCTTCTTTCCTGACTTCAAGAACATTTTCTGCAAATGTTATTGCTATTTTCATATTCTCCTCCGTATCGATGTCCATGCTCTGCAATCATTCCCATAAACACCTATCATCGCATATTTGTCACATACGTTTTATTCCGCCCGCGGAACCTTTCCGTCTTCACTCCGCCGGGCGATCTTTTTTACTGAATCTCAAGAATCCGTTTTACCTGTCCGCACATGTCCTCTTTCCCGCAGACAGTATCATGTAAAACAGGGGCAGAGCGGATGTCCTCAATAGCCTGCGGTACCGGTACCCCGGACAGACGTTTCAGTTCATCCACCAGCGCAAAGTCGCTCTGGGCGTCATAGGCCGGATCGATGGCATTCATAACACTTCTCGTAAACTTATATGGACTGGCTGTAGAGACGATAACAGTCTTCGTAGCGTCTTTCGTGTCCGCTGCGTACTTCTCATAAACGCTCTCCGCCACCGCCGTGTGGGTATCCATAATATAGCCGGTCTGTTCGTACATTTTCTTAATGGCCTCCGCCGTCTCTTCCTCGCTGGCATAATTGCCGTAGAAATCTTTCATCTGCTCCCGCATCTCAGGAGTGATTTCATAGCGGCCAGTCTCGCTTAACGTCTTCATATACGCGCTATTCTTCTCCGCATCTCTGCCTGCCGTCTGATAAATCAGCCGCTCCAGATTGCTGGAGATGAGAATATCCATGGACGGAGAGGATGTAAGAATGAACTCCCGGTTCCTATCGTAGCAACCGGTAGCAAAAAAATCAAACAGCACCTTATTCTCGTTGGACGCGCAGATTAACTTCGCAATCGGCACACCCATCTGTTTCGCGTAATACGCTGCCAGAATATTACCAAAGTTGCCGGTCGGAACATCCACATTAATCTGCTCTCCATCGGCAATCTCTCCTTGAGCCAGCAGGGCGGCATAAGTGTATACATAATAGACCACCTGAGGCACCAGTCGTCCGATATTGATAGAGTTGGCGGAAGAAAACTGGTAGCCGGCCGCCGCCATTTCCTCTGCCAGCGCGGCATCGGAAAACATCTTCTTCACGCCGGTCTGGGCATCGTCAAAATTGCCCTCAATGCCGATAATGTAAGTATTCTCTCCCCGCTGGGTAATCATCTGCTTCTCCTGAATCGGACTGACGCCATGCTTTGGATAAAAGACAATAATCTTCGTGCCCGGTACGTCGGCAAACCCTGCCAGCGCCGCCTTGCCCGTGTCGCCGGAAGTGGCCGTCAAAATCACAATCTCATTTTTGACACGGTTTTTTCTGGCGCTGGCGGTCAGCAGATATGGCAGAATGGACAAAGCCATATCTTTAAAGGCGATGGTCGCGCCGTGGAAAAGCTCCAGAAAATACTTGTCATCCTTTTTCACAAGCTCCGCAATATGCGGCGTATCAAACTTCTTGTCATAGGCATTGTTGATACAATTCCTTAATTCCTCTTCTGTAAAATCCGTAAAGAACAGCTTCATTACCTCATAAGCCACATCCTGATAGCTCATCTTTGACAGTTCTTCCATGGTTCTGTCCAGCTCGGGAATACGCTCCGGCACATAAAGTCCGCCTTCTTCCGCCAGTCCGCGGAGAATCGCCTCGGAAGCCTTTGCTGTTTCTTCGTTATTTCTTGTATTTCTATACAACAAATCCATACTCATGTCCTCTCTATTTTCCATAAACTTTTATTACTGATTCTGCATCTTTCCCTTTCGATTCCGCAGTCTTCCACTGTTGAATCTGCAATTTTTTCCTGGTTGCACAAATTCGACACAGTTCTGTTATTATAGCACAGCATTTTTTGTTTCACAAGGCATCTGCGAAAGCTATCCCGTCTAAGCGCGCCTTCTCCTGTCCATATACCAGATGGACAACGCCAGAAAAAGAATACCAATGAGTACACAAGAAAAACTGGACACTTTATAAAACAAAAGTATAAACCATCTGTCCGATGTATCGATTCCCAGATGACTGCAAAAGGTGCCGAAAATACCGATATCTCCCGTTATACTTCCATAAAATCCCATGTAAGAAGACAACGGATTCAGGATGAGCAGAAACAGGCACACAGCGATAACCTCCGGCGCAATCTGTCCGGTATTATTCAGCATCAGGGAACCATTTCTGAAAGCCTCTGCCAGCACCAGCGTTCCGGTTCCAAACATAAGCTGTACAAAAAAAGTCGAGGCAAAGGACCAGACGCTTTTGACGCATACCGTATAAAAAAAGATGGAAATGGCCCCGCTCCAAAAAGCATAAAGGAGAATCATCGCTCCCAGCCGCAGCAGTTTAACCCCGTTGATTCCCGTATAAATGCATGACAACGCCGACACGGGCAGACCGGAAACAAACAATAGCGCATGTACGGCAAGCACCAGAACAATCTTTGCCGTCACATACTGAAAAGATACTCCCGGCACCATCTCAAACTGTTCCAGCATATTTTTCTCTTTATCTACAATAAAAAGTCTGGATACCGTAGACGGCGTCAGCAACAGTACCGTCACAATCTGAAATGTACTGATAATCAGAAACTGATACTGATACGTTGTAGTATTATAGTAATATCCCTGCTGAAAAGACTCTTCATTAAAGACCATGAATAAAATCATGATAAATGCCATGATGGCAATGTAAAAAATAATCATCAGCGGAAATCTGATGTTCCTTCCCTCCCGCAACCATTCTGTCTTTAAAAATGGATTGATCATATTCTACCTCCGGAAAACTTCTTCAATATTAACACGATCCCGCATATAATTCTGGATGAAAGCGCCGGATTCCACCAGATCCGTAAGAAGCTCCGCCTCTTCCCGCTCTCCTCCATTAAACCGGAAAATAACCTCCTGTTCATCCACGGTCACCCGATCCACCAGCGTATTGGTCTTTAGTACTTCCAAGGCTTCCTCAAGACCGGCCAGCACATGCATCCTCACCGGACTTTTTTTCAATGCCGTCTCAAAAATATCTTCGGTCTCTCCTTCCACCGTAACCCTTCCTTCTTCCACCAATGCGATATCCGTAAAGAAATCTCGGTTTTCCGGGAACATCTGAGAATTGACCACGATGGATTTCCCCTCTTCCTGGAGCATCAGGAGAATCTTAATCATGAAATTCCGGCTGGCAGAACTTAAATTAGCGAAAGGCTCATCCAGCAGAAGCCACTCCGGGTCGTGCAGTACCGTTTTAGCCAGACAGAGAAAAGGCCGCATCTCCACCGGCAATTCCGCGATAAAGGCGCTCATATACTGACGGATACCAAAAAGTTCCGCCACTTCTTCCATTCTCTTGAGTCTGTATCCTCCATTTACCTTATAAAGAGAGAGAAAAAGCTCAAAGTATTCGTCCACCCGGAGAAGGTCATAGAAACCATACTCCCTTGGCATATAGCCAAAGTTCTGATACGCCTGGCTTCTCTGCCGGTAAATGGACTCGCCATTCAAAAGAATCTGACCATAGTCGGGAGCCTGGCTGCCGCTGGCGGCAGCCAGAATCATGGATTTCGCTTTACTGTCAGACCCCAGCAATCCCATGATCGCTCCATCTGGTATCTTTAAATTGAAATCATCCAATATTCTTTTTTCCCGCCGGTAAATCGAAGTATTCTGAAATTCCAGCATATCCGCTTCCCCCTGTACCTTAATCTCCTATATCCTTTGTCAGCAGAGAAAGAACCGGCGCCTCCCCATAGTTACTGCCCTGCGGCAGCGTAAAAGTCAGCGTCATCTCATTTATATCCGAAACATACGGCTCCAATTCATCAAAATTCATAAAATCATCTTCCTCCGCAAGAATCTGCTCCTGTTCCTCCGTATCATAATTGTAGGCATAGATTGTCCCCTGAAAACCATCCCTGTTCCGGAACATTCCCCAGACAATCTTAGAGGTATCAAAAGAATAAACCGCTTTCGTCTCCTGCTTTTCCAGCATGTTATAACTCAGGGAAGTCCCCTTGCTTTCTTCATCCAGGCAAGTATTGATATTGATAATACAGTCACTGCCGTCGGTATTTGGGAGCACAAATCGGTTGACAAAGGCTGACAGTCGATTATCCAGGGTATTGCCATTGGATAAAAGCTGAAAATTATTCTCATCGGTGATTCCGATGACCAGCAGCGTGTACTGGTCTTCATTTTGGAGCATATATCTCTGTTTCAAATATTCCACCAGATTGCCTGTGGCGTCATCCTCGCTGGTGTCCTCCTGCGCATCTTCTTCATACTCTGTCCAAAACCGCACGGCGCTTTCTTTCACTTCCGCAGTCTCTCCCGGTTCCATATTGTCAAGAACCGTATATTGCTGCCCCCGAATCAGAACAACCTTTTCAAAATACCAGCTGGATATATTCGTCACGCTTCCCTCAAAATAGGAATTCTCCGCCGTAATATCCGTGGTAAAACAGTCGGCTATGTCTGTCTGCGAGGATTCGCTGGAACATTTAAAAATGTAAGAAGTACCGGGTATTGTCTCTCCGAAAACGATGTCAAAACCATTTCTGGTATTATTTATCGTATAATTTTCCGTAATATTCCGCACGGAATAATTATCCGCATCCGCTGTCCGATAGTTATAATCTACCGGCTCCACACTGCCAATGGAAGAAACCAAATCAACATTATCTTCCGTTCCCTCATTATCCTGATACAAAAGGAAATAATCATCCTGTCCCTGGGAAGCGTCGTTGATTCGGATGGCCGAAAAATCCTGCCCGGTCTCTCCGCTGCTGCTCTCCGAACGGAAAGTAAGAGAAATCGTGAACAAAACCGCCACCGCCGGAACAACTCCCCAAATATATTCTCTTCTTTTTATCTTTCTGAGAAGATAGTAGGCAAAAAAAACCAGCGCTCCCAGATATACAATAAAGAATAGACCGTAATAAAAAGTATTGAGGCGTCTTCCGTTCATAAACGCATATAATGTCCGTTTCACATACCAGAGACTTGTATCATCCGCCCGGTCACGGATGACCTCCTGCTCTAATTCCTCCTGGAACACCTGGTCGGTGACAGCCTCCCACCCGGTCCACTGCCGGAACATATCGTCTGTCAGGCTGAAAACAAGAACAGAAATCTGTCCTCCGCCATATTCTTTGCGGTACATGCAGTTCGGATATGAAAAAGATACCTTGTCCCAATTATCCTCGTCCTGCATCACCAGATGGGAGGAATACAGCCGCACACTTCCCGCCTGGGACAAATCTCCAGTAAAAGCATACTGCACTTCTTCCACTTCGCCCGCCTGTATCTTCAGCAGACTTTCCAGCCCCGGCAAAACAGTCCCGGCGCCGGTACCTGTTCCCACAAATAAACTTCCGCCCTGCGATATCCAGGAAGTAAGACATTGTATCTGAAGCTGTGACAGAGTGGACGTGTCAAAAGAATCAATGAGTATTCCGGAAAGGGAACCCAGCTCGTCGGTATCCGTTGGGAAATCTTCGGCCAGGAAACGAATCAGTCTTAACGTCAGAGTCTCATCTTCCGCTTCCATCTCCATATCATTTAGATACTCCAGAGAGGAATACTGGTTGCTCAAAACCCCGATATATATATACTTCTCATCGGCCGTCTCCGCGTCCTCCCGAGTCTCCACCCTTTCCGAAAACTGCACCGTTCCAAAAGAATCCAGTATCTCAAAATAAAAATAGGAAACATTTCCCAAATCCGGAACTTCCATTTCCACCTTGCTGGTCACACCTTCCCGGCAACTCAGCGCCACTTGATAAGAAACGCCGTCCCCGTCTGTCCCCGGTAAAGTAATCTTCAATGTTCCGGTAAAAGCTTCTTCTTCACAAGAAATGCTGGCTCGCACCGGAAGGGTTCTATCCGGGACAAGATAACCCTTCGTCCCAAAAATCACATCGCCAGTCAGAGAATCCATCTGAAAATGGTAACTGTAACCACCATCATCGGACAGTTCCACCTTTTCCCAGGTCTCCGTGCTGTCGCCAGTCTGCTGCTGACGGTGACAACCGTAAAACCAGAAAATAACCACACAAAGAACAATCAATATCAGAATAATTATTTTTTTGTAAGTACGAAATAAATCATTAATCATACTGTTTCTCCATGCTGCCGCTTCTTATCTGTCATCCCGGCCGCCTTGCCAGGAACCCGCCTTTTTACTGAAGCGCCGTCCTACCAGTAAACCGCCTTATCGTCCTCCGCTGTACGGCGCCACCACCGGAAGTTCTATCTGAAAACGGGTTCCGTATTCATCGCTGGTCGCCCATATATTTCCGTTATGCAAATTGACAATGTTCTTGGCAATGGCAAGTCCCAGTCCCGTTCCTCCGGTTTTCAAGGAACGGGAAGACTCCACTCTGTAAAACTTATCGAAAATCTTATGCAGCTTTTCCGCCGGAATCACCTTTCCATAATTGATGACCGCCACAAAAACCTTGTTATTCAACCGCCCAGTCTTCACTTCGATGACCTTGCCCTCAGCTCCGTATTTAATGGCGTTGGACATAAGATTGCCGATGGCTCTAGCCAACAGTTCTCCGTTGGCCTCGATGTTCAGCGCGCCTTCGTAAAATTCCGTCCGGCAGGTCAGTCCATGCTCCATGAGACTCGGGTAGAACTCATCCACAATCTGTGGCATAAACAGATTCAGATCAAGGATCTCCTTTTTAATCTTCACCTTATCCCTGTCATACCTGGTGTAATCAAACAGATCCTTAACCAACGTCTCCAACTGTCTCGCCTTGGAAGAAACGATTCCCAGATACTTCTGCTTCTGGTCTTCGGTAAGAAAGTCTCCCTGGGACAACAAATCGAGATATCCGAGAATCGAAGTCAGCGGCGTCCGCAGGTCATGGGCTACGTTGGTGATCAGCTCATCTTTGGTCTTCTCTGTCTCTTTCTGGGCTTCCAGCGTCCGGGAAAGATTTCTGCACATTTCATTAATAGAGTACGCAATCTCCGAGAACTCATCTTCTCCTTTCACCGGAATCTTTTCCTGAAAATCACCGGACTTCATCTTTTCCACACCGCTGATAATCTCTCGCACATAGGTGACAAAGCTGTGAGAAATCAGTATGAAATACATCACCAGCAGCAGCATTGTAAATACCACAATCATCAGAAGGTCCAGGGATGCCGACTCCGACACGGTAAGCATTCCTACCGCCAGACTTCCCTGACCAGAAGCGCCCCACACTCTGCGGTACTCTCCCGCCAGAATCTCCGTCTCATAAAAATAAATCCCGGCAAATATAATCCCTTCCGTTATAAATGTCGCCAGCACACTCAAAAACATATACAGCACCATCTTAAAACGGAAGCTTTTAAACTTCTTAACCTTCAATTTTGTAGCCGACCCCCCATACGGTTTTCAAAATCTTCGGACTTCTGGAATTATCCTCAATCTTCTCCCGTAGACGCCGGATATGAACCATAACGGTATTATTTACCTCATATACTTTTTCATTCCATACCCGCTCAAAAATCTCGTCGGTGCTAAACACCCGGTCTCTGTTGGACGCCAGCAGATAAAGAATATCAAACTCAATGGGCGTCAGGGCAATCTCCTCCCCGTTCTTCTTCACCACATGGGCCGCCTTGTTAATGGTCAGATTCTGAATCTCAATCTCTTCCTTCTTATCTGCAGAATCTCCCTTCTCCGGTTCAATGGAAGTATAGCGCTTCATCTGGGACTTCACCCTCGCCAGAAGTTCCAGCGGATGGAACGGCTTCGTCAGATAATCGTCGGCGCCCGTGCCGAAACCGACAATCTTGTCCATATCTTCTGCCTTGGCAGACAGAATCAAAATCGGGATATTACTTGTCTTACGAATCGTCCGGCACACCTCCAGACCGTCAATGCCCGGCATCATAATATCAAGAATCAGCATACGGATCTCCGGGTGCTCCACCAACATGGAAAGGCACTGCTCGCCGTCAGACGCCTTCAGCACTTTATATCCGTCATTGACCAGATAGATCTCCACCAAATCTGCGATCTCTTTATCATCATCCACAACTAAAATACTATCATTTTTATCCATGTAATTTCCTCCGTACATTTATTTTACAGCCGTCGAGAATATTACCGCTTCCGGCTGTCAGCTTTTTGAATAGTTTACCACATTTTTGCTATAAAAGTCCTTAAGAACTTCTTACCTTGACTTTTTCATGGCTCTTTGCTAAAATGGGAAAGATTCAGAGTCGGACAAGTGGTCGCTCCCTCTTATGTCGAAAGGCTCCAGGGAGAGGAAAGTCCGGGCTTCACAGGGCAGGATGCCGGATAACGTCCGGTGGAGGCGACTCCAAGGATAGTGCAACAGAGATATACCGCCGCCTTTTCTTCGGAACAGGCGGTAAGGGTGGAAAGGCGGGGTAAGAGCCCACCGATTCTCTGGTAACAGGGAATGCCATGTAAACCCCATCCGAAGCAAGACCGAACAGAAAGCCATAATCTTGCCCGGATTGCTTTCAGGTAGGTCGCTAAAGTCTGCCGGCGACGGCAGAATCAGACAGATGACCATTCACGACATAACCCGGCTTATCGTCCGGCTCTCATCTCCTAATCTTGAAGAGGATGTTTTCGTGTTGCTTCCGCATCTGTGAACCGTAATATCTCTCTCGATTCTTGTTTTTATTCGTTTTAAAGCAAAGAAAGCGTCACCCTCATCTGATTCGATGATTTTGTGACGCCCTTATGTATTGCTTTTTAAATATTCTCCTATTTCCTGTATTTCTTTTTCCAATTGTTTTCGACGCAATTCTCTTTTTTTCTCTTTAAAACCTTGTATATTGGCATCTTGTTCGTTCTGATGCTTTGTTCTTAGAATCTGTAACTCTTTTTCTTCCGAAAGGGTTTTACGGTTCTCCTGTATTGCCATCCGCTCCAGTATCTGTTGTTTTTTATCCTTCTCTTTCCTGAGATATTCCAGGAGTACCGGATTCCTTTCCTTCAACAAACAGTAACCATATACATATTGGAATTCATCCGGATAGCTATCCTTCTTGCCGCCAGACGCTGGAAATGCTTTAATGACCACATAATATTTTCCTTCCTCTTTCAAAAACCACTCTTTTTTTATGTGATATCCAAAATCATGAAGCAAATGCCTCACCTTAAACCATTCGGACTGAGGCTGCAAAATAAATTCTTTGTTCGCGGACAGAAAATCAGATGCCTCTCTGAGAATCCGGCAAATCAGTTCTCCTCCCATCCCCGCTATAATAATGGTATCCGCTTCCTCTGGCGACAGTTTTGAGAGACCGTCGCTAAGTCTTGTCTCAATTCTGTCCGAGAGCATCTCCTGCCTGATATGCTCATCCGCTCGGGCAAGAGGTCCCTTATTGACGTCCATGGCGTACGCTTTCGGACACAATCCTTTTTTCACAAGATAAATCGGGATATATCCATGGTCTGTGCCCACGTCAGCCAGTCGGTTCCCCGGCGTCACCGCCATAGCGACTGTCTGTAATCTTTTTGATAATTCCATCTGTTTTCTCCTTTATGATTCTTACATATCCAAAAATCTTGCAGCTTCCGGCGCCGACCTCCCGTCCTTTTTATGTTTCATTTATATGAAGCTGCATTTTCTGCACCTTGTTCTTTTTGGTAAGAAGTTCCTGCCACCGGACGATATCCCCGGTGTGAACCATTTCTTCTTCTATGCTTGTCATGAGAATCTTTTTCACCACGTCAGTGAGCGCTTTGTCACGGTCTTCCGGAGAAGTTTCGTATTTGAGATGGGCGTTGAAGAGCGCCGCCGCCTCTTTCTGCTCTTCGGCCTCGGTAAACCGGTTGATAATCCGCGCCGGATTCACCGCCTGTCCCTGTTCCAACTGCTCAAAGAGCATGATGGCCACCGAGTGATAGAGTGGATGTAAGAAATCGTCGGCGCTGACGTAAGGCCGGACATAAGGGTAAATCTCCGGGTGTTCCGTCAGCCAGGTGAGAAGAATCCGCTGCGGCTGATTATGATTCTTCTCTCTCTTTTCCTGCTTCTTTTCCCGGCTTTCCGGCTCCTTTTTATATTGTTCGTTGGCCTTTTTATACTGATAGTCCATGCCGTACCTGTTCACAAGATCATCTAAATCCTTCCGAAGAATCATAAAACGGTTGGCCGCCGCCTCCAGGTAGGTATTTCGTTCCACCGGTTCTTCGATTTCCGCCAGCTTTCTGGCGATGGCGCGGATAAATTCCGTGCGGCTCTCCGGGTCTTTCTGATTATACTGCCCGTAAAGCACCAGCATCTCAAACATCCGGCCCGCCTCCGACTCATCCAGACGCTTCCGGTAGCCTTCGGCTCCTTCTTCTTTTATGAACTCATCCGGATCTTTGAAGGGCTTCATGGACAGCACTCGGCCTCTTAATCCATTTTCCCGTAAGATTGGCAGCGCCCGCAGGGCTGCCTTCGCTCCGGCGCCGTCACTGTCAAAGGAGAGAATCACCTCGTCGGTGTAACGTTTCAACAGCATTGCCTGGTTTGGCGTAAATGCGGTTCCCAGCGGCGCCACCGCATTGGTGAATCCGGCCTGATGAAGAGATATCACATCCATATATCCTTCGCACAAAATAATGGCATTCTCCCTGGTTCGCTTGGCATAGTTAAGCCCGTAGAGGTTCCTGCCCTTATCAAACAAAATGGTCTCTTTTGAGTTTAAGTACTTGGGCTCGCCTTCTCCCATAACCCGTCCGCCGAAGCCGATGACCCGCTGGTTAACATCCATAATCGGGAAAATGACCCGGTTAAAAAACTTGTCATAGCTGCCTTTTACCGAATCAATGGTCACCAGAGAAGATTCCTTCATCTGATAATCGCTGTATCCCTGTTTTTTCAGATATTGATAGAGATCGTCCCGGTAAATGTCCGCGTAGCCCAGGCCGAAATGCTTGATCATCTCGTCGGAGATGCCTCTGCCTTTCAAATACGCCATGGCGTGTTCACCCCGGGGGCTGTTCAGCAGGTAGTGGAAGTAGACGGCGGCCTTTTTGTTCATTTCCTTCAAGGTCACTCTGGCGTCCGCCTGCCGCTTCTCCTCGGGTGTCTGCTCTCCCTGAGGCAGTTCCACCCCGGCTCTTCTTGCCAGTTCCTGCAAGGCTTCCAAAAAGGAAAGCCGGTTATATTCCATTAAAAATGTGTACACATTTCCTCCCTGCCCGCATCCGAAGCAGTAATACATCTGCTTTTCGCGGCTGACGGAAAAGGAGGGGGATTTTTCATTATGAAAAGGGCAAAGTCCAAAGTAGGAGGAGCCCCTTTTTTTCAGGGAAATGTATTGGGAAATAATGTCCACGATATCATTTTTTTCCCTGACTTCTTCGATTACATCATCCTCGTATCGCATATTGCCTCTTTCTCATTTCTAAATTATATGTCACAAGCCGTCAAATCATGCTCATTTTTTCACTAATTTCTCATTCGATGACCGCGATGGCGTCTAGCGACACTTTCATCAGTTCCCGCACCTCTTCCTCGGAGATACCCATGCGTTCCGCCAGTTCCGAAGGCTTTGCCTCCCTCTCGTATTCTTTCGCAAATGCAGTGGCCAGGTCGTTCAATTCGTTGACTCTGGTTGCCATTTTCATGGCCGAGCGGGTGGACTGGTTATATTCTGCCATCACATCTTCCACATACTGGCGAATAATCTTCTCTTTATATTTCCGGAAACTTCCATGCATTTCCGGCTCGAACTCATTGACCGCCATCATGAGACCAATATTGCATTCCTGAATCAAATCGCTGAGCAGCAGGCCGCGGCCAGTGTACTCTTTTGCCAGGACGGTGGCGTAGGCAAGATTTGCCTCGATGAGAAGATTCCTGGCGTTCTCATCTCCATTTATAAGCTTGCGGACCAGCATTTCTTCCTGCTCCTCGCTCACCTGGCTTGCTTTTCCGATTTCTTCCATATAAATGTTCACCATGTCCGCGTCCAGCGGATCCTCCTTCGTGGCGACATCTTCGTCGGTTATCTCGTTCTGCCCCCGTCTCACCCGATTTTCTATGAAAATCCGGTGACTTTCCAGATAACGGCAGATATAGTCAAGCTGCTCGTCTTTTAAATCCATATCAGAAAAATATGCGCGGATTTCTTCCATATTCAAATGGTTGTTGTTGGTCTGGGCGAGACGTTCCAGTTCCCGCACCGCATCCAAAAATTCTGTCTGTCCTCCCATTTCCATTCTCCT
>CAYULX010000002.1:0-28839 GCA_964445535.1 uncultured Eubacterium sp.
TCACGGATATTAAGGTTGCAAAAAACAAATTTATGTTCTGCGTATCTGGAAAGAAATGAAAATAACAAGAGCCTCAGCCGACAACCAGAAGGTCATCGACGTAGGCTCTTGTTGTTCGATATAGATGTAAAAAAGATTGGAAAATCGACCTTTATCCCGACACTTTCACCTTACCGAAGGCAGACGCGAAAACATACGGGGAATATTGTCAACGCCCGTCGCTCTCACCCTTCCCGGAGGGCTTCACCTCTTTCGGATCGTGTGAATGATGCCGAGCATCAGCCCGGCGATCAGGGCGTTTCCTCCACAGGATTTGGATGAGAAGGAAGGGAAAAAAATATATCAGAACAGGGGAAAAGTTAATTTTTTAACAACCTGTACAAAAAACAACATTTATTTTTTGTACAGGTTATGATAAACTAGTAAAAGTTAATTACGGGAGTGATTACGATGAAAACAAAACTTGTGAAGATGGATGCTCTGAAGGAGGCCGGGGAGATTATCCGGGACGGCGGGCTGGTGGCTTTTCCGACAGAGACGGTATACGGCCTGGGGGCCGACGCTATGAACAGCGAGGCTGCGGCCCGTATCTATGCGGCGAAGGGGAGACCTTCGGATAATCCTCTGATTGTCCATATCGCTGATATGGAACAGGTTGATCTGGTGGTAAGGGAGGTGCCGGAAAAAGCAAAACGGATTATGGAAGCCTTCTGGCCGGGACCGCTGACCATTATTCTGAATAAGAAAGATTCCGTCCCGGACGGGACTACTGGAGGCCTCTCCACGGTGGCGGTACGGATGCCGTCGCATCCGGATGCTCGGGCGCTGATTCGGGAGAGCGGAAGAGTGATTGCCGCGCCGAGCGCCAATATTTCCGGACGGCCAAGCCCTACCACGGCGGATCATGTGATGGAAGATATGGCCGGAAAGATTCCCATGATTCTTGACGGAGGGCCGGTGGGAATCGGTATTGAGTCGACCATTGTGGATATGACAGGAGAAGTGCCGGTTATTTTGCGCCCCGGTTATATTACAAAGGCGATGCTGGAAGAAGTGGTCGGTTTGGTGCAGGTGGATCCGGCGATTGCCGGCAGAACCATGCAGAAGGATGTGTTGGCCAGAGCGCCGGGAATGAAATACCGGCATTATGCGCCCAAAGGAAGACTGACGCTGGTGGAAGGGCCAAAAGATGCAGTCATTGAAAAGATTAATGCGCTGGCGGAAGAGAAGATGCAGCAGGGATACCGGGTTGGTATTATCGGAACCGATGAGACCATGAATGCGTATCACGCCGGTATCCTCCGGAGTATCGGCAGCCGGGAGCATCCCGAATCCGTGGCAGCGAATCTATACGGGGTACTCAGAGAATGCGATGAACTGAATCTGGATTTTATTTATTCCGAGAGTTTTTTCGAAGCAGGTTTGGGAAATGCTATCATGAATCGGATGATGAAGGCGGCGGCCTATCATCTGATTACATTATAGGGAGAGGCAGGCTTTGGGATACAGTAAGCTTATTATTGTTGGCGAAAATAATCTCTGCCGGAGTTTTTAGGCCATTGAGACACTGATGGAGGCGGTGGCAGACCGGGTCATCGGAGAGCTGCTTTCATGAGAAGGAAAAAGGACAAAAATGCCCTCCGTATGCTGGCGCTGGTCAGCCAGTTAGGAATATGTATGCTCGTATGCATTTCATCTGTGTATTTCTGGGAGAGTATCTGTCCCGGAAGATTCATCAGGAACTGCTATTTCCTTTGATGCTGATTGTTGGCATTCTGGCAGGAATACGTTCCTGTTACAGGATGATACAGATATTTTGCAGAGAAAAGGAATGGAAAAATCATGAAACGGATAAAATGGATAGAAAAGACAAATGAGACGCTGCTGGGTCTTATATTTGGCTGTCTCGCATGGGGCGTTTTAGTGGAAGTAATCGGTTTGTTCATTGTAAAGGACAGGATTGGATATACCGTTGGCGTGGTTCTGGGAACGGCTGTCGCCGTATGGATGAGTGTCAATATGGAAAAAAGTCTGAAGAGGGGACTTTTGATGGACAAGAGCAAAAGCCGGTGGTTTATGACTATCCGGAGTATTCTCCGGTGGATAATTATGCTGGCGGTTATCTGGGCGGGACTCCGTTTTGACGCCATCAGTTTTCCGGGAGTTCTACTGGGACTCATCGGACTGAAGATTGCAGCGCTTCTTCACGCTTATATCAATGTGTAGTATATTGCGTCTTATGCCGGGTGCGCCATCGGAGAAGAATGGATGGAGCAGAGCGAGGACTGGCAGAAGGATATAACAGTCATGTGATTCGGCTGGTGACAGAGCAGCCGTGGAAAAAAGAGGATGTGGATATCTACGGCGCAGGCAGAAATTCGGAAGGGTATGCCGTTTTTCTTCAATATTTCTAATATTTCTGGACAAAGCCGTCAGAATCCTTATAATTAAATATATATGCCCGGAAAATATTTCGGGCGCAGAAAAGGGGGAGCCAGAATGAAAGCACAGGAATTATTGACTTATGTGGAAGAACTGGTATTTAAAACATCCATGTTCGGTTACGATAAGGACGAAGTGGATATCCAGCTTGACAAGATCTGTGATGAGATTGAGGCCATCGTCAAAGAAAAAGACAAAGAGATTGAAGCGCTGAAAAAAGGACAGACGATTATCATCTCTGATGAATCCGTGAGACTGAAAGGAGAAGAGCCGGAATCCGCAGGAAAGGAGCCGGAGACCGTCGAAGACGAGGAAATCAGTGACTTAAAGAAGCAGGTAGAGACATTAAGGAAGAAGTTGCAGGAGGCACAGGCGCAGGCAGCAGCAGCGGAGAAGCAGGCAGAGGAAGCGGAAGGGCGCGCTGCCACAGCAGAAAAGAAAGCCGCCGCGGCGGAAGGAAGAGCAGCTGCAGCCAAAACACAGGCGATGGCGGAGGCCGCTGCAAAGGCGGAGAACGTGTCGGGCAATGCGGATGCAAAGACGGAAAAGAAGATGGCGGCAGTGGGAACAGCGTCTGTTGGCACAAGGAAAACCGGTGAGGAACAGAATATTCCACAGACCCGGGATGAAGCTTATGAGCAGTACATAAGAAATGCCGATCTGCTTTGCAGACAGCTTTCCGATATTCAGAGCAAACAGGATTCTATTATTAAAGAAGCCGAAGCAAAAGCGGCTAAAAGCGTAAAAGAGGCGGAGGAAAAAGCGGCTAAAATTGTGGATGAGGCACAGGCGCAGGCCAACGAGATTCTGGCAGGCATACAGAACCGCCGCGCGGAAGAACAGAAAAAGTACGATGAACTTCTGGCACAGAAACAGAAAATGATTACGGCTTTGAGTGAGATGGCAGAAGAAACAGACCGTCTGGTGGAAAAAGTACAGGCATAATAAAAGGAGGGGCGTATCGTTCCAAAAGGGGCGGTGCGCTTTCTTCGATACAGACCGGAATATTCGGCAGAGAAAACAAAAAGCAGAGAGTAAAGGAGAAAGTTTGGAATCACACTTCCAAATCTACCATTATTAACGAAGTGCATGCAGTTCCTCGGATTGAACGCAAAAGCAATTCAGGCAAAACATTATGAATTTGTAAAAATAGCAATATGACAAACACACATTTTCATTCTGTGTATAAAGTAAATGGAAATCATAGGAAAGCAGGAATTGCTGTGAGTCGATTGGATGACAGATATGAATTCGACTGGCTGCCGGGATTCAGGGAAATGATGGCATGTCAGGAAGGCGAGTCAGACGGTATAGAAGAAAGCCAGATGGACGGCAATCGGCCGGAGAAAAAAGATATTTCCACTTTCTTAACAAAATATAAAGATTTGACGACAGTTGTGGCCGGTTTATGGATCGCATATTGCGCCGGGTGTGGAAACATGCTAAAATCGGTCACAGAAATTTTACTGATAGTGCATCCATGGGCCGGGTAAGCTGCCTTGGCAGCAAGTTTCCGAGATGATATGGCTGAACTGTTACATGCTGGAAGAAGGATATTTCCTATGGATTATTTGATAAAAAAACTGGAAGAAAGTCTCAATGAATCGCTTCTGAAAATAACAATAAGCAATCCCCGCAGAGCGGAAGATATCAAAAAGTATGGCGTTCGTCCGGTGCTTATCCGAAATCAACTGGTTTTTCAAGTGGAAGGGCACACCAAAACCCAGGTCTTTCATGAGAATCTGGATAAAGGCCGGACGATGACAAAACTGAAAGAGATTCTTCCGCTATATAAACAGGTATTGATACGAACCGGGGAAGAGGAAGTGACGGCTCTCATAAATAAAAGAGGAAGAGCGTCTGTCAAAACATCTGCTGCCAAAACATCGGCGCCAGAGTCTGCGCCGAAAACGTCTGCGCCGCCAAAGATTATGCCCGGCGGAGGCAGGAGCGCTGCGGACAGCCGGGAGGCCGGCAGAGGAAATGTGCCGGATTTAAGCCGGCTGCTGCACAATCGCCCTAAACATTATATTCTGAAAGAAGGGAAGCCGGTTCCGTTTTTGCAGGATCTGGGAGTGATGACGGCGGAGGGAAAGATTGTCCGAACCAGGTACGATAAGTTTCGGCAGATCAACCGCTTCCTGGAATTTATTGAAGATGTGCTGCCGCATCTGGCCAGAGGCAGGGAAATTACGATTCTCGATTTTGGCTGCGGCAAGTCATACCTGACCTTCGCGGTCTACTATTATTTAAGAGAACTCAAGGGGTATGATGTCCGTATTATAGGCCTGGATTTGAAAAAAGATGTCATTGGACATTGCAGCCGTCTGGCAGAGAAATACGACTATGAGAAGCTGAAATTCTATGAAGGATCCATTGAGGAGTTTGAGGGAGTCAGCCATGTGGATATGGTTATCACCCTTCATGCCTGCGATACGGCAACAGATTATGCCCTTTATAAAGCGGTACGCTGGGGCGCGGACGTGATTTTATCCGTTCCTTGTTGTCAGCACGAACTGAATAAGCAGCTTTCCGGGGACAGGCTCCGGTCGGTGACCGATTATGGAATCTTGAAAGAGCGGTTTGCAGCCATGGCGACGGACGCCATCCGGGGAGGGCTTCTGGAAGGTATGGGCTATGAGACACAGATTCTTGAATTTATAGAAATGGAACATACGCCTAAGAATCTTCTGATCCGCGCCATACGGGGGAAACGCCCGTCAGATGAAAAATGGAACAGGACTCTGGAATTTTGTGAATCATTTGGACTGAAACCAACGTTGAAAACACTGCTGGAAGAAGAAAGAGGTCGGTGAAAATGAAAGAAACAATGCGAATGGCAATCATTCATGTTATGCTCGGCGTTCTGGTCTTTGTGGGAGCTTTAATTTTTTTCAATTACAGAATTTCGGCAGAAAAGGGAAATCCTGTGACGGAGCTGCAAAATTCCACCTATCCGGTTTTGGAAATCGGAAACAGCGTCTCGGATTATAATGTGATGTCCGCTTACCGGGGAGATATTGATCTGTCGCTGGTACGCAATCAGATTACTGTGGTGGATCACTCAAAAACACTGGAACTTAAACTGCACAATTATGATTATGATATTACGGCAATTCAGTATGTGTTATTTGAAAGCAATCCGGACGAGCCTCTGGAACAGGGAACGGTGAATCAGCTCACGGACAACGAGGAAGAAAATGTACGGACGGGCACGATTACCTTTGAAAATGATCTGACCCAGGGAAAGAATTACTATCTGCAGCTCGCCGTCCGCCTCGATAACAGCACGCGGGTATATTTTTATACGAAGGTGCAAAACGGAGCAGGCTATAATATGGACGAGTATTTTACATTTGCTCTGAATTTCCATAACAATCTGTTCGACAAAACAAAGATGGAAGAAAATGCTTCCTATCTGGAACCGTCAAGCAGCGCCTCCGATACGTCGCTGGAATATGTGAATATCAATTCCAGCACCGACGCGGTATTTTTTGGGAGCATGGAAGTAAAACAGGTATCAGAGCCGCGCATAAAGGTAAGGGAGATTAACGATACCTACGCGGTGCTCGAGCTGAATACCGTTCTTTCCAGCGAGGTCAGCGACGGGGTGGTGCAGTACTACGATGTCAGCGAAACTTACCGTATGCGGTATACCGCGGAAAGAATGTATCTGCTGGATTATCAGCGAACCATGGACGCCTATTATAATGAGGAGATTATAGACACCACAGACAGCTATATTGGCCTGGGCATCCAGAATGAAGAAAACGTGGAATTTTTTTCTTCCGATGAAGGCTATAAACTGGCGTTCAGTGTGCAGGGACAGCTCTGGTATTATAATTATGATGATTCCGATGTCACAAAGGTATATAGCTTTTCGTCAGAGAACCTGGCGGACATCCGGAACGATCAGGACGAGCACGGCATCCGGATTTTAAATTTCGATGACGATGGAAATATTTATTATCTTGTATATGGTTATATCAGCCGCGGACGTCATGAAGGAGACAACGGTATTCAGATTATACGCTATGACGCCTCTACCAGTTGTAACGAGGAGTTGGCGTTTCTTGTATCTTCTATCCCTTATAGCAGTATGAAAGAAGATATTGAAAAACTGGCGTATCTGAATTCCGATAATGTTTTTTACTGTGTCCTGGACGGAGATCTCCATGAAGTGAATCTGGAGGAAAAGAGCGACAATATTCTGGTATCTGGCATGATAAATGAGAGTCTGACTGCCTCGGCTGACCAGAGTATTATTGCCATTGAGAAAGAGCAGGATGTCTGTAATAATACAGAGATTCAGATGATTGACCTGGATAGCGGAAAAACGCAGACTTTTACCTGTGGGGATGACCAGAGAATCCGTTCCATAGGCTTCCTGTCCAATGATTTCATCTATGGTATCGCCGCCGCCGACGATGTATCCACAGAGGACAGCGGCGCCGTCACATTTCCTATGAGTGAGATACGGATTATGGATATCGATGGCAATGAAGTCAAAAATTATAGTAAGAATAATCGATATATTCTGGAAACCAGCGTCAGCGGCAGTGTGCTGGAGATGACACTCGGAAAAAAGAACAATGGCAGTTTCCGTTCCACTGGGAATAAAGAGTATATTCGCTATAAAGAAGAAGACAGAGAAGACGGAATATCCTTAGTCAGTAAATATTCCGGAACTTTCGGAGATCAACTTTTCTTCAAATTTCCAGAGTATATTTATATACAAGTGGAGCCGGATCTCATTCTCGCTAAAATTCTGTCCAGCGAGGATGACTCTTCTCTGACGCTGTCCCGGAGCGGTAACGCGCCACAGCAGTACTTTGTTTACGCGGAAGGTAAATTACAGGGAACCTACACGAATCTCCCGGAAGCCGTGAACAGCGCGGTCGAAGCTAGAGGCAATGTCATTGACAGTAATGAAAGTGTTTTGTGGGAATGTGTGTTTGCGGATTATGCGATGGTAGCTGGAATGGATGAAGTGGAGAAGGTGTCCGGAGATGGAAAATCTCTGGCCGGCTGTCTTTCCATGATTGCCCGGGTCAACGGGAAGAGCGTATCCACAGGGAGCATTGATACGGACGACGCTTCTGTCACGGAACTGTTGGCGGAGTACAGCGGACAGCAGGCGTTGAATCTCATCGGCTGTTCCCTGGATGATGTGCTGTACTATATCAGTAAAGGAAGTCCGATACTTGCTCAGTACACAGAAGGAAGATATGTGATTGTCATGAGCTATAATTCCACCAAAATCCGATATCTGGATCCGGTAACCGGCATTTCCACCGTGGAAGACCGGGAACAGATTACAGAGAATTTCCGCAAGGCAGGAAATGTATTTTACAGTTACCTGACACAATAGCGGGCGGATGTATAAATTTTTTGTTCAGGCAGATACTGGAAGAGATGAAGTACAAGAAGCATCATGGAGGTAGATATGAGCAGGAATCAACAGAGGGGCGGAAATATGCAGCCCCGAAGCAGGAAAAGAAAAAAGAGCAGTATGACATGGAGAGTCTTTAAAGTCCTTGCCATGTGTCTGCTTGTGGCTTTTGCCGCGCTGGCGGTGCTCGCCGTTGTGCGGGTGGGAATCCCTGTCGTATCCATGTACAGGAATGCCGTGGAAGTCGTGGCGGAGAGTGATGAGAATACTTTTAAGGCAGAACAGACTTCCCTTGTCTATGACGTGGATGGAAATGAAATCAAAAAACTGAAGGGTGAGAAAGACGTCAATTATCTGGAATATGATGATATTCCGGACGCGGCAAAGCTGGCCATTATTTCCATAGAGGATAAGAATTTTACTTCTCACCGGGGAATCGACATCGAAGGCATCGCCCGGGCGGTGGTCGCTCTCATTCGGAATCGGGGAGAGATTACCCAGGGAGGAAGCACGATTACCCAGCAGCTTGCCCGAAACGTTTTCCTTAATTTTGAGACAACGTATAGCCGTAAGATTCAGGAGATGTTTATCGCCGTTGCTTTGGAACAAAAATACACCAAAGAACAGATCCTGGAATTTTATCTGAATAATGTGTATTTTGCCAACGGTTATTACGGTATTGAAGCGGCGTCGGAGGCATATTTTAATAAGGAAGCCAATGAACTGTCCATATCACAGATTGCGTTTTTGTGTGCGATTCCAAACAGTCCGAGTCGTTATGACCCTTATGAGAACCCGGATGCCACTTTGGAAAGACGGGACAGAATTCTGGAAAGTATGTATGAAGAAGGATACATCAGTCAGGACCAGTATGAGAAATCTGTGGCGGAAGAGATTACCGTTGAGCCAAAGAAAGAGACGCAGTCCAACGACTATGCAGAAACCTATATTATAAAATGCGCTACGGAAAGTTTGATGAAGGAACGGGGATTTGAATTCCAGTATACTTTTGATGATGAAGAAGAAGAGGAAGCTTATGACGAAGAGTATGAAGAGATGTATGATATCTGCCTCCAGAGCCTCTATACGGCCGGCTATCGCATTTATACATCCATTGACATGGATATGCAGAGCCAGCTTCAGGAGTCTGTGTCCTCCCAATTATCCACGTTCACGGATAAGACGGACGACGGCATTTATGAGGTGCAGGGAGCGGCAGTCTGCATTGACAACAACACCGGACGGGTGGTAGCCATTGTGGGTGGACGGGAAGAAGACCAGGAAGGCTATGGATTAAACCGGGCTTACCAGAGTTACCGTCAGCCAGGAAGCGCCATCAAGCCGCTTCTCGTATACGCTCCGGCGCTGGAGCAGGGATATACGGCTTACAGTACTCTTGACGACAGCAGAATGACCGGGGAGAATGCGGTGTCCAATTCCGGAGGTTCTTATCTAGGATCAATTTCCCTGCGTCGAGCCGTACAGAAGTCCAGTAATGTGGCGACCTATCGTCTTTATGAAGAGCTGGGGCCGGAAAATTGTCTGGAATACCTGGAGAATATGAACTTCGCGGGGTTGGAACCGGAGGACTACGAGTACGATACCACCTGTTTGGGCGGGTTTACGAGAGGTACCACCGCGGTGGAGATGGCGGCAGGATACGCAACCCTTGCCAACGATGGAAAATACCGGACGCCGACTTGTATTGTGAGAATCACAGATGCGGACGGCAATGTGATTGTCCCGAATGAGGAAGAGAGTAAAGAGATTTATTCCAGCAATGCGGCCAGCAGCATGACAGATATACTGGAAAGCTGCGTGACAGACAGCTCTGCCACAGCTTCGGGCTGTGCTCTTGATGTGAATACGGCGGTTGCCTGCAAAACAGGGACCACTTCCGACTATGTGGATGGATGGCTTTGCGGATATTCTCCATATTATACGACAGCCGTATGGGTGGGAATGGATGTCTATCAGTCCGTGGACGGACTGACAGGAAGCTCCTATCCGGCGTATATCTGGAAGGACTTTATGGATAAGGTACATCAGAATCTGCCGGAAAAGGATTTTGATTCTACCCTCGGGGAAGACGACGAGTCAGATACGACACAGACTACCCGCGCCACCACTGAAGAAGATTCCGAAAAGGATGATGGTATAGAAGACGGTGACCAGGCGCTGGAAGACGAGGATTCTGGAGACAATGAAGAAGACAGAAATGCATCCGGAAATAACGACCAGGATGTCGACAGCGGAAACTCCAGCAATGGCAGCGGCAGCTCCGGCAGCGACTCCAGCAATGACAGCGGCAGCTCCGGCAGCGACTCCGGCAATAACAGCGGAACTTCCGGCAACGGCGGCAGCAGTTCTGGCAGCGGCTCCGGCAATGACAGCGGCAGCTCCAGCAGTAACTCCGGCGGTGACAGTGGTTCGAGCAGCGGTTCTGGAAGTAGTTCCGGCGGCTCGGGCAGCGATTCCGGAAATAGCTCCGGCGGCAGCGGCGGCGGAGCGTCAGACGGCGATTCCGGAGGAGAGGCCTCTCAGGGAGAATCCGGAGGCACAGAATAAAGTCAATCAAAAAGAGGGCTGCGGCGAGATGATTGCTGCAGCCCTCTTGCTCTGCCATAGCAGAGACAAATCGTTATTCTTCTGAGATTAATTGTTATCTTCTTTGATTGTATGCGTCAGCTCGTATTCGGCGAGACGGTTCTTGATACGATCATGCGGATCGAGCAGTGCGCTGATGGATGCCTCGTGGTTCAGGGAATCAATGAGAAGAGCGATATATTTTGATACATCACAGCATTCATACCATGGGCGCTCCAACAGTTCCGGAGTCTGATAAGTGCAGTTGGTGGTAATCACTTTATAGATGATGTCTTCCTCGTAAGCTTTATCAAAGGAAGAAAGGCCGTTGGTGAACATACCGAAAGTAGAAATACAGAATACACGTCTTGCATTTCTCCGTTTCAGTTCTCTTGCCACATCCAGCATACTCTCACCGGAAGAAATCATATCATCAATGATCAGCACGTCCTTTCCTTCCACAGACTCGCCCAGATATTCATGGGCGACGATTGGGTTACGGCCGTCGACCACTATGGAATAATCTCGGCGTTTGTAGAACATACCGATATTGACTTCAAGTACTGTGGCAAAGTACATGGCTCTCTGCATGGCGCCCTCGTCCGGACTGATAATCATCATGTGATCTCTGTCAATCTCCAGGTCGTTGGTGGAACGGAGCAGAGCCTTGATAAACTGATAGGTCGGCATAATATTATCAAAACCTTTTAACGGGATGGCGTTTTGCACCCGCGGGTCATGGGCGTCGAAAGTGAGAACATTGTCCACACCCATGTTGGCAAGCTCCTGCAAAGCAAATGCACAGTCCAGAGACTCTCTGGAACTTCTTCTGTGCTGGCGGCTCTCATAAAGGAATGGCAGAATGACCGTAAGGCTCTTCGGTTTGCCGGAAGCAGCGGCAATCAGACGCTTCACATCAGCATAAATATCATCCGGGGACATATGATTTTTATGTCCGCAGACAGTATATTCCAGACTATAATTCAAAACATCAGCGATAATATACAAATCAGTGCCTCTGACAGAATCAGAAATCAGAGCTTTGGCTTCTCCGGTTCCAAAACGGGCACAGGTGGAAGGAATAATAAAAGAATCCTTCTCATAGTCTTTAAATACTACGTTGCTCTTATGGTTGTGATTACGCTCTTTGCGCCAATTCACAATGTACTGGTCAATCTTATCGCAAAGCTCCTTACAACTTGGATGTACGATAATTCCGAGCCTTCCAACAGGGACAGTTGAAAATTTGCTATCATCTGGCTTCATAAATAGTCTCCTTTTTATCTTATCATGGTAAATTGAATCAACAGCCATAACGTTTATAACATTATACTGGCCGATTAGTCAAGAGAAGAAACAGCCTTTTTGATGCGAATATCTTCTCCGTAAATGTGAAAATACTCATAAGATTCAATAAAACGGGAAGAAATTCTTTCCGTGTAAGTCTGACTGAGCTGTTTCAGGGATAAATTTGTGCTGATGATGGTAGATTTTTTGTGGAGTATCCGTTCATTGATACATAGGAAAAGCTGTGAATTAATGAAACCGTTATTGAGTTCGGTACCCAAATCGTCAACAATCAGCAAATCACAATGTAATAGGAAGGACAACGTATCAGAGTTGCCCTGGTTCCGGCGAAAAGTGTAATCAGCCAGTTCGGAAAAAAACTGGTGAGCGGTCATGTAGATGACGCTTTTCCCTGACTTCAGAATCTCTGCCGCAATACAATTGGCAAGAAATGTCTTGCCAACGCCGGTGCTGCCGGAAATCAAAAGATTTTCTCCCGGTATACTGTCAAAAGCGGTAGTAAACTGGCGGCACCTGGCGAGAATTTTTCGCATATTCGCCCGGGGCGACGGGCTGCCGTTTTGTCCCGGATGATCAGAATAATAGTCCAACCGGAAATTTGCGAAATTTTCCGTGCGGACCAGTTCCCGGAGATTAGATTGGTCATACAAAATATCCAGGATATGCTGCTGGAAACAATGACATTTTTCCGATCCTACATAACCGGTATCTTGGCAGTCGGGACAGTCATAAATGTCATCCAAATAATCAGTCGGATAGTGATGAACTGCCAGTAGATTAATTTTTTCCATGGACAACTCGTAAATTTCAGAATGCAGGGAAGGACGGCCGTCCATTTCCGGATGAAAAAGCTGATATTTTGCCGCGGCAATGGAAATATGAGCAATTTTTTCATCAATGGCACGAATCTCCGGAATAACATCGTAAATTTCCTCTTTGCGCCGTTGATGTTCCATCTGATTGGTATGTCGAATATTTGCATAGGAATCCATAATCGTCTGATACTGTGTCTGTGAAAGCGCCATGCCTTACCTCCTGTTCTTTTCCAGCAGGCGGGATTCCAGGTCATCATAGTCATAGGTACGCTGCTCAAAATTATGGAAAGCATTTGAGGTACTTTTATTATAGCTCTGCGCCTGACGTCCCTGCCGGGCTGCCGTTTGCTCCGGGGAGTTCTCCGCCTGTGTCTGAGACGCCGTATGAAACTGCTGATCCAGAGAGTGGATGTCAGCCGCATTGCGGACGCCTGACTTCTTCCAGTCATTTAAGATACGATTGGCATAAGGAAAGCTCGCCTGATGGGTTGCCAGAAGAGTCCGATTACATGCTTCAATGATAATGTCCGTCTCAAAACCCAGCGTATTCCATTTTTTAATATAATCAAGCTCTGCCGGCCCGGGATTCCGGTTAATACCAAAAGCTTTCATGACAGGAAAAACATTTCGGGTATATTGACTGGACTCTTCTTTAGCCTTCTTGATGGTGTCAATACCCTGCTGGAACCAGTTGATAGCTACACTTTCCATATAACGGACGCTCTTCTTTCCTCGGCTGATACAGTACTCAATCAGATATTCGAGAAGATCCGAGGAGAAATGCAGAGAATCGCTGATATAACAGAAACTGTTAAGTTCTGATGCAGACAGCGGCCGTCCCAGGTAAGTTTCCGCCATATAAAGAGTCTGTTCCAAATCGGTGCCCTTGATGGATTTCTCCATGTCGGACATATTGCGGCTCTTTTTCTCCGGTACCTGCGGCAATGTAGGATAAGGAACGCCGTTGCCAGGCGCCGAATCCGCCTGTCCGGCCTGTACACTCTGTCCATCCGTCCGTGTCTGTCCGGCCCGCGACCCTGGTTCCGCCAGTTGTGTCCGCTGTTCGATCCGCGCTTTCGCCGCGGAGGAATCCTCCAGTTCCAGAAGCCCCTCCTTCTCCCAGTATTTCAACGCCCGGAGAATATCCTTCTGTGTAAGTTCCAGCGTATCCGCCAACTGATCAATCTGAACTGGAAGATTCTGATTCATCAGCCGGAGAATCAGCAGATATATTTTTACATATTCGCCATCAGCTTTTATCATGTAGTGATCTATAAATTCATTGGGAAGTATGGTTGTCGTATGATGCAATGTGTTTTTCAGTATAATTTTATCCATGGTCTTCACCCTCTTTTGTATGGTTGCACGTCAATCTGCTTCCTATGCATCGTAGTTTATACTAGTTATGAATTATAATCATAGCATATTCGGGCAAAAAAATACAGGGCTTTGTGACGCTCCGTGCATTACGGCGGACAAAACAGGTGTTTTGTGGATAAAATTGTGGATAACCCGGGGATATCCTGTGAGTAAGTAAACAGGTAGGAAATTGTGGATAATGTGGATAACTTTGTGGATAAATTGGGGGTTGACTAGTATTTAGGGGTGTTTTACGGAAAAAAACGGGTAAAACTTGCAAGATATAGGGGTAAAACATAAAAAATCCAATGTGGACAAAATGTATATAAGGTGGGGATATGTTGAAAAAATGCGAAAATTGTAAAATTCTTCCTGTGGATATTGTGGAGAAGTTCTTTTATCACGATTCGATGTACCTTAAATTTTGCACAACACAGAAATTTGCGACAGTTTTTCTATCAGAGAAAAAAACTGCAAAATCCGTCTGTTTTCATACTGTATATGGTAAAAGGCTTTATCTGTATAAAAGATCCTATGTTGCCACCTTCATAAATCCCCATTTAAAACCCAGCTCCCCAAATTCCCCTTCCGACACAGACAGGTCCATATCAAACTGGGTATCCTCGCCGGCAACAACCTTAATACGGTTTTCACCTGGTTCCAGAGTAAAGGATACTGCATTGGCCGCTGATACTGCGGAAGCGTCGGCAGAGACATACTGTGAAGAAGCAGAGGAGCCTTCCGGGCTTGCCGTATCTTTTTCGGAATCCAGCTCCACCAGGGTGGTCACCTCTTTGTCCGGTGAAATCAGTGCCAGTTTCAGCTTTCCACTGTACAGGGTGATGTCGTAGGAGAGTTCTGTGGATGTCTCATTTTCCGCGTCATAGTTCCAGATGGTCTCCATCCCTTCCATGTTACCCACCTGGGCGGAAAAGGTGCCGCCGTCACTGGTCTGGGTGACGTTGTTCAGGTTATAGGAATTCACGTCGCTGGCGATGCTCTTTTCATTATTGTAAGCGTTGGCGCCGAGACCTGCAAAGGCGTTGGCTGATACGGCGGAGCTGCTCTCGATATAGGCGAGGGTATCCGGGTCCATCAATTGAGTGAAATCAAAATTATAAAAGAAGTAGTATACCACGGCAAAGATGATCAGAACCCACCATTTGCTCCGTAAGTGCGGACGGATGAATCCCAGCCACCGGAAAAATCCGGTTTCTTTCCGGTGACGGAAAACCACCAGAGGAAAGGAATCAGTGAGAATATGATGAGATTGACAACCGATGTCGAGATGCTGGATATGATCAGATCCATGATGAGAAATCTCCTTCTAAAATATTTTCAGATTATAAAAAATCACATAGCAAGGACTTTATGTCATGTCAAGTATACCATATAATGTTCGAATGAACAAATCAATTAAAATGTAATAAAATATAACAAAAATCAAAAAAATAATGGAATAAAAAGATTTGTTTTTTCAAAAATGTGATATAATATAGAAACAATAATGGAAATGTTGATGGAAGAAAAATGAGTGTATAAACGAAGAGGTAGATAGTATATACCATTAGAGAGTAGCAGAGCTGTTGTTCAAAAAGTAAATAGGAGATGAGTATATGATAAGTTATGTCAGATTGAAAAACTATCGTTCTTTGGTGGATTTTTATGTTGATTTTACTGGGAAAAGAGGAAATGTAAAAAAATTCATATTAGTTTATGGCGAAAATGGAGTGGGAAAATCAAATTTCGCATCTGTATTTTATACTTTATATGAAACTATCAGAACAAAATCAATTAAAGATATTTTGGAGCGTTTGATTGAGCAGTCGGAAGAAGAAAAAGAAGAGGCCTCTTTTCAGAATTTTTTGAGACATAATTTTAAGGATATAGAAGCAATCATAAAAAGTTCCAAAACCATAGGTTCCCAGCAGAATATGGTTTTGGAATTTGGAATTAAAATTGGAGGAAAGAAAGGAAGTTATTATTTAGAAACAGATGATGCAAGAATCGTGTCTGAACGATTGGAATATGTGATTAATAAGAATAAGACAACTTTTTACAATTTAGATGATAACACTAAATTTATTAATAACAGTATTTTTAAAGATGCAGAATATGCCAAAGAAATAGATACTCTCTTAAATCAGTATTGGGGAAAACATTCCTTCCTCTCTTTGTTGTCGGCTGAAATAGAAAATAAAAAAGATGGATATGTAAAAAAGAAAATTTGTAAGGGTTTATATGATATTATTGCATATTTTATGACATTGTCCGTGCGGGTGAAAGATGGATACCGAGTTGAAAAAGGGAGAATGGGGATATCACATAAACTGCTGGGAAGTTTAGAAAAAGGAAGTATTGACGTAAATGCAGAGGAAGAATTGGATAAGGCAGAATGTTTCTTAAATGAATTTTTTACACGTTTATATTCGGATGTCAAGCAAGTTTATTATGAAAGAGATATTATAAATGATAAACTGGCATATCATTTGATCTTTAGAAAACAAATATATGGAAAAGTTATTGATGTTGATTTTAAAAAAGAATCAACAGGTACGCAATATTTACTGGAAATGGTTCCTTTTTTTATGGCGAGTGTAGAAGGTCAGACAGTAGTTATTGATGAAATGGATACGGGAATACATGATTTGCTTGTTAATACATTGCTGGAAAATCTTTATGATGCCGTCAGAGGACAAATTATAATCACAACGCATAATACTATGCTGTTAGAATCTGATCTGCCAAAAGACAGCATGTATATATTTAATGTTGATGAAAATGCCAATAAAGAATTGTTGCCAATAAGTGAGTTTGAAGAAAGGATACATCCAAATCTCAATATTAGGAAAAGGTACTTAAAAGGCATGTATGGTGGGATACCGATGACGATGGACATTGATTTTGATGAGCTGTTAGATATTATGGAATAATAGGGAGGTGGATTATGGGAAGGTCTCTTTCCTATTTAAAGGCAGTTGTAATATGTCATGGCAAGTCTGAAAAACAGCTTTGTGATTTTATAAAATCAAATTTGAGAATCAGAATAGCTGTTGAGAGTGACAAAAAGGGTGAAAAATCTATTCAGATAACAAGTGTTATGAATACATTAAATGGAAAAAAATTTAAAACAATGGCAGGATTTATGCGTGAATTTTCCGATGTGGAGATTCGTAAAATCAAAACTAAAAAATATTTAACGGATGAGTTCAGAGTTTTTATAATCATGGATACAGACGATTGCACTGACAAGCAGAAAAATGATTATATCAACAAAGAAATGTTTCGTAATCATTGGCTATATCCATATATTGTGCCTATATTTAATAGTCCGAATTTGGAAAATATTTTGGAAAAAGCAAAAATAAAATTTGAGAAAAAGGGAAAGGAACGTAAAAAAGAATATATCAAAATTTTTCCTACAGATTCAAAATATAAAAATAATGAAATGATTCAAATCAAAGATTTTTGTGAAAATTTAAAAAAAGTAAAAAACACAAATATGGAGGAGTTCATAAACTTCTGCATTGAAGTAACAAATAATCAGAAAAAATAGTTATAAAGAGACTGTACGCATAAAAAGATTATTTCAGTAAATATATACGTCTATTAAAAGGAAAATCTCTCTGAAAAAAGTATGCAACAGCCTCTGATTGTTTTGCTTATTCCTGCGATTCTTATAGAAAGTTATTTATTTATCTCCAGTTTTCGTCAGCAGCTCTTCTCCGATTTTTACCACGTCTCCGGCGCCCATGGTGATTAAGAGGTCATGGCCTTTCACATGGGAGAGCAGGTATTCCTCAATCTCGCCGAAGGTTGGAAAGTAATGTACGTCGCAGTCGGTGTCTTTCATAAGATTGACGATGTCCATGGAAGATACCATGCCGGTATCCGGCTCTCTGGCCGCGAAAATGTCTGCCAGGATGACATGGTCTGCCTGGGAGAGCACTTCAGCGAATCTCGGGAGGAAAGCTTTGGTTCTGGTGTAAGTGTGCGGCTGGAAGACAACCCATAATTCATCGTGTGGGTATTCTCTGGCCGCGTTCAAGGTTGCTTGAATCTCGGTCGGATGATGAGCGTAATCATCGATGACGATGACGTCACCGATGTTGCCCTTTAATTCAAAGCGGCGGTGGGTGCCGGAAAACGCCAGCAGTCCGGCAAAAATTTGCTCCATGGACAGGCCGATGGCCTGGGAACAGGCGATGGCTGCCAGAGAGTTCAGGACATTGTGGGAACCCTTTACTTTAAGGCGCACATGACCGAGTTCCTCTCCACGGACAATGAGGGTGTAGGAACCGTTTCCTTCTCTATCATAAGAAATATCTTTCGCGGTGTAGTCATTTTCTGCTTCCAGACCGAAAGTGATGACCTTCTGGGAAAGACCGTTCACGATATCTTCGGTGTGTTCCATATCACCGTTAATGATAATCTGTCCGTCCGGTGCCGTCTGGGAAGCAAAGATGTGGAAAGAATGTTTAATATCGTCGATATCTTTGAAGAAGTCCATGTGATCTTCCTCCACATTTAAAATGATGGAGTACAGTGGATAGAATTCCAGAAAACTGTTGGTATATTCACAGGCTTCGGTGAGAAAAACATCGGACTGTCCCACCCGGATATTGCCGCCAATCTGGTCGAGCATTCCCCCGACGCTGACGGTAGGATCCATACTGCCCTGCAAAAGAATATCTGCCAACATGGAAGTGGTGGTCGTCTTTCCGTGGGTGCCGGCTACGGCGATGGAACGGGCATAATTGTCCATGATCTGTCCCAGCAGGGCGGCGCGGGTCATCATCGGAAGACCCTTTGCCTTTGCGGCGGCGAACTCTTCGTTGTCCTCGTGGATAGCGGCGGTGTACACTACCAGGTCTATGTCATCGGTGATATTTTCCGCCCGCTGACCAATGGCGATGCGCGCGCCGATGTGTTTTAAATGACTGGTAATTTCGGATGCTTTCATATCGGAGCCGGAAACCGGGAAATGCCGGTCGATGAGAATCTCCGCAAGGCCGCTCATGCTGATGCCGCCGATGCCGATGAAATGAATGTGGATAGGTGTCTGGAAGTCTATTTTGTACATTTTCTCTACCTCTGTTTCTATTTATTAATCTACTATTAATCTACGTTAGTATACCGCAGCAAAAAGGTAGATTCAAGTCCTTCTTCGGAGTTGAATTTTCCCGGCAAACTGCATACAAAAATGGCATTTTGTCTATAAAAAAATTAAAAAAGAAAAATGGTACAAAATATATAAAAAAAATTAGGAAACGGCGAATTTTTTGTGCTAAAATACTTTTAATTTAGAAGGTGGAGTGATATAATAGGCATATATGTGACAAAGGGGTGATTCTTTATGATAAAAAAAGAAATGATAGCTATGTTACTGGCTGGCGGACAGGGGAGCCGTCTCGGTGTTTTGACATCTAAGCTGGCCAAACCGGCGGTTGCTTTCGGCGGCAAATATAAGATTATTGACTTTCCGCTGAGTAATTGTATCAATTCCGGTATTGATACAGTCGGCGTCCTGACCCAGTATCAGCCACTCAGATTAAATCAGCACATAGGAATCGGTATTCCGTGGGATTTGGACCGCAATATCGGCGGCGTGACCATCCTTCCTCCGTATGAGAGAAGCGAGAATACAGACTGGTACACAGGAACAGCCAATGCGATATATCAGAACATGGAGTTCATGGAGTATTATCATCCGGACTATGTCATTATCCTTGGTGGAGATCACATTTATAAGATGGATTATGAACTTATGCTGGAATTTCATAAGAAAAATGACGCCAAGATTACCCTGGCAACTTATGAAGTTCCGTGGGAAGATGCCAGCCGTTTTGGTCTTGTTATCACAGATGAGAATAATCAGGTCACAGAATTTGAAGAGAAACCGGAGAATCCGAGAAGCAACAAAGCGTCCATGGGTATCTACATTTTTAACTGGGATGTTCTGAAAGATGCGCTGGAGCGTCTGAAGAATCAGTCCGGCTGTGATTTTGGTATGCATGTCATCCCTTATTGTCATGAGAGAGGCGATAAGATTATGGCCTATAATTACCAGGGATACTGGAAGGACGTGGGAACTCTTTCCGCATACTGGGAAGCCAACATGGAGCTGATTGATATTATACCGGAATTTAATCTGTACGAAGAGTTCTGGAGGATTTACACGAAGAATACCGTACTCCCTCCGCAGTACTTCTCAGAAAATGCAAAGGTGAGCGGATGCATTGTCGGTGAGGGAACAGCAATCTACGGGGAGATTTATAACTCCGTGATCGGTTCCGGAGTGACGGTGGAAGAGGGATCCTTCATTACTAATTCTATTATCATGAACGGCACTGTGATTAAAGCCGGAGCACGAATTGAGAAGGCCATCATTGCCGAAAATTCTGAGATTGGTGAGAACACAGAACTTGGCGCGTTTGAAGAAGTGCCGAATAAGTTCAAGCCGAATATCTATAATGGCGGGCTGGTAACCATCGGGGAAGGTTCCACTATTCCGGCAAATGTAAAGATTGGCAAGAATGTTGCCATCGTGGGCGTAACCGTCGCGGAAGATTATCCGAACGGTATTCTGGCAAGCGGTGAATCCATTATCAGACAGTAAGGGCAGGTGACATATAGATGAAGGCGATAGGTATTATTTTAGCAGGCGGTAATAATAAAAGAATTGGGAAATTGTCCGACAAGCGGGCCATTGCGGCACTGCCAGTCGCAGGCAGCTATCGTGCCATCGATTTTACCTTGAGTAATATGACCAATTCCAAGGTAAATAGAGTAGCGGTATTTCCACAGTTTAACGCCCGTTCCCTCAATGAGCATTTAAGCTCCAGCAAATGGTGGGACTTTGGAAGGAAGCAGGGCGGGCTTTACGTTTTCACGCCGACTGTGACAAAAGACAATAATTTCTGGTATCAGGGTACCGCAGATGCACTGTATCAGAATATTGACTATTTGAAAAAAAGTCATGAACCGTATGTGATTATTGCCGCCGGTGACGGCGTGTATAAGCTGGACTACGGCAAGGTACTGGACAAACATATCGAAAAAAATGCGGATATTACGGTGGTGTACACTAAGATGTCCGATACCGATGACGATCTGACCCGTTTCGGAGTCCTGAAACTGGACGAAAATGAGCGCATTGTTGACTTTGAGGAGAAACCGCTGGTTGCAGAGTCCAATAACGTATCCATCGGCGTGTACATTATCCGAAGACGGCATCTCATCGAGGTTCTTGAACGCTGTGCCAAGGAAGACCGGCATGACTTTGTAAAAGATGTCCTTGTTCGCTATAAAAATGTCCGTAAGATTTACGGCTATAAACTGAATACCTACTGGCGCAATATCGCCACCGTAGAATCCTACTATAAGACCAACATGGATTTTCTGAAAAAAGATGTTCGGGACTACTTCTTTAATCAGTATCCGGATGTATATTCTAAAGTAGACGATCTGCCTCCGGCAAAATATAACGCAGGATCGGCCATCAAAAACAGCATCATATCTTCCGGCTGTATTATCAACGGCAAGGTGGAGAATTCCGTGCTGTTTAAGGACGTTTATATTGGAAATAACTGTACCATCAAGAATTCCATTATTTTAAATGATGTGTACATTGGAGACGATTCCTATATTGAGAACTGTATCGTGGAGAGCCGCGATACCCTTCGGCCGGGAACGAACTATATTGGAACTGATGGGAAGATTAAAATAGTAGTAGAAAAGAATGTGCGGTACATTTTATAAAGAACATTCTTCAGGAGGATTACACATGCAGATTACAGACATACGCATTCGCAGAATACCAAAAGAGGGCAAAATGAAAGCGGTTGTATCCATCACATTTGACAACGCATTTGTGGTGCACGACATTAAAATTATTGAAGGAGAAAAGGGATTATTCATCGCCATGCCAAGCCGCAAAGCGGCAGACGGCGAATACCGAGACATCGCGCACCCGATTAATTCCGAAACCCGCGACACTGTACAGTCCATGGTTCTTAAAAAATACGAGGAACTCATGGAAGAAGTGGAAGAAGAAAATGAAGAACCGGTTGTGGGAGCAGCCGTGGAAGCGGTGGTATAAATTGGCGCCTCGTATTTATATACGAGGCGCTTAATTTTATTTTTCACAACTATTTTGTGCAGTATGTGGTATAATCATATTAATTACGGAGAAATATTATTGAAATTGATCCAAAATGACGAAAACAGGAAGAAGTGCGTCCGGAGATGCAGTGACAGGCAGGAGGAGTTATGAGTGGATTTGTTCAGTTAAAAAATGTAAAGAAGATATATCATATGGGTGAGGTGGACATTGAGGCGGCTGCTGGCATTGACTTTGAGATAGAAAAGGGAGAGTTTGCCGTGATAGTCGGTCCCAGCGGTGCGGGCAAAACCACTGTGCTCAATATTCTCGGCGGAATGGATATCGCGTCGGAAGGGGAAGTATTGGTGGACGGACAGGATATTGCCGGATATTCCGGAAAGAAATTGACCGCCTATCGCCGGGATGATATTGGCTTTGTCTTTCAGTTTTATAATCTGATTCCTAACCTGACGGCTCTGGAAAATGTGGAGTTGGCATTGCAAATCTGTAAAGACCCCATGGATGCCGGAGAGGTGCTTAGAGAAGTGGGACTAGGGGATCGGATGGATAATTTCCCGGCGCAGCTTTCCGGCGGAGAACAGCAGCGGGTATCCATTGCAAGAGCTCTTGCCAAGAATCCGAAGCTTCTGCTCTGCGACGAGCCGACGGGAGCCCTTGATTATAATACGGGCAAGGCGATACTGAAGCTCCTCCAGGATACCTGCCGAGAAAAGGGGATGACGGTGGTGCTTATCACTCACAATTCGGCTATTGCGCCCATGGCGAACAGAGTGATAAAGATTAAGAACGGAAGAGTGTCAGATATGTCTGTAAATGCACATCCTGTTTCGGTGGAGACCATCGAGTGGTAGACGACGGGAATGTGAGTCAATGGTCAACAGTGCAGAATTGTAATGGCAGAGGAGGCAGAAACGGCCAATGAAAAAGAAAGCAATGTGGAAAGATTTTTATATGGAGATTCGGAAAAGTCCGGGGCGTTTTCTGTCCATTTTGTTTATTGTGGCGCTGGGGGTTGCGTTTTTTTCGGGAATCCGTGCCTCTGAGCCGGATATGAGAATTACCGGCGATGCATATTTTGATTCAGAGAATCTGATGGACATAAAGGCGCTGAGCACTTACGGCGTCACGGAAGATGATGTGGAGTCGTTTCAGAATCTTGAGGGTGTGGAACTGGCAGAGGGCGCATACAGTACGGATTTCCTTCACAATATGGAGGATGACCAGCGGGTGCTTCATGTGATGGGTGCCCAAAAAGAGATGAACCAGATCACGGTTTCGGAGGGGCGAATGCCGGAGACAGTGGGCGAATGTTTGGTGGACGATGCCTCGGATTATCAGGTCGGTGATGAGATTGTGCTGACTTCCGGAACAGAAGACCCCGTATCTGATACGCTGAAAACAGACACTTTAGAAGTGGTGGGACGGGGAAACAGTTCTGCGTATGTCTCGTTCGGAAGAGGTAGTGCAGCCATTGGAACAGGAAGTATTTATGCCTTCATCGTAGTGCCGGAGGAGACGTTCGACCTGGATACATTTACAGAAGTGTATCTCAAGGTCGAGGGGGCGAAAGAGCTTACAGAGTTTACCGATGCCTATGATGATAAAATCGCTGAGGTTCAGACCCGGGTAGAAGACGCCGCCGAGGAGAGAGGCGTTATCCGGAAAGAAGAGATTGTTCAGGACGCCGAGGAAGAAATTGCCGACGCGGAAAAAGAGCTGGAAGATGGCAAGAAAGAAGCCAAAAAAGAACTGAAAGAAGCCAAAAAAGAAATTGAAGATGGTGAGAAAGAGCTGGAAGAAGCCAAAAAACAGATAGAGGACGGCAAACAGCAGATTGCGGATGCAAAGGAAACTCTGAATGAACAGCAGAAGACGCTGGACCAGTCCAGGAAAGAGTATAAGGATGGCAAAAAAGCTCTGAAAAAGGGTTGGAAACAGTATAATAAGGCGAAAAAGGAGTTTGATAAAAGCAAATCGGAAGCGGAGAAACAGATTGAGGCAGGTAAAGAGCAATTAAAATCATTGGAAGAACAGCTTCAAGAGGATGAGAAGAATTATCAAAGACTGCAGGAGCAGATAGATAACCTGGAAAAAATGACGCAAAGCGATTCGGAGTCCGGAAAAGATGACGCAGAGCAGGAAGAGGATGCCGGAAGTACGGCAGATTCGGGAGCCGGCAGCAGTGTGCAAACTCAGTTAGAGCAATTGAAGACTCAGGCTAACGGTTTGAATCAGAAAATTACCGCGGAAAAAAACGCCTATTCTACCGCACAGAAGCAGGTATCGGATGCGGAAAATAAGCTCAGTGACGGTGAAGAACAGCTTGCCTCCACGGAAAAAACATTAAATCAGCAAGAAAAAAAGCTGGCGGACGCCAAAAAGCAACTGGAAGATGGCCAGAAGCAGATTGACGACGCCTGGAAGGAACTTGAAGAAAAGGAACAAGAGCTGGCGGACGGCGAAGAAGAAATTAAGAAAAACGAAGAAAAGCTGGCTGATGCCAGAAAAGAATATAAGCAGGCGAAAAAAGATGCAAAGCAGGAAATTGCCGATGGCGAAAAAGAAATCGAGGAAGCCAGGCAGGACCTGGCAGATCTGGAAGACCCGAAATGGTATGTGTATGACAGAACGACGCTGATCGAGCACAGTAGCTTCGGTGAGAATGCGGAGCGTCTGGGAGCCATTGGAAAGGTGTTCCCGGTTCTCTTTTTCCTGGTGGCGGCATTGATCAGTCTGACCAACATGACCCGTATGGTGGAGGAGCAGAGGACTTCCATAGGAACCATGAAGGCCCTTGGCTATGGTCAGCTTGCCATCGCCTCCAAATATCTTGGCTACGCATTTCTTGCCACAGTGGGCGGAAGCGTCATAGGAGTGCTATTTGGAGAAAAAGTTTTCCCGTACATTCTCATATATGCTTACAGCATCCTGTATCCGAATCTGAAGCAGATTCTTGTTCCTTATGACTGGGGGTACGGCCTGATGGCGTCGGGGATTGCCATATTCTGTACCATGTTTGCCACCTTCTTTGCCTGCTGGAGAGAACTCAACGCACAACCGTCAGTGCTGATGCGTCCGCCGGCTCCGAAAAACGGCCGCCGGGTGCTTTTAGAGCGTGTCCGCATCGTGTGGAATCATTTGAACTTTACCTGGAAATCCACCATACGAAACCTGATGCGATACAAAAAACGTTTCTTTATGACCATTTTCGGAATCGGCGGCTGCATGGCGCTGATGCTGGTGGGATTCGGCCTGAAAAACTCCTGTTATGAGATCGCAGAACTCCAATATGACGAAATCCAGTTCTATGATGCCAGCGTCTATCTGGATGAGGATATTACAGACGAGGAACGCGACCGCCTGCATCAGATTCTCAGCGAGGAAAGCCAGGTGGAACGATATATGGATGTGGAAATGCAAAGTCTGACCCTGGTAAATGAAGGAACGGAGCGGGAAGTATATGAATGTGTTTTCCCTGCCTCGGAAGAAGTTTCCCATTTTGTGGATTTCCATGACCGAAAGACAAAAGAACAATATACTTTATCTGACAATGGCGTTATCATCAGCGAAAAAACGGCGAAACTTCTGAACGTGCAAGAAGGAGACGACGTATATATCAAAGATGAGAATGAAGGCAATAAACCGGTACATATCGAGCATATCTGTGAGAACTATCTCGGTCATTATATGTATATGACGCCGGCTTATTATGAAACCGTCTACGGAGAAGAACCGGAATACAATACGATATTATTTATTCAAAGCGATGAAGCGGCGACTTCGACAGACCAGCCGATCTCGGTGGAATCATTGGTTTCGGCGGCCTTATCAACTTCGTCAGCCACATCGGCTTCGACAGACCCGACGGATATGTCGCCGGAAGAGCAGCTTCAGGCAGTGGGTGAAAGACTTTTGAAAGAAGACGGTGTTCTCAATGTCAGCTACATGAGCGATATCGAACAACAATTGGACGATATGCTGCGGAGCTTGAACCTGGTTATCATCGTTCTGATTATTTCCGCCGGTATGCTTGCCTTTGTGGTGCTTTACAACCTGAATACCGTAAATATTGCCGAGCGGAAACGGGAGCTTGCAACGCTGAAGGTACTGGGCTTTTATGGCGTGGAAGTGGCGGAATATGTCTACCGGGAAAATATCCTCCTGACATTTATCGGAGCGGCGTTGGGATGCATTCTCGGCAAATTCCTTCATTTATTTATTATTCAGACTGTGGAAGTGGATTCCGCCATGTTTGGAAGAATCATTCATGGAACCAGCTACCTGTACAGCCTGCTGTTCACTGTTCTGTTTTCGTTGATCATCAACGGTCTGATGTACTTTAAACTAAAGAAAATTGATATGGTGGAATCACTGAAGAGTGTGGAATAAGCTGACTTTTCCCGGCTTAGCGGCGGAAAATACAGCAGGATGATTACATCAGGAAATACTCCGGAAATACTTCGGGGGCAGAACCGTTTTGGCGGTTCTGCCCCGTTTGTCTCCTGTAATTCTATTGTACTGCTTTAAGCTTGCGATTTATCAGCTTGAAATTTATCGGTTGACAATTCACCATTTTTATCGCACCCTCACGGTAATCTTTTTAGACAGTCCATTGAGAGCCTGCACATAGATATCATAGCCGTCAGCTTCCTTTATCTTTGCCCAGGTCACTGTCAGGTTGTATTTTATTTTTGCAGAGATTGTAGAACTCATTAGGGGTTTGATGGCCTGGATGTCTTTTATGGTTATATCACTATCTGTAAAAATACCGCGCATACCATTGCTGCTGGCGGATACATTGGAAGAATTTTCAATGGTAATATTGCCTGATACATAGATTGACGGGCTCGCCTCGCCAGAAGTGGCTTCTGCGGTTACAGTTGATTCGGATACATACATGTCTCCATAAATAGAGCAGAAAATATATAAATAAACATAGATTTTTATAAAAAGTATAGTATAATATGGGATGTTACCGCCTCCGATACTGGTGACAGGAGGGAGGTGAACACCATGGAATTATTGGCTTCATTTTTTATCACTGTTGCGGGTGATGTAATTTGCCATTATGTTATCAAATGGTTGGACGGTGATAAATAGTTGGTAACCAGCCTACGGCTTTAAGCCCTGCCGGTTTAAAATGGGAATAGAAGACCCCAGTGTTGCAGCACTGGGGTCTTTGTTGTAGTCAAACACCATGGACTACTAGCTTCATTTTGCCTATCGGCATTATAGCATATGCAAAAAAGCTTTTCAATAAACTTTTTTTGGAGTTTCTGCAATACGTTTCACAAATTGGATAAAGGCAAATATGAGTTAAAGTAAATGTAGCTTTTGTAAAAATATCACTGTAAAAAGCGAGGGCAGCTTCTGAAAATAGAAATTGCCAGGGCGAATGTCTTTATGGTATTCTGTCTAAAAGACAAGGCGAAGAACGCAACTTTATAAAGTCGTCATTCAGGGAGGTAAAACACAATGATAAGAGAAGCGACAAAAAATGATTTGAATAGCCTACTTCAGTTATATTTACATTTGCATGAAGATAAGATTCCGGAAGACTCGCAGAACTTGAGAGAAGCATGGGAGACGATCCAGGGCGACAGGAATCATCATATCATTTTAAATGAGATAAATGGAATCCTTGTGTCCTCCTGTGTGTGCATGATTATTCCCAATCTCACAAGAAACGTCCGGCCATAACAGCACGGATAAAACAGCATTTATTCAGTGGATTAAATAACAAATTGAATACATAAGAACAGGGCATAAATAATCAGGATTTAAGAAGTGGAGATACAAATGAGCATAAAACAAGCTGTTTTGCCACATGGTACAGGATTCTTATAAATCTCTGGTGTTAGCATACAACCTGTCTTTTCGCGGCGCAGCCTATTGTGTGGCACAGAAATTCACAAATTTCCAAATTTTAGATTGTTAGAATCCCCCGGGAAGTGTATAATAATGCAGATACTAATTTTTCATTGTACTGGTGTATAATGTACTGGTATATAATCAGAAAGAAACGAGAGAACTATCATGAATACAAATAAAATATTCGCCCGGGCTTTTAATTTCTTCCGTCACTGGAAGGTAAGAGAAGACCGGGTGACCCTTATTGAGAAACTAGATACCGGCGGGGCCGGGAGCCTGTTTGATATACAGAAAGAATGTGAGAGACGGGGGCTGCCCCTGTCTTTTCATGTGATACGCCATGGGGATTACGAGGTCAGCCTTCGGAATCTGCCGGGGCTTTTTGCGCTTTTTACCAAAAAGGCATACTACATGGCAACCTCTTCTCATATATTTTTAAATGACAATTTCATGCCTATGGCCTATATGAACATTGCGCCGGAGACGACCGTGGTGCAGCTCTGGCACGGTATGGGTTCCTTTAAAAAGTTCGGCGGCTCCACGGATCTGGATTCGGAGCTTCTTTCTGAATTAAGGCAGGTCAATGAAAATGTGACCCATATCCTTGCCAGCTCTGAACATATCCGGAAGAATTATGCGGAAGCCTTCTGCGTGCCGGAGGGGAAGGTGTTGGCCATCGGCTGTCCCCAGGCGGACTATTATTTCAGAAGACATGATATCCGGGCGTCCAGAGAGCGGCTGGAGCGGCAGTTTCCCCAGATGAAAGGGAAGAAACTTGCCCTCTATGCGCCGACTTTTCGGGATGATGAGGCAAGAGACAGAGAACTGCTGTCGCATTTTGACTTTGGGAAGTTCAACCGGCAGTGCAGGGATGAGTACTGCCTGGCCGTCCGGCTGCATCCGCAGATTCAGTCATCGAAGGTGCCGGAACAGGTGCCGGA
>CAYULX010000002.1:28939-67271 GCA_964445535.1 uncultured Eubacterium sp.
CCGTCCGGCTGCATCCGCAGATTCAGTCATCGAAGGTGCCGGAACAGGTGCCGGATCTCACCGGCTATCCGGATGTGCGGGAGCTACTCCTGATGACCGACCTGCTCATTGCCGACTATTCATCCATCGCCGTGGAGTATTCCCTGCTGGAGCGCCCGATTCTCCTTTACGCCTTCGATAAAGAATGGTATCTTGATAAAGACCGGGGATTTTATTATGATTATGAAGAAACAGCGCCGGGACCGATTCTCACCACCATGGATGACCTGTGCGGCTGTATTCGGCGGCAGGGCTGGGACATTGACAAGGTGAAAGCTTTCGCCCGGCTGCACAATGACTTTTTCGACAATCAGTCCGCCCGCCGGGTGGCAGAGTTTTACTTCCCGCCGGGATGCCTGGGAGCGGAAAATGTCCTGAAGGGAGCCGACACATTTGTCAACGAAGAATATCAACGAAAGGAAACGATTCACCATATGAAGATTATCGCAGGTCTGGGGAACCCGACCAATCAGTATAAAGGAACAAGACATAACGTGGGATTTATGGCCATTGATCGTTTAAGCGAAACGGAGGGGATTGTCGTAAATCAGCATAAGCACAAGGCCATGACCGGAAGCGGTTTTATCGCCGGGCAGCGGGTACTGCTCATGAAGCCGCTGACTTACATGAATTTAAGCGGAGAGAGTATCCGCGCGGCGGCTGACTTTTATAAGGTGGAGCCGGAGGATATTCTCATTATTTATGACGATATCAGCCTGGAACCGGGAATGCTCCGCATCCGGAAGAAGGGCAGCGCCGGCGGACATAATGGCGTCAAAAATATTATCAAACATCTGGGCTGTGATACATTTCCGCGCATCCGGGTGGGTGTCGGCGGCGAGAAACATCCGGGACAGGATCTGGCGGATTATGTGCTGGGACATTTTTCCGGCGAAGAGAAAGAACAGATCGACGAGGCTCTGGATAAGGCGGTGAAGGCGGCGGAGCTCATTGCTGCTGATGAGATTGACGAGGCTATGAACCGTTACAGTGTGGGTAAGAAAAAAAGAGCAAAAATAAATGAAGAGGTGTGACTGTGGGGGTATTGGCAGAACCGCTTCGGCGGCTTAGTGAGTATCTGGAAGTAGAAAAATATATAAAAGAAGGACGGTATCCCATCGGCGTCACCGGCTGTGTGGATTCCCAGAAGGGGCATTTGGTGGCCAATCTGGGAGAGAAAGAGCCCTGCCGTCTGGTGGTTACCTGGAAGGAAGAAAAGGCCAGAGAGATTTACGAAGATTTAAGTTTCTTTGACAGAAATATTATGCACTACCCATCGAAGGACATTTTGTTTTACAGTGCGGATGTGCACAGCAATCATACGACCATGAAACGTATGAAGGTATTAAAGAGCCTTGCTTCAAGGCAGCCGCTGACCATTGTGCTCTGTGTGGATGTACTCATGGAAAAAATGATGCCGCCGGAATGTTTCCGGGAAAATATTCTGACCATCCGGCTGGATTCCACGGTGAACACCGATGAGCTTCGAAAAACGCTGGTGGAAATGGGGTATCAGAGAAACGGTCTGGTGGAAGGTCCGGGAGAATTTTCGGTGCGGGGAGATATTGTGGATGTATTTCCGTTGACTGAGGACAGTCCCGTTCGTATTGAGCTTTGGGGCGATGAGATTGATTCCATACGCTCTTTTGATGTGGAGAGCCAGAGAAGTATTGAGAATCTGGAAGAAATACACATTTATCCGGCTTCGGAAATCATTCTTAAACAGGAGAAAATGCCGGAGGCGCTCCGCCGTATGAAGGAAGAATACACCCACCAGGCGGAAATATTAAAAAAAGGAAAGAAACGACAGGAAAAAGAACGACTTCGGAAAATGGTAGAAGCGACAGAAGATGAACTCTCTTCCCTGGGTACCTCAGCCGGAAGCGAAACTCTGCTGTCGTATTTTTATGAGGAAACGACCTCTTTCTTGGGGTATTTGCCTGAAGATACAATGATTTTTATTGATGAACCTCACCGGGTAGAGGAAAAAGGAAGAACCAACGAGCAGGAGTTCTCCTTATCCATGCAGAGCCGTCTGGAAGGAGGATATGTGCTTCCGTCCCAGGCAGATCTGATGTACGGCTGTGAGGAAACGGTGTTTCATATCCTGAAGCGGCCTACGGTGCTGCTGTCGGGCATGATACAGCAATATGAGCTTTTCAGACCGGCGGTTTCTGTGAACATCGAAGCCAAGTCCATTTATTCTTATAATAATAGTTTTGACCAGCTTATCAAAGATTTGCAGCATTGGTCTGGGGAAAAGTATCAGATTATGCTCATGTCTTCTTCGGCCACCAGGGCCAGAAGGCTGGCGGAAGATATCCGGGATGAGGGATTGCTGGCCTACTTTGTCGAGGACTATGGACGGGAAATCCATCCGGGCGAAGTGATGGTCACCTGCGGCCGTTTAAATAGCGGGTTTGAATATCCGACCATCAAGTTTGTGGTTTTGTCGGAGAAAGATATTTTCAAGGAGCGCAGGCAGAAAGGAAGCAAGAAAAAGAGCCAGTATAGCGGTCAGAAAATTCGCTCCCTGGCGGACATTTCCATCGGTGATTATGTGGTTCACGAAAAATACGGTCTCGGCATCTACCGGGGTATGGAGCAGATTGAGACCGACGGGGTGGCGAAGGATTATATTAATATTGAATATAAAGATTCTAGCAATTTATTTATTCCGGCTTCCCAGTTAGATATCATACAGAAATACGCCGGGGCCGGAGCCAGGAAGCCAAAGCTTAATAAATTAGGAGGAAATGAGTGGGAAAAAACCAAGTCCCGGGTTCGTTCCCAGGTACAGATTGCGGCCAAGGACCTGGTGGAACTGTACGCCCAGCGGCAGGCGAGGGAAGGGTATGCCTACGGGCCGGATACCGTCTGGCAGACGGAGTTTGAAGAACTCTTTCCCTATGAGGAGACGGAAGATCAGCTCGCCGCCATTGAAGATACCAAGCGGGACATGGAAAGCCACAAAATCATGGACCGTCTCATTTGCGGCGACGTGGGTTACGGCAAGACAGAAATCGCCATCCGGGCGGCTTTTAAGGCGGTGATGGAAAGCAAGCAGGTGGTGTATCTGGTACCGACCACTATCCTCGCCCAGCAGATTTATAATTCTTTTGTGGAGCGCATGAAACATTATCCGATAAAAATCTGTATGCTTTCCCGTTTCTGTACGCCCAAGGAGACGAAACAGATTCAGGAGGCGCTGCAAAAAGGAACCATGGATATTGTCATCGGCACCCACAAGGTGATCTCCAAAAGTATCCAGTACAAAGATCTGGGACTGCTCATCATTGATGAGGAGCAGCGTTTTGGCGTGAAGCAGAAAGAAAAAATCAAACAGATGAAGAAAAATGTGGACGTGCTGGCGCTGTCAGCCACGCCGATTCCGCGGACACTGCACATGAGCCTGGCAGGCATCCGGGATATGAGTGTGTTGGAAATGCCTCCGGTGGACCGGCGTTCCATTCAAACCTATGTGCTGGAATATAACGAAGAACTGGTGAGGGAGGCCATCGAGAGGGAAATTGCCCGGGGCGGACAGGTATTTTATGTCTACAACCGAGTCAATAATATTGACAGTGTGGCGGCGGATGTGCAGAAACTGTTGCCCGGAGCAGTGGTGGAATTTGCTCACGGCCAGATGGGCGAGCGGCAATTGGAGAAAATTATGTTTGCCTTTGTCAATAAAGAGATTGATGTGCTGGTGTCCACCACCATCATCGAGACGGGGCTGGACATTTCCAACGCCAATACTATCATCATCCACGACGCCCAGAATTTCGGCCTGGCCCAGCTTTACCAGCTCCGGGGTCGGGTGGGTCGTTCCAACCGCACCGCCTATGCGTTTCTTATGTACCGGCGCAATTCCATCTTAAAAGAAGAGGCGGAAAAACGTCTCAAAGCCATCCGGGAATTTACCGACCTGGGAAGCGGCTTTAAAATTGCCATGCGGGACCTGGAAATCCGCGGCGCCGGCAATTTGCTGGGCGCCGAGCAGTCCGGGCACATGGAAGCGGTGGGCTACGACCTTTACTGCAAGATGCTGGGAGACGCCGTCATGCAGATGAAGGGTGAGAAACAGGAAGAGGATACCTTTGAGACCACCGTGGATTTATCCATCGACGCTTATATCCCTGCTTCCTATGTGGGAAATGAAAGCCAGAAACTGGAGCTTTACAAACGCATTGCGGTCATCGAAAATCAGGAAGAATACGAGGATCTCACCGAAGAACTTACCGACTGCTACGGAGATGTGCCGGCGCCGACCCTGCGTCTCATGGATGTGGCCCTGGTCAAACAGCAGGCCCATCAGGCCTGGATTCTCGCCATCGAGCAGAAAGGCACGGCGCTCTCCTTCGTCATGAACGCCCGGGCAAAGGTCAAAGTCGACGAAATCGACGATTTTCTGAAATCCTTCCGCGGCCGGATGCGAATCCGCCCGGAAACCAAACCGGTTTTCGTCTATGACCCGGGAGAGATTCCGAAAAAAGACCTGCTGCCGAGGGTGCGGGAGATTATCACGAAGATAGACGGGCTGTTGGAGGGATAGCCGGTCAATTCTGCCGCGCTGAATGCAAACGGCACGTCTTATCAGGTGTATGTAAAATTCCGTCGCGTTGCTTACCCTGGAATTGGTTCCCGTCCCGACAGAGGAAGATATGACTGAAATACAGAGCAGAGATGTCAATGACCGCCCCATTTTGCGGACAGCGTCTTCATTTCGGAATGTAGGAATATGTATTATCCTCTGAGATTAGAATGTAAAAATGATTGTAATTATGGTAAAATAGGAATCAGCAGATTCTGTTGCATATAAATGTGACAGCGGAAAAGAGATATACAGGAGGTACACAATGAAACATAATACAAAACGCTTTACTGTGGCAGCGCTCACGGCAGTTCTGGCTGTTGGAATGATGACAGGCTGCGGCAATTCCAGCGGCGGCAAAGGGGAAGTTACACAAAATGGAAATGAAACACTGTTCACCTATGACGGAGTGGACGTTTCCCTGAAAAAAGCATGGATTTACGGAAAGATGACGGCAGCCCAGTACGAGGCGTCTTATTCATCTTATTTTGGAGAGGACTTTTGGACTATGGACATGGGAACCGACGATGATGGAAATGCAACGACCTTTGAGGATTACGCCAAAGAACAGATCATTGCCCGCATCAAACAGATTATCGTGCTGAACAACCATGCCGAAGAGGCGGGAGCTTCCTTAAGCGAGGACGAGGAAGATCAGTGTGCGGAATATGCGGCAGCCTTTGCGGAAGACGCAACCGGTGCGGAGATTCTTGCTGAATGCGGAGCTAGCGAAGACGACATGATCGAGATTTACGAAGAAAATGCATTGGCAGCCAAGGTGCAGGAATACATGATTCAGGATGCCGATACCGACATCAGCGACGACGAGGCAAGAGAGACAACCATCTCCCGCGTGGTATTTGCCACGACCACCACGGACGATGAAGGAAATACTGTGGACATGAGCGACGAAGAAAAGGCGCAGGTATTAGCCACAGCTCAGGCGGCCCTGGCCGAGCTGCAGGCCGGAACAGATATTGAAGATATCGCAGAAGAACAGAATTATACCAACACTTCAGAAACCTTTGCGGCAGGAGAATCCGAGGAAGGTGAAGCCTTTGAGGAACTGCTCGCGTCCATGAACGATGGTGATATCACTCAGGAAGTGCAGGAATGTGACAACGGTTATGTTATCGCCCGGCTGGATGCGTACACCGACGCTGACGCCACCGAAAGCAACCGGGAGTCTATCATCTCCGAACGCCAGCAGACAAAATTCACCGAAGTCTATGACGACTGGACCGAAGAACTGGAAGCAGAATGGGATTACAACGAAGATGTGAATCAGGAGCTGTGGGCCGAACTGGTACTCTACACAGAAGAAAGTACAGCCGCAGAATCCACCACGGCCACCGCACCGGCAGAATCCACCACGGCGGCGTCTACGGAGGCTGCCGCAGCGGATAATTAAATAGAGGCAAGCATCCCTTCATCGCGCAGGCCATAGGAATCTTCGGTCCCTGCAATGATTTGTTTGTGGATAAATAATTTTTGATAGATTACGCTTGATCTGCTGCACCGCCGTGCAATGATGCATGTTCCTTCACCAGTTCATCATGAAGAACAACTGAATTCCACACTGCGTTATGTTCCGTCAGCGAGGCTTTCAGATCAATTTTTGGAACCTTTTTTTTCGCCATCTGTGTTAAAAATGCATTTAGTTTTCCGGCAGAAATACCGGCGAACACCAACATGACATCATCAAACTCCGCAGGGTCTTCCGTAAGATAATCCTTTTGATTTTCTTCTTTGCCGAACGCCAGCAGCCCCAGGGGCATATGATACTGGGAAGGGTCGACGGTCCGGACACGAATTTTCATTTGGACAGCGATAAACTGGATGACGCTGCGGGTTTTTTTATCATTAATATTGTACAAAAGTAAAGTTTCTCTCATAAAACGGTAACCTTCTTTCAGAAAATAATGTTTTAAAAAATTATAACAAATTATAACATGAGAGATCGAAAAATATAAAGAGGGGATTTATAAATCTCCATGTGGCACAATGAATATGCCGGGAAAGAATCCCCATCCATTACAAAAATATGAAGATTTCATGAAGGTTCTGTCTTTTTGTCCCTAAAAAGGAACAGATATGTTATGATAAAAAAAGTTTCCGTATATGAGGCGCTGCCGGAACATTTTTTGGGAGATGAGAATGGCAGCGTCATACAGAGATGGGGAGCCGCAGGAAATATAAGGCGGCAGTTATTTGATTTTGGGTGAAAACAGGGAGGGCTACATGAATATTTCATTTTGTTTGCTTCCAAAGAGCGAAGTGACGTATATTGAGCAGGAGGATACCGTCGGCCGGGCGCTTCGGGTCATACATAAGAATGGATTTCAGGCAGTGCCGATCATTGATGAAGAGGGACATTATGTGGGGACAGTCACAGAGGGAGACTTCCTTTGGACCCTGATTGAAGATTATCATATGGACATGGAGGCCATGCGGAAGATACGGATTTCCTCTTTAAGAAAGAAATGGGATTACAAAGCAGTGAGCATTGACGCCAACATGGCGGAGCTTGATCAGTACATTATGAATCAGAATTTCGTTCCCGTGGTGGATGGAAGAAATGTATTTATCGGAATTGTCACAAGGAAACAGATTATCAGTGAGATGATCAGCAAAAAGAATCAGTGTGGAGAAAACCAATGACAAAATTGCAGTTGCCGGAGAGTTTCTGTAATATGATGCAGCAGCTTCTGGGAGAGGAGTACGAAGCATTTTTACGGGGGTTTGACGGAAGAAGACAATTTGGTCTGCGGGTTAATACATCAAAGATGGAATCGGAGGAATTCGCAAGAATTGCTCCTTTTCATTTGAGAAAAATCCCGTGGATAGCAGACGGATATTTTTATGAGGAAGAAGACGCCCCGGCCAGACATCCCTTTTACGCGGCGGGGCTTTATTATTTGCAGGAGCCCAGCGCCATGACACCAGCCTCCCGGCTTCCGGTGAAGCCCGGTGAGCGGGTGCTGGATTTGTGCGCCGCGCCCGGCGGCAAAGCGACGGCCCTCGGTGCGAAACTGCAAGGTGAAGGACTTTTATTGGCCAATGATATCAATACGGCCCGGGCGAAGGCGCTTCTTAGAAACCTGGAACTCTTTGGGATTTCCAATGCCTTTGTCACCAATGAACCGCCTTATATCCTGGCGGAGAAATATCCGGAATATTTTGATAAAATTATGGTGGATGCACCCTGCTCCGGAGAGGGAATGTTCCGAAAGAATCCTGCGGTCATTGAAGCCTGGCAAGAAAAAGGGCCGGAATACTTCTCGAAACTCCAGAAAGAAATCATCCTCCATGGCGCCGAGATGCTGCGGCCCGGCGGCATGATGCTCTATTCCACCTGCACCTTTTCTCCGGCGGAAAATGAGAGCATTATCACTCATCTGCTCCGGGAACGTCCGGAAATGGAAGTGGTTCCCATGGAAGATTATGAGGGATTTTCTCCGGGAGTCGCCGCTTTTGACGGAGAAACCTTCCATGAAAGTTGTCGCCTCTGCCGACGCATTTTCCCGCATAAAATGCTGGGCGAAGGTCATTTCCTCGCATTGCTTCATAAAAAAGAAGAAAAGCAGTGCATGGAAACAATAGGCAGCCTGACGGAAAATGTACTATGGGACACCGGAAATGACGGAAAACGGAAAAAAGATAAAAAGAAACGGAAAAAAGACTCCCGTCAGGTCCGTCAGAACGTCCGGAATGAGTGTTGGTGGGATGTGTGCGGAGGACTTGATAAAGAACAACGGCAGGCAGTGGCGGAATTCTTTTCTCATGTTAAACGCAAACTTTGTCCGGAACGTATCGATGTTCGTGGAGATAAGTTATATTATGTGCCGGAAGAGACCAGAGAAGCACAGGGAATCCATTTCCTGCGAAACGGCATTTACATGGGAAATTTGAAGAAAAAACGTTTTGAACCGTCCCAGCCTTTCGCCCTTGTCCTCTCAAAAGATACTTTTGACAACTGTCTGGATCTCCCGGGAGACGACCTGCGGCTTGCCCGTTATCTCCGGGGAGAAAGTTTTCAGTTGTGCGAAGATGAACAGACGGGGATGGTTTCCGGTCTGACAAACGGTTGGTATCTGGTTCTCGCTGACGGCTTCCCGCTGGGCTTTGGCAAGATTGCCGGAAATGTATTAAAAAATAAATACCCGGCGGGCTGGCGCTGGAACTAAAAGTCCGGACGCCGTAAAACCGTCATCAAAAAGGAGTTTTACAAAAATGTATTTTATGTGATGTTCATATCTTTCATCATTCGCTGCACGGTATCACGAATCTGTTTTTTCAAGAAAATCTCCTGGAAGGATTCCTCATACGGCGGATAGGCAACGCCGAATTCGGTGACAATGCCTGTAATCAGGTCGTGGTCTGTCACATCAAATGCAGGATTATAAACTTTCATGCCGGGAGCGGTCATTGGCTTTTTGTACCACATGTCAGTGACCTCTTCCGGTTTTCTCTGTTCTATGACGATATTATCGCCTGTGGCAGTATTCATATCGATGGTGGATGTCGGCGCACATACATAAAACGGTACACCATAGCGCTTGGCGGCAAGAGCGGCCATGGAAGTGCCGATTTTATTGGCGGTATCACCATTGGCGGCCACCCGGTCGCAGCCCACGAACACAGCCTGGATTTTACCTTCCCGCATGAGGGAAGCGGACATATTATCGCACAGCAAAGTGACGTCAAGGCCGGCGCTTTTCAGCTCAAAGCTCGTAAGCCTTGCGCCCTGAAGCAGCGGCCGCGTCTCATCGCAGTATACCTTGAAATGATACCCCTTTTCCTGACCGAGATACATCGGCGCCGTGGCGGTGCCGTATTTGACCGTGGCAAGCTGCCCGGCATTACAATGGGTCAGCAGGCCATCCCCTGGTTTCACGAGGGAAAGCCCGTATTTACCGATGGACTGACACACCAAAATATCTTCCTCTCGGATGGCGAGAGCTTCGTCGTGAAGGGCGGTGATAATCTCTGATATAGAAGCCTTTTTGTGGGCGAGAACTACATTTTCCATACGGCGAAGCGCCCAGGAAAGATTCACTGCCGTCGGCCGGGAAGAGTTCAGGTAATCCGATGCCTCCCGGAACCGTCGTAAAAATTCCTCATAGTCTGGCTGTCTACAAGTAGTCTTCTTAAAACTTGCCTTTCCGGAATCCGGAAATCCATTTTGTCCGCTCATCTCCTGCGCGATATCTCTGGCTGCCAGATAAATACCGATGGCGGCAGCTACGCCGATGGCCGGTGCGCCTCGTACTTTCAGCAGATAAATGGCGTCCCAGATATCTTTTTGCGCGGTGAGAGAAAGAATTTCAATGCGGGAAGGAAGCTTCGTCTGGTCAATAATCACAAGGGCGTGTTTCTCATCGTCCAGCGCCACGGTGTCATAATCGAGAATTGATTTTTCCGGACCGATGAGCGGATTGTCCGGTTCCATGGCGCGGACAGCGCTTTCCATGGCACGGAGATAATCTCCAGATGTCTGGAATTCTTCCCGGTGAAGAATCAGATCTTTGGCAAAGGTCAGAAGAATCTTCTCTGCGGATGCTCTCTTTTCTATATCTTTGATGACCGTGATATCCTTATTATGTGCCATTCCCACAATCCGGCGAATACACTCGGTTCCGGCATATCCTGCTGTGTCGGCGAGAATATCTCGCAGATAAGCTTCTTTGAAATCCTCTGACTGGGCAAGAGGCTCCGTCACTTGCTCATCATAGAGACGGATAAACTTCTCTTTAAATAAATCAATGACCTCCAGGATGGCGTTCATGCACCAGCCGCAGAATTGTGCCTTTTCTTTCGGGTTCTCAATGGCGGCGTTGCCGTTGGCCCACGCGAAGAAGAGGTTGGCAATGACATTTCCGATATCATAGCCCATCGGGCCGAAGAAGGCAAACTCCGGGTCGAACACAAAAGTATGTTCCTGGTTGATAAATACGGAACCGGTATGAAGGTCTCCGTGAATGAGAGATTGCGCGTAATTCATAAAATGAAATTTTAGTTTAGCGACTTCTGTTTTCAATTCTTCATCCTGGTAAATCTCTTTTTCCACAAAATCTTTTATCGGAGGAAATACATCATTTCGTCCGTTGTAATTAAGAATCGGCTCGCCAAATACAAGATTCTCCGTAATATCACAAAGCTCCGGATTGGAAAACTCCCGCACCAGCGCTTTTCGTTTCTGATGGTCCATGACAATATCGGTGGTCATCAAAAGACAGTTTACAAGAAATGTTGTAATCTGGTCTGGAAACTTAGGATAGATGTTGTGATGAATGAGACCGGTACGCATCATGGTATGACCAACCATGTCTTCCATGATTATGGCGCACATGACGCCGTCATAAAGATACACCTTTGGAACGAGCCCCGGACTCAAAATTCCCTGTAATTTTAAAATGCTGGCTTCAATACGGCCTCGGTCTGTGGTCAGCGTCATTTTGTCAGAAATACGCAAATGCGTTCCCGCCTGTTTTACGATGACGGAACGACCGCTGCTCTCATCCCTGACCCGGAAAACATAATTTAAGTTGCCATCGCCGATTTCCCTGCAGGTAAGAGCCGCTCCGTCATCAAAAAAATGAAGCTTTGCTTGAACGTAATCAATTACGTCCTGCCCCGTCATTAAAAAATAAGTATTAAAATCAGACAAATAAATCCCCCCTTGGAATCAAATTTCCACTATTTCACTATTTATTATTATAAAATAGCGATGTCCGAAAAACAATGAAAAAACCGAGAAATTGTAGTATAATTGTATCTGTTCAGCCATGCGCCTGGGAAGGCAAAAGAAACGAAAAAAGTTCAGCCATGCGCCTGGATTCCGGGAAGAAACGGCGGAATATAAAGGGAAGGAATGGATCAATGAAAGGATTTGACATTTTAACGGGAATACTGGCGACGATCGTCCTTGTCGCTTATGGAAGGGGATACATCCTATTTACAGAAAACCGGGGAGAAGAATGTGTTTTGTATACAATTCTTTGCGCGGTGGCACTCCTTCTTCTGGTTCGTCGGCTGCTCAATGGCCGTTATTTGCGGATGTCCATGAGAAAAGTCGATAAATTAAGCGGCAGAGCTTTTGAAAAATATCTGCGGGCCCAGTTCAGGCATCTGGGGTACCGGGTGACGCTGACAGATTACAGTCACGATTACGGGGCAGACCTGATTGTAAGAAAACGCGGAGAAAAAATTGTGGTGCAGGCGAAACGGTATGAGAAGAATGTGGGTATTGCCGCGGTGCAGGAGGCGGTGGGGGCTGTGGCCTACTATGAGGCGGACAGGGCCATGGTGGTGACCAACAGCGGTTTCACAAAGAGCGCCCGCAATCTTGCCCGACAGAATGATGTGGAATTATGGGGACGTTACGATATTCAGAAAAAGTTTAAGATCAGGGGATGAGAGCTGAGGCAGGATTGCGCCCAAACAATAAAAATTCAGAAAAATATTTAAAAACAGAGATAAAAACTAATATTTATCAGAATACTTAATCATTTTAAAAAAACGAAATTTTTTTTAAAAAATATATTGACAAAAAGAGAAAAACGAATTATAATGCAGATATAAATAAAGACAGGACGGACAAAGTCCTTTATATAGATCTTGTAATTATTAATTTTCAGTTTTTTGCAAAAGAAAAAGAGGTGAGACCACCAAGAAGGTTAATTTAATTTCAAGATTTAAAAAGTAACAGGAGGTACAGACCACCAAAAAGAGTAATTTGAACTCAAAACTATACTAAGCAAAGGAGGTACAGACCGCCAAAATATTTAATTTAGAATTCAAACGATACTAAGACAGGAGGTACAGACCACCGGAAGTATTAAGTAAGGAATTCGGGATGATTTGCAGGAAGAGGTACAAAAGGTAAGGGGGTTAGCATTAAGAGGTCAGATGTCATGGAGGATATCGGACGACGGAACCCACAGAGTTGAGGAGTAAAGAGGTACAGATCACTGGGCAGTTTGTCTTAGAATTCAGAGGATTGGCACTTTGAAATTGTGATTGCAGGAAAGTTCGCTCAAGATTTTAAGGAAGCTTGAAGGTGGATAAGAATAACCGGTTATAAAGAGTGTAAGGATAGTGAAGAATTGGTAAAGCAAGATTCCCGGAGAGTTCTTCTTAAAGTTAAGAGGAAAAGTATTTGAGGTACGGTCCGACAAAAACATAAGTTAATACTCGAAACGATATTATGAACAGGAGGTATAGACCGTTGGACATAATATGTGAACAGTAAAAGGGAGCATCAGAATTATAAGTCAGATGCTCTCTTTTGCTATGTTTTTTTGTTTTATGGGAAAACTATATTATTATGTTGACGGTTCTTCTTTTTTAAGGTAAATTATAAAAAGAATATTACGTTTTTTTTACAAAAGAAAGAGGGAGAAACAGCAAATGAAAAATACTGCAAAAAGGATACGACAATTTTTTATTTTGTGCCTGTTTTTGGGAATCGTATGTGTGGCAGGGAAATCCATAGAGACAAAGGCTGCCATTGTCTCGACAAATCATCAGAAATATACCTATACGGAATATAAGAAAGATCTGCGGCAGTTGGAGAAAAAATATTCGGAATACTGTCAGGTCAGGGTGATTGGACAGTCGGCCGATGATCGGAATCTTTATGAGGTGATTCTTGGGAATCCACAGGCGAAGAAGCATTTGATTGTCATAGCAAATCTTCATGGCAGGGAGTATATGACAACACAGCTCTGTATGAAACAGATAGAATATTACCTGAAAAAATATAATAAAAAAATCAACGGCACAAAGGTTTCCAAAGTACTCAATAAAGTAGCCATACATTATGTGCCTTCCTGTAATCCGGACGGAACGGCTATCAGTCAGTTTGGATATAACGCTATACGGAATAAAAGTCTGCGGGCCGCTCTTAAGAAGATGCCAGGCAGTACTGTCAAATGGAAAGCCAATGCCAGAGGAGTGGATTTAAATAGAAACTGGGCGGTGGCATTTCGCAAAGGAGGAACCCGGGGCTATGCCGGTTTTCATGGGAATAAAGCGGCCAGCGAGCCGGAAGTAAAGGCATTGGTGAAGATGGTAAACCGAATTGAGAAAGAAGGAACAATCTCCGGAGTTATCAGTTATCATTCCACCGGCTCAATCCTTTATGGACGGTGCGCCGACAGTGCCACCACCAAGGTGAAGAATGCAACTACCCGTATGTATAAAATTGCGCAGCAACTGACCGGTTATCGGCTGATGCCGACGGAAAGCATTAGCTCCGCTGCGGGATGCTCTAGAGAATATTTTCTGTATAAGAGAAATATTCCGTGCATCACTTTAGAGGTTGGACGGGGCTCCTGCCCGCTGAGCATCAGCGAGTTTCCTTCCATTTGGAGTAAAAATAAAAATGTGGTCATCCGTGAAGCCATGTTGTTCGATTGATGCAAATGAATATGGAAAGGGAAAAAAAGCAAGGCTGATTAATTGGAAAAGATAACTAACACACTATACAAAGTATAAATAAATGGCATAAAAAAGAACGCTGTCCTCGTTCAAAACAAAAGACAGCGTTCTTTTTATTCAGAAAAAAAGATGAGAGAGGTAACAGCTCAGCCATGATTTCTCGGAAACTCGCTGTTAACGCAGCTCACCCGGCGCTGCACGCCTGTTTTCCCAATTATGGCAGAACGTCTGAATCAGTAGCTCTTGTAAGGCTTCTCCATTAATTTTACAAACTCGTATAAAGTCATGGCAGAAACTCCTGTACCGCCTTTGGAATAAATCTCCGTATCCGCGTCGGAATCCGAGGTGCCGGCGATATCCATGTGAATCCACGGCTTTCTTTCCACAAACTCATTGAGGAATCTGGCGGCAGCGATGGCGCCGCACTGTGTACCGCAGTTGGCGATATCCGCCACAGAAGAGGAGTTCAGATCCTTATATTCATCATCTCCCAGCGGCATACGCCAGATATTTTCTCCTGCAAGAATGGAAGCCTGTACCAGCTTTGCGACCAGCTCGTCACTGTTGCTGAATACGCCGGTGTAACGGCTGCCAAGAGCGGTCTGACATGCGCCTGTCAGTGTGGCCACATCGATGATGGAAGTGGCTCCGCACTCTCGGATGGCGTAAGTGATGGCGTCGGCCAGAGCCATGCGGCCTTCGGCGTCAGTGTTGACAACTTCGATGTATTTGCCGTTCATGGAGGCGACGATATCTCCCGGTTTCATGGCTTTTCCGGAAACCATATTTTCACAGGCAGGAATTACGGCGGTGACATTGATGCCGAGCTTTGCCTGAGCAATGGCGCTCATGGCCGCGATGACAGCGGCGGCGCCGCCCATATCGCCATGCATTCCTTTTATGGAAGAGGAAGGCTTTAGATTATATCCGCCGGCATCAAAACAGATGCCTTTGCCGATTAAGGCAATTTTTTCTTCGTCAGTTACCCGTCCGTTATATTCCATCACGATGAACTTAGGCGGCTGCTTTGATCCTCTGGCAACGGACAGAAAGGCATTCATGCCAAGGTCCTCGCAGTCTTCCCGTTCGAGGATGGTGCATTTCATATTCTGTTTATCACAGACATCCTTTGCCGCATCGGCGAGAGCGGAAGGAGTCATTACATTTGCCGGTTCATTGACCAAATTCCTTGCCAGAGCGACAGCGGAGGCCATCATATGTGAATACTGCTCTTCTTTTTTGAAAGAAGCGGAATCCACGCCGGTCAGGATGCCGAGATTAAGCTCCGGAGACTCTTTTTTATCGGAATGATATTTATCAAAGGAATAATCGGCCAGTAGAATCCCTCTCATGGCGGAATTGAGCCAGTAAGCGACGTCATCGCCGATGGCGGTCATCAGAAGATTATGTCCCTTTAACTTTTTCGCTTCTTTTAAAGCGGCCCCAAACTGAAGCTGATATCTTCTTGGGGAGACATGTTCAGGAATGCCAATGAAAATCAGGTTGTAATAAGGCTGCCCCTGGTAAGAAAAATCTTTGCCACGAAGTCCGTACACCTTGCTCCCACCAACCAGGTCATCTTCCTGAAGACCTTTAAAAATCTCGCTGACCTTGCCAAGTTCAATGCTCAGACGGTTTTTATGGTTATATGTAACGAGCAATGTATCAAATTCGTAATCCTCCAGATCTACGAGACGTTGTATTTGCATTTTGATACGCTCCTTTCTTAAAAATGACATCTGTTATTCAATGATAGGGGCGCAACAACGGAAAATTTGTCTTTCTGAAAACAAATGTGCCGCCGTAGACGCATACTATCCCCTTTATAAAGATAACTTTAGTATAGCACAATTGGAATTTGAAAAACAGAAAAAACTTGTACATAATACATAAATTTTTAGTGATAAGAAATCGGTTTTTGCATAAACTTTTTATAAACAGGGTAATTTTTTGCTTGTTTTATCGAAGATTGACAAGTGGAATTTTTTCAGTATAATAATTAACATAGTTAATTAACAAGAAAAACTATTTTGTGAAAGATTTGGCGGGAATCATGGCGACAACCGGCCATATCGAACTTTGACAATCATTTATGATTTGGTTTATAGAAAGGGGACTGACAGACATGAATGAATATTCTGCAATGACACCGGAGATTCAGAATCTGGCCTCCATTTGTATGGAACACGGCCAGATACCGGCAGGCTTGTACGATACTTACCACGTTCTCCGGGGTCTTAGAGATGTAAATGGAAAAGGCGTCCTGGCGGGACTTACGGATATTTCTACGATTATCGCTTCCAGGATTGTGGACGGAAAAAGCGTTCCCTGCGAAGGTGAGCTGAGATACCGGGGATATGATATCAAAGACCTGGTTTCCGGATTCGCCAAAGAAGAACGATTCGGTTTTGAGGAGACAGCGTTTTTGATTTTATTTGGTCGTCTGCCGTCTGCGGAGGAGCTTTCTTCTTTTGAAAAATTGCTGGGAAGTTACCGCACTCTGCCGACGAATTTTGTCAGAGACGTCATTATGAAGGCTCCGAGCAAAGATATGATGAATACGCTTCAGAGAAGTATTCTGACTCTTTACAGCTACGATGACATGGCGGATAATATTCAGATTGACAACGTGCTGCGTCAGTGCCTGCAGCTCATCAGCACCATGCCGATGCTGGCGGTGTACGGCTATCAGGCATATAACCATTATGTGGAAGGCAAGAGCTTTTACCTGCATTCCGCAAAACCGGAACTATCCACAGCGGAGAATATTCTTCGCCTTCTCCGGCCAAATAAGAAATATACGAATCTGGAAGCGAGAATCCTTGATATCGCCCTGGTGCTTCATATGGACCACGGCGGCGGTAATAACTCTACATTTACAGACCATGTGGTAACATCTTCGGGAACAGATACCTATTCCGCCATCGCGGCTTCTCTGGCTTCTCTGAAAGGACCGAAACACGGTGGCGCGAACCTGAAGGTTGTCCGCATGTTTGATGAGATGAAGGAAGAAGTCAAAGACTGGAAAGACGAAGACGAGATTAAGAATTATCTGCTTCGTCTGCTTAACAAAGAAGCTTTTGACCGCAGCGGACTCATCTATGGTATGGGACATGCCGTTTATTCTATTTCCGACCCGAGAGCGCAGATTTTTAAAGGATATCTGGGCAATCTTGCCATCGAGGAAGGCTATGAAGACGAGTTCCATTTCTACGAAACCGTGGAGCGACTGGCAACAGGGCTTATTACGAGCCGCCGGAAGATTTACAAAGGCGTCAGCGCCAATATCGACTTTTACAGCGGATTCATGTATCGTATGCTCGGTCTTCCGGATCAGCTTTTCACACCGATGTTCGCCGTTGCCCGTGTAGTTGGCTGGAGCGCGCATCGGATTGAGGAACTTATGAACTGCGACAAGATTATCCGTCCGGCATACCAGAGTATTGCGGCAGAAAAAATATATGTGCCTATGTCTGAGAGAAAGGCAGAAGAGTAGGTAGCAGATCTGGGAGGAATTATGGAATTTGAAGAAGCAGGACCATCGGAACAAAATGTACAGCAGATAAAAGGCGAAGAAAAACAATACGGGGAAGAACAGGAAGAAAACTCTCATGATGAGAAATGTCAGGAACACGAAAAAAATATCTGTGCCACAGATGCACACAGTCAGACGGGAAGAGACGGAGTCTGCACCGATGATTACAAAGAATTGATTGTGCAGATGCGTAAATCCAGCATACTGTTCCAGCAGATGAGCAGCGTCCCCCTGGGTGAACTGACCATGTTGCTGGCCATCAGCCGGCAGTCAGAAAGAGTCGGTTCTGTACGGGTTTCCGGACTGGGAACCGCCATGAAACTGTCTCGTCCAGCCGTCTCCCGAATGCTTCACGTCCTCGAAAAGAAGGGGTATATTCGGATGAAAAACGGAGAAGAAGACCAGCGCTATGTTTTTGTGACGCTCACCGATAAAGGGCGGGAGCTTTTGCAAAAGGAGCTGGCCTACGGATACCGTGTCCTTGAGAAAGTGAGAGAGCGAATGGGCGACCGGTGCCTGAACGACTATCTGCGCTATTGCGGAAAGTTCCATGAGATTCTGTCAGAAGAAATAATAAAGCTGAAATCAGAAGAAATAATAAAACCGAATAAGAAATGAGCAAATACAGCAAAATTGCCGCGGAGATCAGATGAATTTAGGTTTCCGCGGCTGTTTTTAATTTAGAAAAAAGCTTTTGCCCGAAAAAATTTGCCAGAAACAAGCTTTCCCCTGAAAATTTTGTCGGAAACAAGCTTTCGCCTTAAAATAATTATTCGCCAAATACGGCAATATAATCTTTTTTGAACTTTTCAATACCGGCATCGGTCAGCGGATGTTTTGTCATAGTCTCGATGACGTTATAAGGCACTGTTGCGATATCGGCCCCTGCGAGAGCGCAGTCTGTCACATGAATCGGATTGCGGACGCTGGCAGCGATAATCTCTGTGTCAATATCAGAAACAGCAAAAATCTCAGCGATTTCCCGAATCAGATCAACACCGCGCACATTGATGTCATCAAGACGGCCCAGGAACGGAGAAACGTATGTAGCGCCGGCTCTGGCGGCCAAAAGAGCCTGATTGGCAGTAAAAACCAAGGTAACATTTGTCTTGATGCCTTCTGCGCTCAGTATTTTAACAGCCTTCAGTCCTTCCACGGTCATCGGAATCTTTACAACCATATTCGGATGAATGGCGGCAATCTCCCGGCCCTCTTTGATCATACCTTCAGCGTCCGTGGTGGTAGCTTTTACTTCGCCGCTGATCGGTCCGTCAACGATGGTAGTAATCTCTTTAATGACTTCATTAAAATCCCGGCCTTCCTTGGCGATCAGAGATGGATTGGTGGTTACACCGCAGATAACGCCCATGTCATTTGCCTTGCGGATATCTTCTACCTTAGCTGTGTCAATAAAAAATCTCATAATACAATCCTCCTCGCACATGCATTGTCATAAAAAGTTTCTATTGCAACATTTTTTCTATCATGAAAAATGTAGTTGCCTGATTGATGCGTAATTTGCGTCTGGCGTAGCCAATAGATATTATACCAATACAATTAGCAAAAATCTATATACTTTTCTTGTGTTTTACCGGGAATCTATTATAATATTTAGTAACAATTCCACCCATTGCAGGTGTACGGTACAAACTGCAGGATTTTGGAAATTTGGGAGGATCACATGAAAAATTTTAACTACCGATTAACCGTCAATATCAGTCAGAATCTCATGCAGCTCGGATTCTGCTGTAAATTGCCGAATGAGATGCAGAATAAAAAAATACGGGTGCAGGCTATTTTTTCCCAGCGACAGGTGGATCGGCGCTTCCCCATGGAAGTGCGGATAGAGGATAGTGAAACCGGCGCCCAAATACTGGCAGACGCCGAGATAGAGCTGCCATACGTTTTTCGTCAGTCGCCAAGACACAAGATTACCGTGACCTTCGCACTTTGGTGCGGAGTACAAGAATGGATTCTTGACGATCAGCATTTCCCGATTCAGAAGGAACTTTTTGCTCGATCGGAACAGACAGGAAAAAGAAATGTCCTGAAATTCGGCTGCTGCACTATCGCCCTGCCGTTCATCATCATTCGTTCCTGGTTCAGGGAAGATAAGAACCTGACCAAAGCAATCAAAAAAGCCAATGATACAGTCTACCGTCTAAGCGGTTATAATTACAGCCCGAGACAGCGCAATACCGACTACTTTGCAGCAAAATATGAGCAGTACAAGAACCAGAACAAGACATTAACCGGCAACAAAGTGTTGTTTTTGTCCGAGCGCCTGCCGGAAGAAGGGGGAAATCTGCAATTAATCCGTGAAACATTTGCAAATGACCCGGACATAGAAGTGACAGAATTTATCAATACCTGCACTGTAGACGTCCTTAAGAAAAAAGAACTCCGTCAATGCGCCAGAAAATGTGCCGAAGCCCGCGTCATCATTCTGGAAGACTTTTACCCGCAGCTTCACCGACTCAACATCCGCCGGGAGACTAAAGTCGTACAGCTCTGGCACGCCTGCGGCGCCTTTAAGACCTTCGGTCTTACCCGCATGGGAAAGCCCGGCGGCGCGCCGCAAAGCTCCATGAACCACAGAAATTATGACTTTGTCAGCGTCAGCAGCGAGACGGTCCGCGACATATACGCGGAAGCCTTTGCCATTCCCACCAGCAAAGTCAAAGCCTTCGGCGTACCGCGGACAGACGCCCTATTTGACTGGCAGAAGAAAATGAAAAAACGAGAGGAAATCTATGAGAAATACCCATTTCTCCGCGACCAAAAGATTATTCTCTTCGCGCCGACCTTCCGGGGCGACGGCAACAAAGACGCCTACTATCCGCAGGACGCTTTTGACCTCAATGCATTCATGGAAAAAATGCCGGAAGACACCGCCTGCATCATCAAACATCATCCGTTTGTACACCAGCCCCTGGAGATCCCGGATCAATGGCAGAACCGTGCGCTGGATCTGACCGGCAAAGACCATATTAACGACCTGCTTTTGATTACGGACCTTCTGATCACCGATTACAGTTCCAGTATCTTCGAGGCAGCCCTCCTGGATGTACCTATGCTCTTCTACGCCTTCGACGAAGAAGAATACATGGCAAGCCGCGACTTCTACTTTGCCTACGAAGAAATGGTTCCTGGCCCGGTGGAGCACACCTTCACCGACATGACAAGAAAAGCCGCCCGCATGGCGGCCGGCCAATGGAACCTGCTGGAAGAAGAAGGAAAGGAGAACAACGCTGCCTTTTCCCTGTCACAAAGGATGAATCAGTTTAGGGAAACATTCCTAAGCGCCCTGGACGGCCGCAGCACAGACCGCATCGCCGCATATATAAAGGAGAATTATCTGGAAAATGAATAAGAAAAGAACAATAAAAAAACTGGCGGCGGGCATCAAGCTGACCGCTATCATCCTGACGACAGGCGCTGCCGCAACAGCGGCCGCGGCGGCTTTCGCTGTGACGGCGGTTCCGGTCTCAGTCCAGGCTAAGGCAGTTACCACCGTGAAGAAAAAACAAAATATCAAAATGAAAAAACTGACCTCATCTTTGAAAAGAAAAATCGCGGCAAGTACCCCGGCGGAAAAATCAGGCAGCGATCTCACACTCATCCATCCTGCCACCCGTCTTACCACGGCAAGACTGCCCCAGGGCTATACCCACGACGATACATACTATTATTACCTGTCCCAGCTTGCCAACACAGGCAAACATAAAAACGATCTGCGTCTTACCCGCATAAAATACAAAGGATTGGGGAAATATACCGTAGAATACATGACCTTAAAACAATTCGGCCATGGCACCAACCTGGACTGCGTCACAGTGAACGGAGTTACCTGGCTCTGGACCGGCAGTGATCCGTCAGGAAGCAGCCAATCCACCTCCTCGATCACCTGTTTTACCTTCCGCGCGGGAACAACCTTGCGTCGCCACGGCCAATATACTTACCGTATCCCCATTTCCGGCTCAGGGGGCAGCAGATACGCCTCCAACTGCTATCCTGCCATCAGCGCAGACGGCAGCCAGCTTGCCGTCCGCTTTACCAATAATGGTGGACAGCAGTTCCAGATTTACGACCTGACAGACGGTACTACCATCCGCCCGAAGAAAATTAAGAAAACCGTAAGATTAAAAAGCACCTCCGGAGACTTTCAGGGGTTTGACATCTGCGGTACAACCATATATACTTTGGAAGGCACCCGAAGCAAAAGCGAGATGCGCGAACTGGGCAAAGCCTCCAGCTTCGCGCCAATCCGCATTCGCACCTACGACTACAAAACCGGCGCATCTGCCACACGAAAAATAAAAGGAGCCAAAAAACTGAGCCACCGGGAACCCGAAGGCATCCAAGTGGCATCGGACGGAACCGTGGAGCTGATGATCGCTTCTCATTACAAAGAACTGTACACCTGCGCCAATGTATATAGGTTGAAGGATAAAATGGAATAGGTGCTTTTATGCGGACGAAAACCGCAGTTTTTCGTTGTCTAAAAAGAGAGAATATGATATATTGTATGAAATGAATTTGCTGAAATATGATATTTGATAGCATGAGAATCAAGTAAAACAATGAAAAAATAAGTATAGCACAGGAGGAAACGTAAATTATGAAAGGTATTATCCTGGCAGGTGGCTCCGGAACTAGACTGTATCCATTGACAAAAGTAACCAGTAAGCAGTTACTTCCGATTTATGACAAGCCAATGATTTATTATCCGATGAGTGTGATGATGATGGCAGGAATCCGTGACATTCTGATTATCTCCACGCCGATGGATACGCCGCGGTTTGAGGCGCTTCTTGGCGATGGACATCAGTTCGGCGTCGATTTAAGCTATGCTGTGCAGCCGAACCCGGATGGTCTGGCGCAGGCATTTATTATTGGAGAAGAGTTCATCGGGGACGATTCCGTAGCCATGGTGCTCGGTGATAATATTTTCCATGGACACGGCCTCAAAAAACGTCTTCGCGCCGCAGTAGAAAGAGCGGAAAAAGATTCCGGAGCGACAGTCTTTGGATATTATGTAGATGATCCGGAGCGATTCGGTATCGTAGAGTTTGATAAAGAAGGAAAAGCAATCTCCATTGAAGAAAAGCCAGAACATCCCAAGAGCAATTACTGTGTGACCGGATTATATTTTTATGACAACCGCGTGGTTGAGTATGCCAAGAATCTGAAGCCATCTGCCCGCGGTGAACTGGAGATTACCGACCTGAATCGGATTTATCTGGAGAATCAGGAGCTTCATGTGGAACTCTTGGGACAGGGATTCACTTGGTTAGATACAGGAACCCATGAAAGTCTTGTAGACGCCACCAATTTTGTAAAGACAGTGGAACAGCATTCTCACAGAAAAATTGCCTGTCTGGAAGAATTGGGTTATATCAATGACTGGATTGGCGAGAAAGAGATGTTGGAAACGTATGAGATCATGAAGAAAAATCAATACGGCCAGTATCTGAAAGATGTTTTAGATGGTAAATATTTGGATTAAGCTAAATATTTAGTCTAAAGTCTGTGAGTAGGGACAAATATATTTTTTAATCACAGTAAAATTATAAAGGAATAATAAAATTAAGTTTATAATTATTTGTATTATATCAGAAATAATAGTTTAAGAGGGTATAATTATGACAATTATCGTAACCGGCGGAGCCGGATTTATCGGAGCAAATTTTGTATATCTGGAATTAAAAGAACATCCGGAAGACCGGATTGTCTGCATTGACAAGCTCACATATGCAGGTAATCTGGAGACTTTAAAAGACGCTATGGAGAGTCCGAATTTCCGTTTCGTGAAGATGGATATCTGCGATAGAGAAGCGGTTTTTAATCTTTTTGAAGAGGAAAAACCGGACATTGTTGTAAACTTTGCGGCAGAGAGCCATGTGGATCGCTCCATTGAAGATCCGGGTATCTTCCTGCAGACAAATATTATCGGGACTCAGGTAATGATGGATGCCAGCCGTAAATACGGCGTGAAGCGTTATCATCAGGTGTCCACAGACGAGGTGTACGGCGACCTTCCTTTGGACAGACCGGATTTATTTTTCACAGAGGAGACACCGCTGAAAACCAGCAGTCCGTACAGCTCTTCTAAAGCAGGAGCAGATCTCCTGGTAAATGCATACCATCGTACCTTTGACTTGCCGACGACTATTTCCAGATGTTCCAATAACTATGGGCCGTATCAATTCCCGGAGAAACTGATTCCGCTTATGATTGCTAATGCACTGGCAGACAAGCCTCTTCCGGTATATGGAGAAGGATTAAATGTTCGTGACTGGCTTTATGTGGAAGACCATTGTAAGGCTATTGATTTGATTATTCGTAAAGGTAAAGTCGGTGAAGTTTATAATATCGGCGGACATAATGAGATGAAAAATATCGATATCGTAAAGATTATCTGCGAGGCTTTGGGTAAACCGGAATCTCTGATTACCCATGTCACCGACCGGAAAGGTCATGATATGCGTTATGCCATTGATCCGGCCAAAATTCACAGAGAGCTGGGATGGCTTCCGGAAACCATGTTCAAAGATGGAATTAAGATGACTATTCAGTGGTATCTGGACAATAAAGAGTGGTGGGAGAGAATTATTTCCGGCGAATATCAGAACTATTATGCATCCATGTACGGCGACCGTTTAAAAGACGCCGAATAAACAAAAGAAATGATACGCCCTATTTTAGTAAAATTGTTTGGCCAAAACTGAGAATGTAGCTGCGTTAGCAGTGGAAAAGCAACGCCAGTTGCGAATCCGAAGTACATGGCTGAATAGTTGTTTTCTTAAAATAGGGCTTTCACTGCGTTTAGGGACAATTCACAATCTGTCCACAATCATAAGGATAATTTATAATTTGTTTATAATTATAAAAAGACATAATTAGAACAGAATAGTATTATATGTTGACTGGTAAAAGATGTTATTAGATACAGGAGGCAGAGATGAAAGTATTTGTTACAGGCGTCAGAGGACAGCTTGGTTATGATGTGGTCAATGAGCTGGAAAAACGCGGGCATACTGCCATTGGTGTGGATATCGAAGAACTGGATATCACAGATGCGGCAGCGGTAGAAAAGATGATTACAGAGATAGCGCCGGAGACTGTCATTCATTGCGCTGCGTGGACAGCGGTGGACGCAGCGGAAGATAATGTGGAAAAATGCCGCCAGGTGAATGCTTACGGTACAGAAAATATTGCGAAGGTCTGTAAAGCGTTGGATTGTAAAATGATGTACATTTCCACAGATTACATTTTTGATGGAAAAGGAACACGGCCATGGGAGCCGGACGACCCGGTTACCACTCCATTGAATGTCTATGGACAGACAAAATACGAAGGAGAATTGGCCGTCCGCAGTAATGTGAAGAAATACTTTATCGTCCGTATTGCTTGGGTATTTGGTAAAGGCAAAAACTTTATCAAAACAATGCTGAATCTGGCCAAAACTCACGATCACCTTACGGTAGTCAATGATCAGTACGGGACGCCGACTTATACCTATGATCTGGCCAGACTTCTGGTGGATATGATTGAGACGGATAAGTATGGAAACTATCACGTTACCAACGAAGGAGGCTATATCACTTGGTATGACTTTGCCTGCGAAATTTTCCGTCAAGCCGGTGTGGATATTGAAGTGGAGCCGGTGAGCAGCGCTCAGTACGCTGCCAAGGCAAAACGGCCGGAAAACAGCCGGATGAATAAGCAGAAGCTGGTGGACAATGGATTTGAATTGCTGCCAGACTGGAAAGATGCGTTGGGAAGGTATTTAAAAACACTGGACGATAAATAATAATTGGTAGAATAAATAGTTGGGGGGTCTTCTATGGCTTCAGACGAAAAACAACATGTCTTTATAGTAGGATCAAAAGGAATACCGGCCGCTTATGGAGGTTTTGAGACATTTGTAGAAAAGTTGACAGAATATAGAAAAAATGAAAAGATTCAATATCATGTGGCAGTATTGTCTGATCATACAGAAGAATATATGTACCATGGAGCAGTCTGTTTTTGTATCAAGGTACCGAACATTGGCAGTGCAAAAGCAGTATATTATGATACTGTAGCGTTGGAGTACAGTATTTCATATTGCAAAAATAAAGAGATTAAAAATCCGATTTTTTATGTGCTTGCTTGTCGTATAGGTCCCTTTATCCCGTATTACAAAAATCAGATTCAGGAATTGGGTGGTAAATTATATGTGAATCCTGATGGACATGAGTGGAAAAGGGCAAAATGGAATGCACCTACCAGAAAGTATTGGAAGCATTCTGAGAAAGGAATGGTTCAACATGCAGACTTGTTGATTTGTGACAGCCGGAATATAGAAAAATATATTCAAAAGGAATATGCGAAATATAAACCGGAAACCACATTTATCGCCTATGGTTCTGAAACCAGTAAATCTGTATTAGCTGATGATGATAAAAAATGGACAGGTTGGTGTCGGAAGCATCATGTAAAACCAGGCAAATATTATCTGGCGGTAGGCAGATTTGTGCCTGAGAATAATTATGAGACTATGATTCGGGAATTTATGAAGTCTAAAACAGATAAAACATTTGTTCTCATCACAAATATCAGCAGGAAATTCCTAACCAGATTAGAAAAGAAAACAGGTTTTAGAAAAGATGCCCGCATCAATTTTGCAGGAACAGTTTATGATCAGGAATTGCTGAAAAAAATTCGGGAAAATGCTTATGGATACTTTCATGGACATGAGGTGGGCGGTACTAACCCGAGTCTGTTGGAAGCCTTGGGAACTACCAATTTGAATTTATTGCTTGGTGTAGGGTTTAATAAAGAAGTTGCGGGAAAAGCAGCTTTGTATTGGTCAAAGGAGGAAGGCAGTCTTTCCAGACTAATTGAGAAAGCAGATTCTTTATCAGAAAAAGAGATTCAGGCATACGGAGCAAGGGCAAAAAAGAGAATAAGGAATGCGTATACCTGGGAAATTATTGTGAATCAATATGAATTATTGTTCCTTAATAAAAAAAGTGATTAAATTATTAAATAATATTTGTAAAATAAAAAATAGTAATAAGTCAGTCAAATATGGAGGTCAACATGGGTCAAATTAAAGTAAAAAAATGTCCAATAGAAGGATTATATGTCATTGAACCGACGGTGCATGGAGATGACAGAGGTTATTTTATGGAAACCTATAATCAAAATGATATGCACGAAGCAGGGCTTGATATGGTTTTTGTGCAGGACAACCAGTCTATGAGCAAAAAGGGTGTTTTGCGGGGGCTGCATTATCAGAAAGAATACCCACAGGGTAAGCTGGTGAGGGTAATCAAAGGAGCAGTTTTTGATGTGGCAGTAGATCTCCGTGTTCACAGTAAAACTTATGGACAGTGGTTTGGCGTAGAGTTGACAGAAGAAAATAAGAAACAATTCTATATCAGCGAGGGGTTCGCGCATGGTTTTTTAGTTCTCTCTGATGAGGCGGAATTTTGCTACAAATGCACAGATTTCTATCATCCGGGTGATGAAGGCGGAATGGCATGGAATGATCCGGATATTGGAATTGAATGGCCGCAGCTTTGCGGAGAATATAAGGGAAATCCGTCAGCAGAAGGATATCATCTGGAAGATGGTACTCCGCTGAATCTTTCCGACAAAGACCAGAAATGGCAGGGATTCAAAGATACTTTTAAGTTTGAAAAGTAAGAAAAAATAATAAGAATCCGATATGCCTATCGTTACGATAACGAAAACGAGGAAAATAGGTGCTGAGAAAACGAGGATATAGACAAGACAATGGCAGAAAAAGAATATGGGAATGTACTTCCGGAAATATTAATCTGTATGGCCACATATAACGGGGCAGAATATTTGGAACAGCAGTTGGAATCTTTGCACAGGCAGACATGTCAGGACTTTTTGTTGTTCGTTCATGATGATTCCTCCACAGATAGAACTATAGAGATTTTAAAAGACTGGGAAAAAAGCGGCAAACTGAATATGATACTATTGGATGATGAGTTATGTTTTCATGACTCTTCCCGAAACTTTGTACATCTATTATCTGAGGCCGAGAAACGATGGGGTGATTTTTCTTATTATATGTTTTGCGATCAGGACGATGTATGGAAAGATGATAAAGTTGCTGTCACGTTAAAAAGAATGAGACAGGCAGAAAAGAAATACAATCAGCCCATTCTTGTACACACAGATTTGGAAGTAGTGGACGAATCTTTACGTTCCATCTCATCGTCTTATCTCCGGTATCGCTCCATCAACCCTCGCATCACTGCACTGAACCGTCTAATGATACAAAATGTGGCCACCGGCTGTACGATGATGTGGAACCGGAAGCTGAACCGAATCTTGCAATGGGAGAATACAAAGCCAGCTATGCACGATTGGTGGATTACTTTAGTTGCAAGTTTGTTTGGACGGATTGTTTTTTTAGACAGATCAACGATTTTGTACAGACAACATGACGATAATGTGGTTGGAGCGACAAAAGTAAATTCGATTTCTTTTGTGATACATCGTCTTTCCAATTTGCAGTATGTCAGGATGAAGTTCAAACAGTCAGTACAACAGGCAGGAAATTTGTTGAGAATATATGGGAAAAAGTGTGACAAAGAAGAAAAGATGCTTTTAAAACAATATTCGAGACTGTATGAAGTAAATAAAATTAAAAGAACATATTTAGTGTTAAAATATAAATTTTTAAAGCAGTCTCCGGTACAGATTATCGGGGAGTTATTGTTTATATAACTATTTGTTATACGAAAAATATATGGGAGAAGAGAAAAAAATGATGTCCGTTTTTTCTACGATGAAACATTCTGTTTTTTATATAAAAAGAAATGGTTTGTTTGCGACATGTGCCAAAATGATCAGAAAAATTAATTTTTCTAAACGATATAAAAAATGGATAAATGATTATGAAAAAATAGATAAAGAACAGATTGTTCGTGATATTAAAACTTTTTCTTATCTCCCTACATTTTCTATTTGTGTCCCAGTGTATAATGTAGAAGAAAAATGGCTTAGAAAATGTATTCAGTCTGTACAAAATCAGTATTACACAAATTGGCAGCTTTGTATGGCAGATGATTGTTCTCCAGATGAAAAGGTAAGAACAATTTTAAGAGATTATGCTAGAAAAGATGATAGAATAAATATCGTGTATCGTATTCAGAATGGACACATATCTGAAGCGACAAATTCGGCTCTTCAAATTGCATCGGGAGAATTTATTGTTTTGATGGATAATGATGATGAGCTGGCGCCAAACGCTTTATACGAAGTGGCAAAAATCTTGCAAAAACATAGAGATTTGGATATCATATATAGCGATGAAGATAAGATAGATGAAGATGGAAATAGAAATAATCCTTATTTTAAGCCGGGTTATTGCCCGGATACGTTACTGTCCTATAACTATATATCACATATGGGAGTATATAGAAGAATCCTGGTAGAACAAACAGGAGGATTTCGAAAAGGGGTAGAAGGGGCACAGGATTATGATTTGCTTCTTCGAGTACTGGAAATGACAGAAAATATTTATCATATCCCTAAAATATTATACCATTGGAGAGCAATCCCTGGTTCCACGGCTTTAGATGGAGAAGAGAAAAATTATGCGTATATTGCCGGCAAAAAAGTTTTGGAAGATACGATAAAACGACGAAAATATAGTGCAGAAGCAAAATTCCTGGAGGGTTGCCCCTGTTATAATGTTATATTTCATCCTCAAAAAAAACATTTTTATTCTATTATAATAGCAGTACATGATCAAGTAAAAGAACTAGAAAATTGTCTAAAATCGATAGAAAAAAATGTGACGGAAACTAATTATGAAGTAATTTTAATTGATTGCCAATCGAAAAAGAAAAAAGTGATAAATTCTTTGGATAAATATAACTCATTGCCATTGTATAGAGTGATAAAAATGAATCAAAACTCATTTTATTCTGTTATAAATAATTTGGCAGTGAAAAAAGCGAAGGGAGATCTTATTGTTTTTTTGAATCCCGAAGTAGAAATTTTGACAAAAAAATGGTTGCCATATATGGCGGGAGAAGCAGAAAGAGAAAAAGTAGGCGCAGTTGGGACAAAAATACTGCATCCAAGGAATTTAGTTCACAATGCGGGATTTCGTTTAGACAAGGAAAAAATATGTGTGGACATCGGAAATGGCAGAAGGAAAAATGAAAGTGGTTATATGTACTATTTATCTACGAGAAGAAATTACAGCGCTGTTTCCGGTGATTGTCTGATGATCAGAAAAGATATTTTTGAACAGGCAGGAGGATTTGATGAGAATTTAAAAAAAGATTTTTGTGATATCGACTTGTGTCTTAAATTACAAAATATGGGGTATCGTAATATTTTCATGCCTGATATCGAAGTTTATTTAAATAACAAAAAACCGAATTTAAAAGCATTTAACAAAAGAAAAAATCACGAAGAAACATTTTATATGAAAAAGAAATGGAATAAAGTTCTTTTAGAGGATCCGTGCAGCAGCAGAGTTGCCGGTTTAGATCCCCTGAAAGTTTAAGAATATATAATAAATGAGTTTTCGGATCGATGAAGGAGTAAAAGTATAAAATGAACATAGTTAGTTTTATTCGTAATTTATATGAGAATCGAAAATTAATTGGAAATTTGGCGAAAAATGATTTTAGGACAAGATATGCCGGTTCTTATCTGGGAATTATGTGGGCATTTATTCAGCCCATAGTAACAATATTGGTATACTGGTTTGTATTTACAGTGGGCTTGAGATCCGGAACGATAAACGACTTCCCTTTTGCATTATGGTTGATGGCGGGGATTATCCCATGGTTCTTTTTTCAAGATGCGTTGAATAGCGGTACATTGGCATTGGTTGAATATAGCTATCTGGTAAAAAAAGTGGTATTTAAAATTGATATATTGCCATTTGTTAAAGTTTTGTCTGCGTTATTTGTACATGTGTTTTTTATTTTCTTTGTTATTCTCGTATACGCTTTTAATGGATATCTGCCGACATTGTATACGTTGCAGGTGTTTTATTATTCATTCTGTCTAATTTGTCTTGTGATAGGAATGGTATATTTTACCAGCGCTATTATGGTGTTCTTTCGGGACCTGAATCAATTGATCAGCGTAATTTTGCAGGTGGGAATCTGGATGACTCCGATCATGTGGAATATACAAATTCTTCCGGAAAGATTCCTGTGGATTTTTAATTTGAATCCAATTTATTATGTCGTTGTAGGGTATAGAGATGCATTTATTTATCATGGTGTATTTTGGCAGCGCCCGGAAACTACCATTTATTTCTGGGCATTTACTATTTTGATGTATATGATCGGGACCAAAGTATTTAAGAGCTTGCAGGTACATTTTGCGGATGTATTATAGGGAGGAACAATGATGAGTGAGTATGCCATTGACGTGCAAAACGTCAGTAAAATATATAAGCTTTATGATAGATCCAGAGATAGGTTGGCAGAAGCATTGCATTTGACAAAGAAAAAATTGTCAAAAGATCATTATGCCCTTGATCAAATTAATTTTCAGGTGAAAAAAGGGGAAACCGTGGGAATCATCGGAACAAATGGTTCCGGTAAGTCTACAATCCTTAAAATCATCACAGGCGTATTAAATCCAACGTCCGGCAAAGTGGAGATAGACGGAAGAATTTCAGCCCTTTTGGAATTGGGAGCCGGCTTTAATATGGAATATACAGGGATACAAAATGTATATTTGAACGGGACAATGATTGGCTTCAGCGAAGAAGAAATAAAAGCTAAATTAGATGATATCCTTGAATTTGCCGATATCGGAGACTTTGTTTATCAGCCGGTTAAAACTTATTCCAGCGGTATGTTTGTTCGTCTGGCATTTGCTGTGGCCATCAACATTGATCCGGAAATCCTGATTGTCGATGAAGCTCTTTCCGTGGGCGATGTGTTCTTCCAGGCAAAATGTTATCACAAATTTGAAGAATTTAAAAAAGAAGGAAAAACCATTGTCATTGTCAGCCATGATTTGAGCAGTATCAGTAAGTATTGCGACAGGGTTATCCTTCTTAATAAAGGCCATAAACTGGCAGAAGGTGAGCCAAAAAAGATTGTGGATTTGTATAAGAAATTATTGGTGAATCAATTAGATGAGGAAGATTTGCAAGATTATCACGATGATGACGATTCATCAAAATCAGAAATAATAAAAAAAAGGAAAGAAAGTGTTGCTAAAAAGACAAATGGAATAACTCCTCAGAAAGCTGATCAACAAGGACAACGCTGGAAGGGTTTTATGGTAGAGAATCCAAATGTCATTGAATATGGAACAAAAGAAATAGAAATTATTGACTACTGTATATTAGATGAACATGGGAATATTTCTAATAATATTGAAAAAGGAACTAAATATACAATAAAATTTAAAGTACGTTTTAACGAAGAAGTAAAGGACCCGATTCTTGCATTAACAATTAAAGATATTAAGGGTATAGAAATAACGGGCACAAATACAATGTATGAAAAAATAGATGTTGAAGCTAAAATGGGAGAGGAAAAGATTATAAGTTTCTCACAAATGATGAATTTAACTGGAGGGAACTATTTATTATCATTTGGATGTACAGGGTTTCGGAAAGGATCATTTACCGTATATCACCGAATGTATGATGTAATTGATATTACAGTGATTTCAGATAAGGACAATGTGGGATTTTGTGATATGTTTTCTAAAGTAGTAGTTGAGTAAATAAAAAATAATTATGATTTATAATGTTTTTGAGGAGAAAAAATGGAAACTGTCGAAGTGATTGGAAAAGTTACGTTGGATTATAATTTTTATTCAGGAGAAGATTTATATTCGGATGGGCCGGTAGAAGAAGAATTATTAAAAATAGTAGAAAAATATGATGAAGATGAACTGGGGAGAATTATCAATCAAAAAAATGAGTGGGTTTATCTTTATCATTTGTCACATGTCCGCCAAAATATTATAAGTTGGATTCCGATGCAAAGAAAAGCAAAAATTTTGGAAGTTGGATCTGGATGTGGGGCTATTACAGGTGCTCTTGCACAAAAAGGTGAAAAAGTTGATTGTGTAGAATTATCAAAAAAAAGAAGTTTGATTAATGCGAATCGAAATAAACATTATGATGGCATAACGATTAAAGTGGGAAACTTTGAAACTATAGAACCTTATTTAGATGATGATTACGATATTATTACATTGATTGGAGTATGGGAGTATGCCAATGTATATCTGACTTCGGAAGATGCACATCGAAAATTTCTTAAATTATTAAAAAGACATTTGAAACCTACGGGAAAAATAATTATTGCTATTGAAAATAAGTTTGGACTTAAATATTGGGCTGGATGTCGAGAAGATCATACATCCATGTATTTTGAAGGACTAGAGGGATATACCAAATCAGACAGTGCTATTACTTTTGGAAAGAATGAGATAACAAATATTTTTGAAGAATTGGGATATCAATCAGAGTTTTATTATCCTTATCCTGATTATAAATTTCCGTTGCACATTTTTTCGGATAATTATTTACCGAAGCCAGGAATGTTAAGTGATAATAAAAAAAATTTAGATAATACGAGGATAGTATTATTTGATGAAGAAAAAGTTTTTAATTCTATAATAAAAGAAAAAATGTTTCCCTATTTTTCTAATTCGTTTTTAGTTATTTTGAGTAATAATGGCAATGAAAATAAAGAACAAGTGATTTATTCCAAATTTTCAAATGAGAGAACCGAAGAATTTAGAATTAGAACAGATATTATTAAAAATTTATATGGACAATTGTTTGTAAAGAAATATCCTATGCATAAAAAAGCTGGGAAACATATTAATAAAATTGCAGATATGTATACACGGTTAAAAAGAAATACAGAAAAATTGCCCGTTAAATTTAATGTATGTGTAAAAGAAAATAACGATATATCTTTTGAATATATTAATGGAGAAAGTTTAGACAAGGTTCTTAATGTATTACTTTCAAAAGGAAATGATGACAAGGCAAAAAAAATCATTCAAGAAATTGTAATGTTGATTAGAAATATGGTTAATGATACTTTTGAAGAGACACAAGAATTCCGAAAAATTTTTGGAAGTTGTCCATTTGAAGGGAGTCCAGCTATAACAGGAGCAGATATTGATCTAATTTTTTCAAATATTATATATTATAATAAAAAGTGGAATATCATTGACTATGAATGGTCTTATAATTTTCCGGTGCCTGCTAATTATATACTATACAGAATTCTATATTTCCAGGCACCATTGGAAATTAAGAAATTAAATCTTTGTCAAGATTATGGAATTGGAGAAGAAGAACAAAAAATTTATGAGCAGATGGAAGATCATTTTATGCATTTTGTATATAAAAATCAAGTATTAATATCCGATTCTCCAATTATAAAACCGAAATATGTAATAAATGATAATATTATTACCAATAATGCAGCTAAAACAGCAATAAAGGTATACTATGATTATGGAAATGGATTATCTGAAGATAATATCGATTATTTTTTTATTAATAGTCCAGAGAATATAAACATTAATGTTCCAATTGGGAATAATATTACAGCAATAAGAATTGATCCTATGGAATGCAGAGGAATTATTCATCTTTTGACATTGGAAGTACAGACAGAAAGAGAAATATATAAACCCAATTTTCAAATTAATGGTATTGCACCAAAAGATGATTATTTTGTATTTGATACAGAAGATCCATGGATACTTTTTACAGAATTAAAACCAGAATCAAAAAATCTTCATATAGAATTCAGTATTGATAAAATATCGAAAAAGATAATAGATGAAATTATTGGACAATACGAAATTTTGAGAACTGGATCGATGATAAAGGTATACTATGACCATGGAGCGGGATTGTCAGAAAATGATGCGACTCCATTTTATTATAAAAATCAGGAAAATGTAGCGATTGATATTCCTGTTGATGATACGGTTATTGCATTGAGAATTGATCCGATGGAATCCTGCGGTATTGTGCAAATTAAAAAATTATTTGCACAAAATAATAAGGGAAAATATATCCCAGATTATAATATAAATGGATATTTATTGGGTAATAAAAAGTTCGCGTTTGATATAGAAGATCCTTGGATAGCTGTGAATAAATTAAAAAAGAGTACAAATTATGTTCATGTGGAACTATGTATTGATAAAATGTCAAAATCATCGGCAAAGCTTATTGCCAGAAAATGTAAATTAACAAAATGGGAAAGAATCAAGCAAAATTTGAAACAGTAACAATATAAATACGGAGAAAATGATGAGAAAACTAAAACATATTTTAAAAAAAATTTTAAAAGGATTAAACATCACATTCAAAGAAGGTTTATCTGTTACACTATTTTTTTTGAGACAACAAAAAGCTGCAGCACAAATTGAGGTAAGTGATTATGAGAAATGGATAGAACAAAATGAATGTCAAGAAGAAACGAAACAGTTAGACTATAATCCGTTAATTTCTGTTGTAATTCCTGTGTATAATGTTAAAGATGAAATATTAGTTGCGTGTATCGAATCTGTTTTTGCACAAACATATCCGAATTGGCAGCTTTGTATGGCAGACGATTATTCCTCATGGGAAAGCGTGAGAGATATTTTAAAAAAATATGAAAGCGATTCCAGAGTCAAAGTAGTGTATCGTAATGAAAATGGTCACATTTCAAAGGCTACCAATAGCGCCATCGAATTAGCAGAAGGTGAATTTATAGCTTTTATGGATTGTGATGATATTATTCCGCCAAATGCTCTTTATGAGGTGGCATTGAAATTAAATGAAAATCCTCAATATGATTTTATTTATACAGATGAAGATAAAATCGACGAAAAAGGAGAGAAGCGATGGGATCCGCATTTTAAACCGGATTGGTCACCAGATACCTTAATGTCTATGATGTATACCTCTCATTTGGGGATATACAGAACGAGTATTGTGAAAGAATTAGGAGGATTGCGTGTGGGATTTGAAGGATCGCAAGATTATGATTTTACATTGCGATTTACTGAGAAAACACAAAATATCGGACATATCCCAAAAGTATTGTATCATTGGAGACAGGCTGATGGTTCTACTGCTTTGGAGCCTGGTGCAAAACCATATGTATTTGAGGCGGCAAAAAAAGCAAAGGAGGAGGCCTTAAATAGAAGAGGATGGAAAGCTAATGTCGATTTTATGCCGGATGTTTATCAGTTGCAGGTAGAATATAAAGCCGACAGCCATTCACTGATTAGTATTGTCATACCTTCAAAAGATAATTTTAAAATATATAAACGTTGCATAGAATCGCTGGTGAATAAAACATCTTATAAGAATTATGAGATTATTCATGTGGATAATGGAAGTAATGAAGATAATAAAACTGCCTATGAGGTGTTAAATAAAAAATATAACATTAAATATTATTATAAAAAAATGGATTTTAATTTTTCTCAAATGTGTAACATTGGAGTAAATAATTCTTCAGGTGAATATATCTTATTTTTAAATGATGATATTGAAATTATTGATACAGATTGGCTGGATAAAATGCTAGGACAGGCAGAATTGGATCATGTTGGTGCGGTAGGTGCAAAGCTATATTATCCAAATGGAGATAAGATACAGCACTGCGGGGTGATTAATCTGGATGCAGGGCCATCACATTTGTTTTGTGGATATAGCGATGAAACCGTTTATTATTATGGAAGAAATAGATTAAGATATGATGTTTTGGCAGTAACTGGTGCATGTCTTTTAATTTCAAAAGAGAAATTTAAGGAAGTTGATTGCTTTGATGAGACACTTCCGGTTGCATATAATGATGTGGAACTTTGTTTTAAGCTTGTGGAGAAAGGATATTTTAATGTAATATGTAATGATGTGCATTTATATCATCATGAATCCGTGAGCAGAGGCTATGATAATAAAGATAAAGAAAAGATGAAACGTCTAATTAATGAAAGAAATAAGTTATATTATAAACATCCTGTCTTTGTCCGTAGAGATCCTTTCTATAATATAAATTTAACAGGCTACGATATAAATTGTGCTTTAAAGTTTCATGAGACAAAAAAATGTAATAAATGCACTAAAATTGATGAATATAACTATACACCAGACTCAGGAAGATTGGTTGCCGACTTTGATTGTGTTAGAAAAACAGATTTAGTTTTTCTACAAGGATATGCTTATTTTAAAAATAAAGCATTTAATAATCGTCGACAGGTTCAACTGCTGTTACAGGGGAAAACAGAAACTTTGTTAGTAAACGCTAATAAAATTTATCGACCGGATTTGCAGCAGCTGCTCCAGACAAAAAAATATATCAATTTAACTGGATTTAATAGTTATTTAAGCTTAACAGATTTGCATGATTTAAAGTATGACCTAAAGATTATCGTAGATGGGGTTATTACAGGAACAAAAGCTTTTTTGGAGTTAGAATAATATCGGAATAGATATATAGTAAGCTAAAATGAAATGCATTCCTTTTATGTAAATTGAGTTTATTCAAAATTTATCGAAAGCATAAAAGGAATGTGTAATAAACTTTATAGATATAACAATTCACCAATAACTTGAATAAGTCCTTGTTTTAAAAAGCGATATTTTAAAACAGTGATGACACGCATAAGCTTGTTGTGTTTTGGTATATCAATAAAAGTATTTAATACATGAATTTGCTTAGGTTTTAAAACTTTTTGATAAACGTTCAGAAAACTATCAGCCTGTGCGAAAGAAAGTTCTAAAGTTTCTTTTACCTTTGTGTTGCCAGTTAATCGCTCAAGTAAAAAAAGAGGAGTGTTGACTCTGGTAGCGCCAATCACATTTTTTTTATGTTGACGATAAAGGATAGTCGGCTTTTGAATATAGACTATTTTTCCAAAACAAGAAGCGGCCAGTGTGACCCACCAGTCATGCATGGCAATGTTCTCATTATCAAGATGCAGTATTTTGTTCAGAGCCTGATTCCACATCATGGTACAACCAGTGACGTTATTTTGCACTAATAGATGTGGTAGATCTGTTACGGCGGGATTCAGCGCCCTATATTGGAAAAAAGATTCTCCCAATAGATTTAAATCCTCATCAACAACTTTAAGGTCAGTGTGAAGGAGAATGGGCGTGGATATAGAATAGATTTTCTCCGCAGTTTTTAGTTTTTGAATAGAGATTTCTATTTTGTTATCCAGCCATATATCATCTTGGTCTGAAAACATAAAATACTTAAATTGATAGTGAGTAGTAGCCCAGTCTAATACACAAGAAAAATTATTTTTAGAACCAGAGTTGTGAGAGGAATTGTTGGGAACAACAACTATTTGTTTGGGAAAGAGTTCGGCATATTTTTGTATTATTTTAGTTGTGTTGTCGCTAGAATGGTCATCTCTTATAAATAGAGTCCAATATGGGTATGTTTGTGCCAGTATGGAATCAATTTGTTGAGAGAGATATTGTTCACCATTATATGTTGCCATACATATAGCAACATAACAATTTGATTTTTCATGCATAGCTATTTCCTTTCTGATTTTTAATATAGCATATATCATAGATTAAAACAAGCAGAAGAAAACTTGAGTTAGACTACAAGTTATTGCTATCTTTTTAGGGAGAAATGATAGAAAACTTAGGGAAACGCTGATTTATAGAATGTCAATCGCTTCCTGAAATCTGTTGTGAC
>CAYULX010000003.1:0-62583 GCA_964445535.1 uncultured Eubacterium sp.
CCAGTTCCCGCACCGCATCCAAAAATTCTGTCTGTCCTCCCATTTCCATTCTCCTTTTCCTCATTCTGCCGGGGAGTCTCCCTCTGTTGCCTCCGGCTCTAAATTCTTATCTTCTTTCGTCGAAACCTTCGGCTCCGGTTTCTCCGCATCCGCCGGGAACACGATTCCAATCTGTCTTCTGGCTTCGTCGAGGACCTTCATGGTCTCCAGAGTAATATCTCTGGCCTTTTCCCAGCCGGTTCCGGTTTTTACCATTTTTATGAAGGCGGCTCCCTCATAATTCAGTATATTATCAGATTGTTCAAAATGAATCGCCTGGGTCACGGTCTTTCTCCGGATGCGGAGGTCTTTTACATTTTCTATCTCCGTCACCTGCATGGAACCTTCTTCGCCCAGTATCTGGCTCGGTATGGCAGCGTTGGTAATCTTGGAATAAATCGCCTCGCCGATCATGTCGTCGTATTCCATGAGGACGGTTCCCTCGCCGTCCACGCCATTACTGAGCCGGACGCCGGACGCCTTCACACCTTTTGGCGCGCCGAACAGACGAATCATGCAGGCCACCGGATATACGCCGATATCCATGAGGGCTCCGTTGGAGAGTTCCGGCTTGAAAGCGTTCTCGATGATTCCTCTTTTGAAATTATCGTATCTGGAAGAATACTGGCAGTACTGGAGGGTCGCCCGGCGGATATGTCCGAGGGTCTCCATATATTCTGTCATCTTCTGAAAGCCCGGCGTGTAGATGGAACGCATTCCTTCCATTAAGATGACGCCCTCTTCCTTCGCCACCGCGAACATTTCCTCCGCTTCTTTATAGTTGGACGCCAGCGGTTTCTCGCAGAGTACATGTTTGCCCGCCCGCATCATGGCGATGGCCTGGTCATGGTGGCAGCAGTTCGGACTTGCCAGATAGACCGCGTCGAAGGCGTCGCTCTTCGCAAATTCCTCCAGGTCGTCAAAATAAACCAAATTTCCTTTTCGGAAACCGAATTCTTTTGCCTTCTCCATGGTTCTTGAATATACTGCCGTCAGCTCAAATCCGTTGATGAAACGGTTTGCCTGATAGAAATTCTCCGCTATTTTACCTGTTCCGATAAATCCAAATCGTACCATTGTAGTATCCTCCTCATTTTCCGTATCCTGCGTGAATAAGAATTCCCACAGTTCTTTTACTGTCTCCACCAGATGATCCGCCCCGCTTATCAGCGTTCCGTCCAGATCCAATAATATGTAACGCTTTATTTTACATATATAGAACAGTATAAAAGAAAAAGCCGCAAAATACAACCAGTGTATTGATTTGTTCCTTTTTAATGAAAATCTCAGAAATTCCCCGCCTGAGCCGGACGGACGATTGACAGCTTTTCTTTAATAAAATATAATGATATCTGAATTGATAAGGATAAATCCAGCCGGGTATCGCAGGCCCGGCGTTTTACACTTTTTATAGAAAATGACGAGCAGAAAGGGCGGGGGAACTTATGATTACGGACAAACAGAGACAACGGGATTACGAATATGACGGCGAATATCACTCTAAGAGCCGCTACACCGAGGAACAGTGGAACAACATTTTAAGCTCCGGACAGCTTTCGGAAGAAAATATCCTGCTGTTGAGGCAGATTTACAGTTTCTTCAATCATGCCGCCACTCTTTTGCAACTGGCCTTTCACAATAAGACCACCGAAGAGGAGATTCTCTCACAGGTCAATGCCATCGGAGAGCTGCTGGCAGCCGCCAACGACATCAAACCGGAGGTGGATTTCTCAGGCAATGAATACTGGTGGTTTCTGTGTTTCTGGGGCAAAAATACCGACGCCGGCGCCCTGGAATTAAAACTTCATCCGGAACTGACCGAAGCCATCGGCGCCCTGTGGCCGGAGGAAGAGGAACGGTATTACGCTTTCATGAACGATGTGGAGCGCAGTCTCCAGCTTCGCTACAATCAGGAAGACGCCGTGTGGGTGGCGGCGGCAGTGCTTTTGTATGAGAAATACTATCAGAATCCCGGCATTTCCGCCGACGAAATTCTTCTCATGCAGTACGAAGTCCAAACCCGCGCCCAGAAGGTTTTCGGCCAGGATATCAATGTGAATACTATCACGCAGATTTGCAACGCCGACGAACGGGGTCACCGGTTCAATTATCTGCGGGATATTTATAAATATTACCGGGTGGCATTTCCGGGAGAGTTCGAGGGTGACAGAGAGCGCCCGAACCCGGAGAATTTTGACTACAACGCATACATTTACTCCATTTACGGATATATGACCTTAAATGAACTGCTGGATTTTATTGAGCATGAGTACGCCCATCTGGTGGATGAATCTTATGTGGAACTGAACGCTTCCAACGGCTTTGTCCGGCTGGCGGATTACCTCACCAGACAGGGCGGCACACTTTACAATCCGGAAGATGTGTCCGAGCAGGCGCTGTCCCTGCGGGCGGACGGGGAAGACTGCGTTGCCTCCTTCCACATGCTGGCGGACGCCCTGATTAAAGAGTATCCAAACTTCACCTACGCCAGAAAGGCCGACTGGCTGCAGCCCTCTGAGGGAAGGATTTCTTACATTTTCTGTGATGTATTATATATGGAGAACTACTCTTACACCCACGCGGGAATCTCTTTTCTCACCGTGCCGGACGGAGATGCGGTCAACATCGAAATTGCCCTGAATCTCCCGTTCTGCAACAATGCGGAAGCGATGCTGGACATTCAGGACAAGTGCAACATGCTCACCCTCATGACCTCCGCCCCGTTCAAAGTGGAAAACGTCGCCACCGAAGGATTTGACCTGACCGACGACAGCCAGAAGATTAAGGCTTCCGTTCTTTATTCTTATGAAGATTTCAAAACCATGAAGGAGGAGGATATCATCGGCATGATGTCCACCGCCACGGAGATTTTTGCTTCTTATTATACGGATATCTGCCAGAATTATTATCCTGCCGCGGAAGAAACGCCGCAGGAGGACCCCCTGGCTGCAGCCCTTGGCAGCAAGTTAAAGTATCGGTCTGCCCGGGAAGTTCCCGGCCCACAGATTATTTACAAACAGGGCGTCGTCTCTCCGACCACCGATTATGTGACTAAGGTGCTGCAAGGGTATGACGTGCCGTCCGCCCAGGAAAATGACGCGCCGGAAAATGACAAGAACGACTTTGGCGGCATTGTCGGCGGTATTGCTGACGGCATTGCTGATGCGGCAGACACCTACAAAGCCAATGAGACTCATGGAACTTATGACAATAAAGAAGTATTTTCCGGCGCCCCGGCAGCAGCAAACGAAGAGCGAATCACGGGAAATACCGCGCCGGTATCTACTCATCCGGACCGCAGCGACCAGAGTTTTCATCTGTATCCTAAGAATACTCTCATTCGTGGTCCTTTAAAAACTGCCAAATACCATGAGGCCATGCTGACCGCCGTGGGAATCATTGAGGGCAAGGATTCCCATATGATGCGGATTGAACCGGTGCCGGATATCCTGGAACATTATAAAAATTATGTGGAAGAAAAACGAATCATGCACATTTCTTACCCGGATATTGACGGCCGGGGATATGAAAACTGGATTGAATCCAAAAACGGCCCGGCCATCCGGAACGGTATTTTTAAAGAGTTTACCAACCGCTGCGGTGAAGGGCGCTATGTGGTCATGATGGAAGAAGTGGATGTAAATTGGATGCATCTTTTCGGAGAGACCGCTGTTTTGTTACGGGATAACCGCCGGGAAGGCACAGGAAGCGAGACGGCTGTCACTTTAAAGTATTCCAAAGAGATATTTAAACTGCCGTCCAACCTGTATATCGTGGCCACCTGTGATTCCAATATCAGTGAAGACACGGTGCTTGGCGCCATCAGCCACGACTTTTTCATCCGTCATATATCGCCGGACTCCAGCGTTCTGCGGGGCATCCAGGTGGAAGGCATCCTTCTGGAACGCCTCATGGCGACCATTAATCTGCGGCTTTCCTATTTTCTTGGCGCGGACTTCCAACTGGGAGAAGGATTCTTTCTGGGAGAAGCCAACAAAGACCCTTTCATCTCCCTGGCGCGGATTTTTCGGGAGCAACTCATTCCTCTTCTGGAAAAATGGTTTGACGGGGACATCGAGCGCATCCGCTACGTTCTGGGAGACAACGGCAAACAGCGGCCGGACACCATCTTCTACCGGGAAACACCGTTTCAGGATACTCTTTTCAAAGGAGAAGTTCCGGATTTTTTTGACACAGGACGATGCATTTATCAGATTAATGAAGAAGCTTTCTTCAACCCCAAGAGTTACATTGATATTTACGAGTAAAAGAAGCAGACAGCAACCTGCCTGTCTGCTTCTTTTCCTGTCGTTTATGAAAATTACTCCTGATCCGTTCATTTATTCTATAAATTATTAACAATACTTATGTCTAAGAATACAAAATTGTTGCGGAGAATTGTGACAAAATAATAACTCCATAACACTTTTTTATTATTTTATCTATTATTATTACAGATTTATTAAAAAGTATGACAAACGCCACATTTCACACACATTGTCGTTTTATAATTACCAAAGAACATCACAGATATGAAGGAATTATTAATGACGATGGAGGTTACGAACATGTCTAATACATATAAACGGCTGAGTACCAGTCTGGCGATTTCCGCACTTGTTTTGAATTTTGCCATTCTTCCAGCCACAGGTAATAATATAGCAACCGTAGATGCCAGTATAATTGGCACGGTAAATTCAAGTTTTCTTAATATCCGTAAGGCAAAAAGCATGAGTTCAAAACGTATCGCTGTTTTGGACCGGGGAGATAAAGTCAAAGTTCTTACCACCGGTACAAAATGGGTGAAAGTAAAAGTCAACGGAAAAATCGGTTATACCCAGGGAAGATATCTCAATACAGAATCCGGTACAGCTTCTGATCCGGATGCCAACGCAGTAAGCGGAACCGTAACATCCAGCAAGCTGGTCATCCGCACAGGCAAGAGCAAGAATTCTTCCGCTTTGACAACCGTCACCAAGGGAACAAAATTAACCGTTCTCACTACCGGTTCCAAATGGGTAAAAGTTACCGCCAACGGCGTTACCGGATATACAAAGGGTAATAAAATCAAACTGAAGGACGGCGGCACCGCTGCCAAGCCTTACTCCAAAGGTGAAGAAGTTATTAACTATGCATTACAGTTTGTAGGTAATCCTTACCGCTGGGGCGGCACAAGCTTAACAAACGGCGCTGACTGCTCCGGTTATATCATGAGCGTATACAAACATTTTGGTATATCTCTTCCGCACTCTTCCAGCGCCATGAGAAATTATGGAACGAAGGTCAGCAGCTTAAGCGCAGCGAAACCTGGCGATATCATCTGTTACAGCGGTCATGTGGCTCTTTACATGGGCAACAATAAGATTGTCCACGCCAGCAATGCGAAGGACGGTATCAAGATTTCCAACAATGCATCTTACCGCTCCATCATTACGATCAGAAGAATCTTTAACTAATTATTAAAGAAATTAAATTATCAAAAAGATATCCGTACATAAAAAGCATCCTGTATGTTTTGATTCCCAATGGCTGAATCTCAAAATTCAGCTTTGGGGAATCTTTACATAACGGATGCCTTTTTATACTCTTTTATAAATACATATTCAATTACCGATAAGAAGTCTCCAGCAGCTTGTTCTTCAACTGATCCTCCAACTCTGTCAGGCGCACTTCCGCCTCTCTTCGTTTCTCCCTGCCTTCGCTCTGAATCCGCATCACTTCGTCGATGGTGGCAATAAGATTCTCGTTGGTGGCAATGAGGGTTTCCATATCCACAATGCCTCTCTCGCTCTCTCTGGCAGTCTCCACGGTGACGGTTTTCAGCTTCTCCGCATTCTTTTTCAGGAGGGAATTGGTAAAGTCAGAGACTTCCCGCTGGGCTTCCGCCGCCTGTCTGGAATGTTCCACTCCCAGTGCGATAATCATCTGGCTCTTCCATAGCGGAATCGTGTTGACAAGAACGGACTGGATTTTCTCTGCCATCGTGGCATCGCTGGACTGAATCATACGAATCTGCGGCGCCATCTGCAACGAAACCATTCTGGTAAGCTCCAAATCATGTATTTTTTTTTCAAAACGGTTGCACATGGCCTCCATGTCGCTGATCTCCTGGGCATCCTCCGGAATGCCGGAAGCGGTCGCCCTGGCTCTCGCCTGAGGCAGTTCCTCTTCCACTACCTGGCGGAGCTTTTTCTTTCCCGCCAGAATGTACATGTTCAATTCCCGGAAATATACTTTATTCAGATCATAAAGCTGGTCGAGAAGGGCGCTGTCTTTGAGAAGCTGCATCTGATGACCTTCCAGGGTCTTTGATACCTTTTCAATACTGGCCTCCGCCTTATCGTATTTGAGCTTCAATACTTCCGCCTTGGCCATCTTCTTTTTGAAAAAGCCGAATACTCCCTTGCTCTCCTCCTCATCAAATTCTTTCAATTCTGTCACAACGCCGGTCAAAAGCTCGCCAATCTCTCCCAAATCCTTATTGCGAACCTTATTCAGCGTCCCCTCCGAGAAATCGGACATTTTCTTCTGAATACCGGAGCCATACTGCAAAATAGCGGCGGAATCCTTTAATTCAATCTCCTTTACAAAAGCGTCCACCTGCTTTTTCTCAGCTTCTGTCAGATACTTTTCCTCTTCATAGGCTTCTTCCGGGACCGCCTCTTTCTTCGGCTCATTCACCGCCAAATCACTGAATTCCTTTTCCGGATTCAGCGTCAGGGACGGGCCTTCTTTTAATAATTGTTCGATATCCATCGTTTCTCCTTTCTGTCTGCCGTCATACAACATCTCGCCATTATTTTCCATCAATTTTGATTCCAGATGGATGTTCCCGGTTCCGCCTGAGACCGCAGTGACTGTTCTCCCCATCCGTCTTTTGCCAACATAGTTTCCAGCACCTTGATATCAGAGGAAATATCCATGGCCACGTCCTGGAACATATCGTCATACATGGCCTCCAGCGCCTGATTGACGGTATCCAGGGACTCGGCAATCTCCATGCGGGTCTTTATGATATTCACACTCTGTATCGGCTGTTTTTCCATATCCTCATACACGCGAATCAGCTTCATCACCGACGGAAGGTAGTATTCCATCAGCCGGTCCGCCTGAGAAATGTTCTCCGGATATTCTTTGATACATACAAAAATTCTGCTCAGTAAAAGCTCCAATCGGTCAAGCTTCTCCGAGACTTCCGGCGTCCGGATTCTTGTTTTTCTATCTCTAAGTTCCTGAAGATAACCGCCGCCGGTCTGCTGGAGCTGGTACATCTTCCTCTCTTCTTCTGTCATTTCCTCCAGGCGTTTCTGCGTCCCTGTCTCCCGAACGCTGCCATCCGGCTGTGCCGAATCACTCTGTCCGTCCCCGTTTGCCTTTCCATTTGCCGTCCATGCTGCTGCCTGCGCCCCCTGCTGCTCCCGTTCCATTCTGGCGCGCACGGCGGCGTCATACTGCTCACCAGCTTCTTTGGTGAGCATCAGGCAGGTTTTATTCTCATCCAGTCTCGCATAGGGAATCAGACGGCTGTCTAAAAGGAAACGAATATCCTTCTGAATACGCTTCATGGCGTATCCCGTCCCATTCTTCAAATCTTTCAGCATGATGAAACCATTCTCGCCCCACACATTGGCATATTCTTTCAGTCGCCGGACACGGCTTCCTGCGGCTCTTCCGGTTCCTAAAAGCACTCCGCTGACAACAGTCAGAGGAATAAAAACACTTTCCAGCACAATGGTCGCCGTGGACAGCAGGCCGTTTGTCATGGAAAATCCGATTCCCGCCAGGCCAAAGCCCAGACTCAGCGCGCCAAAAACAATCAGGCCGCAGGCGCCGGTCACCGTCCGCACCGGACCGCTCCACCGGCCGGGAATTCTACGGAGCCATCCCTTTTCCCGGGGCTGCCGGCTCTCCACCGGCTGCTGTACCCTGCTGTCATACTTCCGGTAATGCTTTCCATATCTCTTTCTCTCCGCTTTTTCGGACTTATTCCGCATCTGCTTTGCCATGCCCTCCCGGGCGGTGTCCACGGCGTCTTTCGCTGTATCCACAGCGTCTTTTGCCGTATCCACGGCGTTGCGGATATTCTGGCTGAGATTGCTGAAATCCATGGACTCTACGGCATCCTGCACCATATCCTGGATCCATTCCGCCAAATCGTCGGCGGAGCTTTTCTTTCTATGGCGGTTGTCAGAATAACTGCCACAGGAGCTATCATCATGGCTGTCACGAAATCTTCCGTCATAGCCGCCACCATAAGCTCCGCTGTTGTCATCGGCATAATTACTGTTATCATAATCGCTATTTTCGTTTGTCTGATTATTCCATCTATTGTTACTCATATTTTTATCATTCTTTTCATCGTTATTCTGTTCGTTTGTTCTTTACTTTTTATCTTGCCTGATTCTTTTATTTTACTTTATTTTTGCTATTCCGGGCGCTTTTTCAGGCGCTTTTCTGCCGCCTGTCATCCCGTTTTTCAGTATATCATGAAACGAAAGTTTTTTCTACGCATCTTTTGTGTCCTCATAGAATATACTGAAAAAAAGAGCGAGGCTGTTTTCATTGGCTATTCGTATTTACATTGATCAGGGAAGAGACCTCTCATTCACAAAATCCCGGAAACAACAGATACGGTTTCCCGAAATCCGAAAATCTTTATATTCATAAATTCCTGTATCTAAAACAGCCGCAGCAATTCCTCTTCCGGTAATGCCGCGGCTGTATATCTGTGCCAAATTCCTTTTTTAACAGTATATAACGAATCTTATGCGAGTGCTCCTGCCATCTCTCCGGTTCACAGGAAAGATGGCTCTCATGCTCCTATTCACAGAAAAAGCGGCGCTACTTCTCCGCTTCACAGGAAAAACGATGTCCCTCGAGAAAGTTCTTGAGGAACTTACCCGCCAGACTGCCTTTTGCAATCTCACCTGCCGCTTCATCCAAGGAAAACCAACGACATTCATCTACTTCTTCGGCTGACACACCGGATAAATCCTCTGATTCAGCCACACAGGAGAAATTCAGCATCAGCGTATTGCTGGGTGCAAAATATTCACTTTTCTCAAAATGAATCTGGCTGACGGAAAGACCGATTTCCTCCATCACCTCTCTGGCGACCGTATGTTCCGCACATTCCCCTTTGTCAATGTACCCCGCCACAAGGATATAGCGGTCTTTTCCATACTGCTTGATCAAAAGCACTTTATCCCGAGACGGATTCAACACCTCCATACTGACCGCCGTGGAGAACACAGGAAAACGGTATGCATTACATTTCTCACAAAACGGAACCATGCCCTCGTTTTTCAAAAACTTCTCCGTAAGCTTCGTTCCGCACTCCATGCAGTATTCCATCATTCTTCCACCACCCACGGGAGTTCCACGGTCAGCGCTTCGTGATGGACCGCCGGCAGGAACTTTTCCAGCACTTCTTTCGTCCTAAGCTTCAGACTGGAAGTATTCATACACGGATGACAGCCCAGGTATTCGTCTTCCAGCACTTCCTTGTCAATAACAAGCTGTACATGGTTGTCTTTGTCATTCATCAGCCCCATGATGCTCACCGAGCCCGGCTCCAAGTCCAGATATTCTTTCATATACTCCGGGCTTGCAAAGGAAAGCCTCGAAGTCGGAATCTGTCTGGACAGAAGCTTCGTCTTAAAAGGCTTGTCTCCCGGCATCATCAACAGATAAAACTTCTTTTTATTGGCTGTACACAAAAACAGATTCTTGCAGATTACGGTTCCGAGAACCGCATCGATTTCATTACATGCCTCCATATTCTCCGCAGCCTCATGGTCTGTGCGATAATAATCCATCCCCAGAGCATCCAGCAAGTCATATACTCTGGTTTCTCTTTCCAAACGTCCGTCCGGGTTCTCCGGACGGCCATGATATAACTCCATATGTCTTCCTCCGTCTGTCCTTTTTGGGTTTCCGGCGTCTCCGGAACTCCAAAAACTTCTTGTGAAAAATTTCAGAAAATTTTTTGAAGATTTCAAAAACTTCTTTTGTGAAATTCCCCAAACTAAAATTTCCAGAAATATTATACCCTAAACAGACGTATTTGAAAACAGCTTACTGTCCCTCTTTCTTCTGGTGTATTTTCTCTCTGGCCTCATCGAGAATGTTCTTTAATTCTTCAAGCTGCTCGTCGCTCAATGTCTCACATGGCTCAATGAGATACAACTCCTGGCCTTCCGCTCCTGCCAGGCACAGAAAAAGCAGCGCCAAAAGGAACACAATCCCCGCCCCTGTGGCGCATATCCAAAACCAGATGGTTTCTCCTTTACATAATGCTGCCGCAAAACACAAAAGAATACAGCACAAACCCAGGCCCACCGCCTTCCTGTAAAATCTGTCAGCCCTTTTTCTTTTTTGGTGCAAACCAAAACTGTCCTTCATTTTTCCAACCCCTTTTTTTAATTAAACTGATATAATATATGCCTTTTTAATAAATGATATCACAATTCACATCGTTTTTGCATTGCATTTTCAAACTATTTTCTGTCATAGATTTGTATTTGCAGTTTAATTTATAATGTAATAAAACTAAACAGGAGATGCATCATGGATAAAACAGCTAATAAACTGGTTATCAAACCAAAAGACGACAGATATGTCACAATGACAATTCGTACAGAAAAGAAAATACAGGAAGAATATAATAAACTATCCGCCCGCACCAACCGTTCCAGAAATGAGCTTATCAGCATGGCGTTAAAATATGCTCTGGACAATATGATCGTGGACGATAAGGAATAGACCTGGCGCATTGCTAAGATTCCCATGTTTTTACATTTGTGAATATTGTCAGCGCTTTAAAGTGAAAAACCGCTGCGCAGATAGCGAACAGATTGTGGCTACTCTCTGTTTGCCGTCTGAAACAGCGGTTTTTTTTTTATAATTATAATGGCATCATAAATTAAGACACTTTTTCGGACAAATTTTAATGAATCTGATATACTATGACCAATATGAAAGAGAAGGTTCATTAAAATCTTGGATTTTTGTCTTGATAATTGAGTCGCTATATATTCCCTACTTCAGATTCTTAATCTCCTCTGAAATGTACGGCGTCATCTGGTAGACGTAATAATTGAGCCAGTTGGTGTACAGAGTGTTGGCGTGGCAGCGCCAGGATTTCACCGGGCCTAAATCCAGGTTGTCGTCTTTATAGTAGTTCACCGGGAACGGCACGTTGTCCATACCTTTTGCCAGATCGCGGCGGTATTCCTGGTCAAGGGTGACCACGTCGTATTCCGGATGTCCAGTGACGAAAATTTGTCGGCCTTCTTTGGCGATGATGATGTACGGCCCTGCTTCCTCGGAATCTGCCAGGATTGTGAGAGCAGGATTATTTTCCACATCTTCCCGGACGATGCCCGAGTGGCGGGAATGCGGCGCGTTGAATACGTCGTCGAAGCCCCTCACTAGCGGAGTTTTTCTGTGGATGGTCCGGTGCTTGAAGATACCGAAGATTTTCTCGTCCAGCAGGTACTTGCGTACGCCGTAGTGGTAGTAGAGTCCGGCCTGGGCCGCCCAGCAGATGTGGAAGGTGGAAGTGACGTGGGTCTTTGACCATTCCATCACATCCACCAGCTCCGACCAGTAATCGACTTCCTCGTAAGGAAGAGTCTCCACCGGGGCGCCGGTGATGAGCAGACCGTCATAGTAATCTTCTTTGATCTCAGAAAATGTAGTATAGAACGCCTCCAGATGGTTGACGGACACATTTTTTGCATTGTGCATCTCTGTTTTCAGAAAGGAGATATCAACCTGGAGAGGCGTGTTGGCAAGGCTTCGGAGGAGCTGCAGCTCCGTCTCTTCCTTGGTCGGCATGAGATTCATGATCACAATACGCAGCGGACGGATATCCTGCCGCATGGAGCGTTCGTAGTCCATTACAAAGATATTCTCATGTTCCAAAATCTTTTTAGCCGGTAAATCGGCATCAATTCTAATTGGCATATCCTATCATCTCTTCCCTTCATTTTATCATTTCCAGGAATTCTTCTTCCGTGAGAATCGGAATCCCTAGTTCTTTTGCCTTTTTATTTTTTGTCGAGTTGGAAAGGTTATCATTGTTAATCAGATAACTGGTATTCTTCGATACGGAACCGGTGATCTTTCCTCCCAGCGCTTCGATACGCTCTTTGAGTTCTTTCCGGTTTTTGAAATGCGTTACGGAGCCGGTGATAACAAAAATCTTGTCCGCCAGAGGTTGGCTGCCTTCGGCTTCCTTCGGCATCTCCTCAAAGGTCAGATACTGAAGCAGCCAGTCAACAGTTTTTTGATTATGCTCATTATCAAAATAGTCCCGGACGCTGACCGCGATGACCTCGCCGATGCCCTCAATTTCCACCATATCTTCCACGGAAGCCTCCATCAGCGCATCAAGATCATAGCTGAAATGCTTACAGAGAAGCTTCGCGTTGGCGGCGCCAATGTTCAGAATCCCCAGGCCGTAGATAAACCGCGGCAGGGTAGTATTTCTGGATGCCTCGATGGATTCCAGCAGGTTGGCACAGGACTTTTCTCCAAAGCCATCCATCTTCACAATCTCACTTTGATACCGTTTTAGTTCATATAAATCATAAAGCTCCGATAAAAAACCTTTATCAATCATTTTTGTGAGGGTCGCCTCGGACAGTCCGTCAATATTCATGGCGTCCCGGCTTACATAGTGGCCAAACAGTTTGACCTTCTTGGCGCTGCAAAACGGATTCGGACAATACAGGGACTTCACATCATTTTCCATGCGGATTTCTGTTTTGCCGCCGCAGGCCGGGCAGTGTTCCGGCGCCTCATAGGTGGCGCTTCCCGTCAGATTTTCCGACACCTGGGGAATGATCATATTTGCTTTATATACTTTAATATGGTCGCCCACGCCCAGTTTCAGGCTGTCCATAATACTCAGATTATGGAGACTGGCACGGCTTACTGTCGTCCCTTCCAGCTCTACCGGGTCAAAGATGGCGATAGGGTTGATGAGTCCGGTTCTTGACGGGCTCCACTCAATACTCTCCAGCACCGTCTCCGCCTCCTCGTCGGCCCATTTGAAGGCGATGGAGTTTCGCGGGAATTTTGCCGTCGCTCCCAGTGAATTGCCGTAGGCGATATCGTCATAAATGAGTACCAGACCGTCGGACGGGAAGTCGTTCTCTGTGATTTTCCCCGCAAATTCCGCGATTGCCTCCTCAATGCTGCCGCCGTCCACCATTTTGTACGGCACGATCTCAAAGCCCAAGTCGGACAGCCACAACATATTCTCTTCCACGGAATTGCTCAGTTCCTTTCCCTGGGCGCTCACCAGCGTAAATGCAAAGAAAAATACATTTCTTCTGGCAGTTACTTCATTATTGAGCTGCCGGACGGAACCGCTGCAAAGATTCCGGGGATTTTTATATCTGGCGTCGACATTTTCTATGCTTTCATTGATTCTACGAAAATCCGAATAGCGGATGACTGCCTCCCCCCGCAGTACCAACTCTCCGTCAAAGGGAATCCGGGCCGGTAGATTCTTAAACACCCGAGCGTTATTGGTGATTACCTCGCCGATGATTCCATTACCCCTGGTCACCGCCCGGTACAGACTGCCGTCCCGGTAAGTAAGCACCACCGTGAGCCCGTCCATTTTCCAGGAAAGCATCCCTTTCCGATCTCCCAGCCACTCCCGGAGCGCCTCCGGACTTTTGGTCTTGTCAAGAGACAGCATAGGCGATTCATGGGGCACTTTTTCCAGCTCACTCAATACCTCATAGCCCACGTTGACCGTGGGACTTCCCGCCAAGACAATTCCTGTCTCCTTCTCCAGGGCAGCCAGCTCATCGTAGAGCGCATCGTATTCCCGGTTGGACATAATCTCCCGGTCTTCCTGATAATAAGCCTTGGAAGCCTCGTTCAGTTTTAAAACGAGTTTTTTGATTCGTTGTTGTTTTTCCACGATGTTCTCCCTTTCATCACTTTGTTTCTGCGCGCCGACTCATCGAACTGCGCTTTCCGGTCTCCCGGCGCTTTCCGGCCGGGCCGATTCTTCCGGTCAGCCGCATCAGCTCAAATATCTCTGCCTCCGTCAGCTCCCGGCATTCACCTTCCGGCAAATCGCCAAGATGGACGTTCACCACCCGGATTCTTTTCAAAGCCCGTACCCGGTAACCGAGGGCTTCGCACATGCGGCGAATCTGCCGGTTCAGTCCCTGGGTCAGAATAATACGGAAGGAGAAGGTTCCTGTTTTACGAATCCGACAGGGACGGGTCACCGTATCAAGAATCGGGACGCCTCCTGCCATTTCTTTTAAAAACCGCTCGCTGACCGGGCGATTTACCTGTACTTCGTATTCCTTCTCGTGGCCGTTCCTGGCCCGGAGAATCTCGTCCATCAATTCTCCATCGTTGGTCATGAGAATAAGACCTTCCGAGTCTTTGTCCAGGCGCCCCACCGGATACACCCTCTCCGGATATCCGATGAAATCCACAATGTTATCCTTTTCCCTCCGAGAGGTTGTGCAGACGATTCCCTTCGGTTTGTTCACCGCCAACACGATTCTTCTCCGGCTGACGCCGCCCTGGCCGCCCACTCGGCGGCCGTCCAGACATATCTTCTGGCCCGGCAACACCTTTTGTCCAAGCTCCGCCGGATGTCCATCGATGGTAATCCGCCCCGCTTCCACCAGGCGGTCGGCCTGTCTTCTGGAACAGACGCCGGCGTCGCTCAAATACTTATTTAAGCGGACAGGCGCTGCCGCTGAATTCTTATTTTTCTCATTGCTTTGTTCTCTCATACCTGTGATTCAACCCCATTTCCCGTTCATGAGGCGGCAGTCTGTCCTACGCCTGGAACTTTCCGTCAGCCTTCTGCTGAAACTTCTCTGCCTGCACGATGAATCTTTCATGTGTTCCCTTTCCGATCACTCCGGCGGCGTCCTTTACTTCCACAGAAAATACCAGTCTCTTTCTGTCAATCTCCGTCAGTTCCACCTGACAGGTTACTTCGGCGCCAAGCGGTGTGGCGGACACATGTTCCACATTTAAGTTGGTACCCACGGTGGTCATCCCCTCATCCAGTTGACCGTCCAGCAGAGCCACCGCAGTCTTTTCCACCAACAGCAACATAGCCGGAGTCCCGTACACCAGCAGATTGCCGCTTCCCAGTGTCTTTGCCGCATTATCCATCGTCACTGTATCCGTTAACATCTTTTGCATTCCTGTATATATATCCATTTTCATTCCTCCCAGTCGTATTATTTCTTTGTTATGGCCATTGGCCATCTGTGACTTTGGCCTTTGGCTTTCATCCGGTTTCCGGGGATTTCCCCGACTGCCTCCGCACCAACACACATCTGCCTGCCTCCGGCACAGTTCTTTTAGTATAGCAAAGTTTCCCGCGTTTTTCCACCGGGAAGATTATATTTCTGCCTTCTTTTACATTTATCCATTGCGAAGAGCCGGAAAAATGTGTTACTATCTTTAATAAAGGTTCAGACAGTTGCTGTGCAGAGCGCAAGACGTTCGGCAATACTGAACACTCCATTTATAGACGTTGAATTTATAAAAGAAAAGAGGAATACAAACATGAGCGAAACAATGTCAGATTTTGAAAAAGAACTGGAAGCTTCTTTCCGGAAGCTGAACGAAGGCGATGTGGTAGAAGGCGTCATCACAGGAGTCGATGAAAACGCTGTTTATCTGGACATTAACTATCATGCCCAGGGCATCGTCAAAAAAGAAGATTACAGCGACGACCCTTCCTTCTCCCTTCAGAGCGTCCCGGTGGGCGACACGGTGAAGGCTGTGGTTTTATCCGATGATGACGGTGAAGGAAATGTCGCTCTCTCCGTCAAAGAAGCGTCCAAAGCGATGGCGTGGGAGACTGTAAAGAAATATATGGAAGAGGGCGCCGTCCTCACCTTAAAGGTAGGCGGCATTGTCAACAAAGGCGTGATTGTCTATGTGGAAGGTCTTCGTGGATTTATCCCTGCTTCTCACCTGGCCATCGGCTATGTGGAAGACACCAACCCATATCTTGGCAAAACAGTGGATGCAAAGGTCATCACCGCCGACGAAGAAAAGAATCGCCTCGTTTTATCGGTGAAAGAAGTGCTGTATGACCGCCGCCGGGAAGAAAAAGAAAGAAAGATCAACGCCATCGTTCCCGGTACCGTGCTTAGCGGCAAGGTGGAATCTCTGATGCCTTACGGCGCTTTCGTGGATCTGGGCGACGACCTTTCCGGTCTGGTACACATTTCCCAGATTGCCAACAAACGGATTGAATCACCGGGCGAGGTTCTAAAGGTCGGAAAGGAAGTCAAAGTCAAAGTTCTCAAAGTGGAAAATGGCAAGATCGGCCTGAGCATCAAGGCCGCACAGGATGAAGATCCGATGGATGCGCCGGAAGAGAAACCTTCCGTATCCTACAAAGATGAAGGCAGCGTTTCCACCGGACTGGGCGCGCTGCTGGCCGGCATCAAACTGGATAACTAAATCATCTATCTAATTTTTCCTAATCAGCAATTATCGGGGCGGCGGTGCAGATATCTTCCGAATTTTTTCCATCGGCTTTTCCAGATTCTGTCCCGCCGCTTTTCCAAACACCGTGGAAAATGCGGCGATAATAAAAATCCCGCAGATGACATAAAAAACCGTCATAAACGGAACCACCACCAAGGACACCCGGAACTCCGGCCGCCATGGCGGTGGCAACAGCAGCAACATGACCGCCCCACAACATCTGATCCATCACTGTAATCACTTCCGCCAAAATATGCATGACGCACCCTCTCCGCTCTTCTCGCAGCATAGCATATTGTGTGGCACAGAGATTCACACATTCCTATTTATTCCATATCATAACGGTCTTTCCCATCATTTTATGGATGTCCAGTTCAAATGCTTTGTTCATATCCGCAATGGAACGTATTTCAACCTGAGCACCCACGATATTGCTGAGGTATCCCAGAATCTCCGGGTATTCCTGGTATACTTCCACTGTTTTCTCAAAATCTTCCCGGGAACTCCGGCTGCTTCCGTACATCCGCAGTCCTTTCTCAAGAACCATACGGGTATTAATCGGAATCGGATATTCTGATACGCCAAGAAGAGAAATGGTCCCTTCCGGATGAATCATGTCGATTATCTGGTTGATGGCTTTTTGGGAGGCGTCCCCGCCCACACACTCAAATGCATGGTCGATTTCGAGAGTTTCCGGTACGTCCCACACCAGATAAGTCTCGTCTACAAAAGAAAAACTGCTCAGCTTTTCTTTATCGGTGCCAAATACGATGAGTTTCGTATCCGGATACATATAACGGAAAAAGAGGGATGTGATATACCCCAGATTACCGTCTCCCCAGATGCCTATGACATCTCTGCGGGCATGAGCGAAACGGTCAAAGCGCCGGAGAGCCTGAACGCTGACTGTCACAATCTCTGTGAACGCCGCCACGGTGCGGTCAATGTCCGGCGGCAAACGCAGCACCCGGTCTCTGTCCAGAGCCACATTATCCTGCATAAAGCCGTCGAAACCGCTGGCGCGGAACCGAGAGCTTCGCAGATAATTCTCCCCGATGATGTCGTCTTTTTCCATCGGCGTATTCGGGATCATAACCACCAGTTCTCCCGGCTTGAACTCACCGAGGGGATCGTAAACCACATCACCGATACCTTCGTGTATCAATGCCATCGGCAGCTTCTTTGCCAGAATCTCTGCCGGACGGCTTCCCTGATAGTAACGCTGGTCCGCGTGGCAAATAGAAAGATGGGTCGGTCGTACAACCACCTGTTCTCCATTCAAATCGATATCATTAAATGCCACCTCAAATCTTCTGGGAGCGACCAGCCTGTATACTGTATTTAACATGCTTATTCTCCTTTTATCAATGTCTCAGCAACTCTTAAATCATACGGATAGGTAATCTTGATATTGAAGACCTCTCCTTCCACCAGGTGCACATCTTCTCCCTTCATAACGCAGATTTTGCAGGCGTCGGTGAGAATCTTTTTTTCCTCCGCTGTCAGAGATTCATACAGTTCCTTCAACCGTTTTGCTTTAAACGACTGCGGCGTCTGCCCCTGATACATAATGGAACGGTCAGGAATATCGCTGATTACCGCATGTCCTTTGCTCTCCACGATAGTATCAGAAGCCGGAATGACTGTATCACAGGCGCCATACTTAATGGCATAATTGATATTATCTTCGATAATACGATGGGTGAGGAACGGACGAACAGAATCATGGGTAACGATAATGGTGTCATCATCTAATCCATACTCTTTCTCAATGTAACGAATGGAATTCATAATCGTCTCATTCCTCGTATCGCCGCCTTCAATGACAACAATACGCTCTGCGTTCTTGAAATCTTTTTTTATAAGATTCTTTGTGTGATTGACCCACTGGTTCGGGCAGAGTACAATAATTTTTTCAAATCTGCTGTTCGCGAAAAACTTCTCAATGGTGTGAATGATAATTGGCTTATCGCCAATGGTCAGAAACTGCTTCGGTTTCTCCACATTTCCCATTCTGCTGCCGATTCCCCCGGCCAATATTACTCCAAATATCATAGTTTCCTCCTTGCCAACCCCGGCGTCTTTCTCCGAAGTCCATTGTTATTTTATATTCAGATACATCTGTTCCAGATATCGCAGACCTGCTTCGGTACGGAAAATATTCTTTTTTACATTTTCTGCCGTTTTTCTGCTGCTTCCGTCTTCATAAAGATTCACCAGAAAATCTGCTTCCACCAATATCTGATAATCTGCTCCCTCTATTTTATCATAAGTATGATGGTTTGCAATGAGAAACAGTACCCGGTCAATGACTTCTTCTTCATATCCGCAGGACCGGAGCAACGGCTCCGCCACAGCAGGACCTTCCTTTTCCTGATATTTTCCGGCGGAACTTCCGTATTTTTCCTCACTGACTTTGATACCGATATCGTGAACGATTGCCGCAGTCTTCAAAATAAACAGCTCTTCCCGGGGCAGATGTTCCGCTTCCCCGATCAATCCGGCAAATATATACACTTTCAGGAAATGCTGAATCCGTTTTGGATCTCCGGCGTAATATTCCACCATCTTATCAATGAGCTGTCTGTCTTTTATATCCACTTCATTTTTCATAATCTCTGTCTCCTGCTGCGAAAAAAATGTCCCGCAAAGAGCTCCAAATAAAACGTCTTCCGGAGCGATGTGTTCCGTCCACAAGCTGTAATTCAGTACCGCCTGATTGATAAACATTTCCGCCCCGCTTATTATTCTCGCCCCATGTTTCTGTGCCAGTTCTAAAAATACTGTTTTCAAGGAAATCCTGCTCATATCGCAGACAATCATATTCTCTCGGATTCCTTCATAATCAATGTCCGGAATCATTAAATGATTCCCGGCCTTACCGGCATCCGCCGCTTCCATAAACTTCCTGCCGGCAGCAGCCTCATCCACAGGAATGTCGCCCGCTTCCGACGCGTCAATAAAAACGTTTCCGTCGTCCGCTGTATGAACAAGAATATCCGTATTTTCGGGTATTTTCATTCCACTCTTCCACCAGATAAACTGTGCCTGCGCTCTGGTACGACTGCCAATCAATTCCGCCAAACTCTCCCCTGCTTCTTTATCTGTCCCCAGGATATAGATTCTGCCGGCTCCTGAAACAGCACACTCCACAGCGACCGCCCCGGCGTCTTCCCGGTTTCCAAGGACAACCACTGTCTTTCCGGTCAGCACAGGTTCCCGCTCCATCAAAGATGTAACCAACCCTTTTCCGACGGTATTTTCTCCCACCAGCCTGCCATCCTGACAGCAAATGGTGTCGACAACACCCGTCAACTCTGCCGTCATCGAGAGATCGTCCAAAAACGGTATGACTTCCCTTCGGTACGGTACTGCCAGATTAATCCCCTTTATACCAAAAAGGCGTACCGCGTCCATAGCTCTCTGCATCTCTCCTTTTTGTACCTGCAGAACAATATACCTGTAATTCAAATTCTGTGCTCGGTACCCGGCTTCCATAATCAGCTTCAACAAACTGTCAGCTGACGTATCGCTCAACAGACAGGTTAACTCGGCACGACTGTTCTGCTCCATTTTTTCGCCTCCATTCTGTTATCATTTCATGCCTTTGCGAAAATATTCTTTCTTAAATAATTATAATTCCCGGGACAGAGTTCTAACACAACAAAATAAAATAGAATAATTAAAATATAATATGGGGTTGTTTTTTGTCTACCGGTTTTTCTCTTTTTTAATATTTTTTCTTCACAAAAGAATAGAATAATGGTATAATTTATCACGTTGCGGATTTTTACGTCAATTTCCGTATTGTATAACAGTATAACATATCAACCTTATTTTTTAAACAATCTATGATTGTTTATATTTTTTTAATCAATTTTATCCGTGTGGCACGGACAATCGTATTTCTGATACAAACAGTACGCAAACATTTATACATAGGAATGGAGGACATCATGAAAGATTTAATTGAAATCCGATGGCATGGCCGGGGCGGTCAGGGCGCCAAGACAGCCGCTCTGCTTCTGGCCGATGTCGCTTTCAGCACCGGAATGCATGTACAAGGTTTCCCGGAATACGGCCCGGAGCGTATGGGCGCCCCAATTACCGCTTACAACCGTTTAAGTTCCAATATCATACGAGTGCATTCCAATATTTATGACCCGGATTATGTTGTCGTAGTTGACGAGACGCTTCTGGATTCTGTCCATGTGACAGACGGATTGAAAAAAGACGGCGCCATTGTCATCAATACCGCCCGCCCAAAAGAAGAGATTATTCCAAAACTGGAGGGCTACGAGGGAAAAGTATATACCATTGACGCCCGCAGGATTTCCGTGGAAACCCTGGGCCGTTATTTTCCTAATTCCCCGATGCTCGCCGCCATCGTGAAGGTCAGCGGCATCATGGAAGAGGAACGTTTTCTAGAAGAAATGCGGAAGTCCTACGCTCATAAGTTTGCATCAAAGCCGGAAGTAATCGAGGGCAACATGAATGCGCTCTCTCTGTCTTTACAGGAGGTACAATAATGACATCAGATATCAGTAAATTAGGTTTGGATGTAAAATGGCAGGATCTCACTTTAGGCTGTACTGTTGTGGGAAGCTGTACCGCTGCCGAATTTAATACCGGCGAATGGCGGACCGATACTCCAAAATTTATCGAAGAAAAATGTAAACAATGCCTGCTCTGCGCGCCGGCATGTCCGGACAGCGCCATTCCGATTGTGGATGGAAAACGGGCTGATTTTGATTTTGACCACTGCAAGGGATGCGGCATCTGCGTGAAAGCCTGTCCTTTTGACGCCATCGTCATGTTAAAGGGAGGAAGATAACATGGGAATTAAAGAACGTTTATCCGGAAATGAAGCGGTAGCCATCGCCATGCGTCAGATTAACCCTGATGTTATGCCCGCTTACCCAATCACTCCTTCTACGGAGATTCCACAGTATTTCACAAGCTTCGTGGCAAACGGACAGGTGGATACGGAATTCATCCCTGTGGAAAGTGAGCACAGCGCCATGAGCGCCTGCATCGGTTCCGAAGCCGCCGGCGCCAGAACCATCACCGCCACCTCATCCTGCGGTCTTGCCCTCATGTGGGAGGTTTTGAATGTGGCTGCCTCCGACCGGCTTCCAATCTGCCTTGCCTTGGTAAACCGCGCTCTCTCCGGACCGATTAACATAAACTGTGATCATTCCGACGCCATGGGTGCGAGAAATACCGGATGGATTCAGATTTTTGCCGAAAACAACCAGGAAGCTTATGATAACATGATTCAGGCATACCGCATCGCAGAGCATAAAGACGTCATGCTTCCGATCATGATCTGTCAGGATGGTTTTATCACCAGTCATGCCGTAGAAAATATCGAGTTGCTGGAAGATGATGTGGTAAAGAGTTTTGTTGGAGAATATGAGCCAGAACACTATCTCTTAAAAGACGGTGAGGCCATCGCCTATGGTCCATACGCAGTGACCAATTATGTGATGGAAGCCCGCCGGGCACAGATGCAGGGGCTTCGCAACGCCAAACAGGTCGTCCTCGATGTGGCTGGTGAATTTGCCGCCATTTCCGGCAGAAAATATGGTTTATTTGAGGGATACCGGTTAGAGGACGCCGATTACGCCATGGTATTGATTGGCTCTGCGGCGGGAACCGCCAAAGACACGGTAGACCATCTTCGTGAGCAGGGAATCAGGGCCGGCATTCTGAAAATCCGGCTGTTCCGCCCATTTCCGGCAGAAGAGATTGCGGACGCGCTCTCTCATGTCAAATATCTGGCAGTCATGGATCGCACAGAGGATTTCAACACCAACTGCGGACCTCTGGGTGCGGAAATCAAATCTGCTTTGTACAATAAAAATCTTCATCCGGAAGTTATCAATTACTGCTACGGTCTCGGTGGCCGCGACGTAACGGTGGACAGCCTGGCATCTGTATTTGATGATTTGATGACAGTGGAAAAAAACGGAGAAACCGGCGAGACCTATCGGTACTTGTCTGTGAGAGAATAGGAGGTACGCCATGGCTTATAATTTAAAACAGACATTACATAAAGAAGAAAGATTATCACCCGGCCACCGCATGTGCGCCGGCTGCGGCGCGACCATCGCCGTAAGAAATGTACTCCGCGGCCTGCATGACGGTGACGAGGCCGTTATCACCTGCGCCACCAGTTGTCTGGAGGTTTCCTCTTTCATGTATCCCTACACCGCATGGAAGGATTCCTTCATCCACGACGCTTTTGAAAACGCCGGCGCCACTTGCAGCGGTGTCGAAACCGCCTACCGCGCCTTAAAGAAAAAAGGAAAAGTAAAAAACACCCATAAATTTATCGCCTTCGGCGGAGACGGCGGCACCTACGACATTGGTTTTCAGTCTCTTTCCGGCGCCATGGAAAGAAACCACGATATGGTCTACGTCTGCTATGATAACGAGGCATACATGAATACCGGAATCCAGCGTTCTTCCGCCACCCCGCTTTACGCAGACACCACCACGACCCCTATCGGCACCGATTCCGAAGGAAAGACCCAGAACAGAAAAGATCTGGCGCAGGTCATCGCCGCCCACAACATTCCTTATGTGGCACAGACCACCTTCGTAAAAAACTTCAAGGACATCCATGTAAAATCCGAGAAAGCTATCTACACCCCGGGCGCAGCCTTCTTAAACGTACTGGCTCCATGTCCCCGCGGCTGGCGATACGAAATGTCCGATATCCTCGAAATCTGCCAGTTAGCTGTAGACACCTGCTTCTGGCCGCTCTTCGAGGTCATCGACGGTGAGTGGATCCTCAACTACGAACCAAAGAAAAAACTCCCCATCGAAGACTTCCTGCGTCCGCAGGGCCGCTTCAAACATCTGTTCAAACCAGGAAAAGAACACCTCATCGCCGACATCCAGGCCGAGGTTGACCACCGCTGGGACGAACTGCTGAAGCGGGCGAAATAATCGGGCTTTACAGGTTTGAATTGTCGGTTTTGAAACGATATAAAATAACGCAGACAGCCTCCCGCTATCTGCGTTATTTTCATTTTGTTGTTTGTTTTGTTATTTATAATTATTATTTCGCCACGATATTTACAATTCTGCCCGGCACATAAATCTCTTTGCGGATGGTTCCGGTCAGCTTCTTGCCCAGGGCGTCTTTTGCTTTGGCGAGAACGTCATCTTTGTCGGCGTCTGCCGGGATGAAGATGGTGCAGCGGGTCTTTCCGTTGACCTGTACCGGAATCTCAATCTCGTCATCTTTCATGGCGTCCTCGTCGTATTCCGGCCAGGCCTGGTCGAGTACGGAATCGGGGTGACCGAACTGCTCCCACAGTTCCTCTGCAATGTGCGGAGCAAATGGCGCAAGAAGGATGGTGTAAGTTTCCAGAGTGGTCTTGTCCACACCGCCTTTTTTGCTCAGCTCAATGAGCTTGTTGTTGTATTCCATGAATCCGCTGACAACGGTATTTAAGCTGAAGGAGTTGAGACGGGTGGTGATGTCGTATACCAGTTTATGGCGTACTTTTACCAGTTCATCGGTCTCCGTCACGCCTTTGTCCTTGTTATCCATGGCCATCTTCCAAAAACGGTTCAGGAAACGATATACACCGTCGATTCCCTTGTCGTCCCACTCGGAATCCAGTTCCGGCGGTCCCACGAACAACTCGTAAAGACGCAGGGAGTCGCAGCCGTAATCTCTTACCAGATCGTCCGGGGAAACTACGTTTCCTTTTGACTTACTCATCTTAATTCCGTTCTTTCCGGTAATCATACCCTGGTTGAAGAGCTTCTTGAACGGCTCGTCGAAATCGATGACTCCGATATCGTATAAAAACTTGGTGTAAAATCTGGAATATAACAGGTGAAGCACCGCATGTTCCACGCCACCGATGTACATGTCAACCGGCAGATATTTGTCTGCTTTTTCCTTACTCACCAATTCCTTGTCATTCTTGTTATCCACATAACGCAGGAAATACCAGGAGGAACCGGCCCACTGCGGCATGGTGTTGGTTTCTCTTTTGGCAGGAGCGCCGCAGCACGGACAGGTGGTGTTCACCCATTCCGAGATATCCGCCAGCGGAGATTCTCCGGTTCCGGTCGGCTGATATTTCTCCACTTCCGGAAGCAGCAGCGGCAGCTCTTCTTCCGGCACCGGCACAGCGCCGCATTTCGGACAGTGCACAATCGGAATCGGCTCGCCCCAGTAACGCTGACGGGAGAATACCCAGTCGCGAAGCTTGTAGTTGACCTTCTTCTTACCGATGCCTCTCTCCTCGATCATGACAGGCGCTTCTTTTTTCAGCACGGCGGATTCCATGCCGTTCCACTCGCCGGAATTAATCATAGTTCCCGCAGCGTCGGTGTATGCCTCTGTCATGTTCTCAATTTCTTTTCCGTCTTTGGCGATAACCTGAATAATCGGAATATCAAACTTCTTGGCAAACTCAAAGTCACGGTCGTCATGGGCAGGCACGCACATGATGGCTCCTGTACCGTAATCAGCCAGCACATAGTCAGCCAACCAGATTGGAATTTTGGCGCCGTTTAACGGATTGATGGCATAAGAACCTGTAAACACACCGGTTTTCTCTTTATCCTGCAGACGGTCCACATTGGACTTCATGCTGGAATCGAAAATATACTTTTCCACCACTTCCCTTGTCTCGTCGGTGGCCAGCTCTTTGGCCAGCGCATGTTCCGGAGCGAGAACCATGAAGGTTGCGCCGTAAAGGGTATCTGGGCGGGTGGTATAGACAGTAATCTTATCCTCTTTGCCGTCCACCTGGAAGTCCACCTCGGCGCCATAGCTCTTGCCGATCCAGTCGGTCTGCATCTTTTTAACTTTTTCCGGCCAGTCCAGCTTGTCCAGGTCATTTAACAGACGGTCTGCGTATTTGGTGATGCGAAGCATCCACTGCTTTAAATTCTTCTTGGTAACCGGAGAACCGCAGCGCTCGCAGCAACCGTCCACAACTTCTTCATTGGCAAGACCGGTCTTACAGGACGGACACCAGTTGATCGGCATTTCTTTTTCGTAAGCCAGTCCGGCTTTGAACATTTTTACAAAAATCCACTGGGTCCATTTGTAGAAGTTCGGGTCAGTGGTGTTGACTTCCATATCCCAATCATAAATGGCCGCGATTTCATTAATCTGACGCTTGATATTTTTGATATTCTCTTCGGTGGTAACCTTTGGATGGGTTCCCATCTTGATGGCGTAATTCTCCGCCGGCAGGCCGAACGCGTCCCAGCCCATCGGATGTATCAGATAGTAGCCCTGAAGCATTTTATAACGGCTCCAGACGTCACTGATCACATAACCTCTCCAGTGTCCCACATGGAGACCGCTTCCTGAAGGATATGGGAACATATCCAGACAATAATACTTCGGCTTCTTGCCGTCGTTGATATTGACGGGATGTTCCTCCCAGTTTTTCCGCCATTTCTGTTCAATGGCCCTATGATTATAAGGTATTGCCATTCTTCTTTCCTCCTGCATCACTAGTTGTCATTCTTCAGCATTGCTAAATTGATTTCTCTTCAGCATCACTAAATTGGTCTTTCTTTACTGATTTTATCTCATTTTTTATTCCGCCGCCAGTATCTTTTTCAATGGCATGGCAAAAGACCTGTCATTTTATACGGCCGGGGTTTCGGTCGAACTCTCCGGATCTGATGTCGTTTCCTGATTCTGTTTTGGCTTTTTTTTGACGGTAAATGTAACTTTCAGAGACTTAGTTAACAGTGTCTTCGGATCAGTAACTGTATAGGTTACTTTATATTTTCCCGGTTTTGACGTATTCACCTTGCCTTTTACTGTCACATTTTTTTGCAAAACAGACGCTGATGTAGTCTTGGATGTCACTTTAATCATCTTTTTCAGCTTCTTTTTATTGATTTTGCTTCCGTAGGCAAGCTTTTTAGAAGCAGACTTTTTAAACCGAATCACCGGATAATACGGGTTGGCCGGGTCCGGATCTGTCGGGTCCCAGCCGGTTTTGCTGGATGTGGATATTTTCAGCTTGCTGCGCGTCGGTGTTTTCAGAGCTTTGGATTCCCCGATAACAACCTTTGTGCCGATGCCACAGTTATCATAAATCCACTTGGCGTCCACGACCGCCAGCCGGATACAACCCGCGGACGCCTGCGTGCCGAGCTTGTTGTATTCCTTTGTCGCCATCTGATTCTTGACGGTTTTATAATACGGCACCGAATGGAACAGATAGGCGCCATAGATTCTAGTGCAGTATTGTCCATAAACTCCTCCGTACAGAGCATGCCATCGCATTTTGCTCACTGTACTGAAAGTTCCTTTGATTGTGGAATATCCCTTTCCCGTGGAACAGTACATGGACCGAACCACCTTACCGCTTCTTCCGTCCACTACGTTAATAATATTTGTTTTGCGGTTGACGTAAATCGTATACCTGCTTGCCGCTTCCGCATCAATTCCATGGCCGTATACAAACGCTGCCGCAAAAAACAGCACCGTCGCCGCCATGATCAGTCGCCTCATTTTCATAAATCTCTCCCTTTCCTTTCGCCGCGCTGCCGCGGCCCTAATTCATCTTTCTTCAAGCTGAACAGACCATTATACTAGGTATTATTATATAATTTTTCTCTCATTTGTAAAGAAAAACTTGTGGAAAAGGGAACTGTAAACCCTCAAAAATGCTCATTTATTGCCCTCATCCTCAAAATGTGATATAGTAAACAGGATAAATCGAACATTTTTATTTTTAAGAATTCTAAGAGGTTTCCATGGCGGTTGTTCATTCCCTCAACGGTATTTTTCCGGCAGAATTTTTAAAATAAAAATCATAATTCAATGAATAGGAGGCGTAATCATGATTGAATTTAACCATTTTAATTTTAACGTTTTAAATCTGGAAAAAAGCATTGCATTTTATAAGGAAGCACTTGGACTTTCTGTTGTCCGTGAAAAAAATGCGTCTGACGGCAGTTACAAGATTGTTTATCTTGGTGACGGACGCACCGGATTTTCTCTGGAGCTTACCTGGATGCGCGACCGTAAAGAACCGTATGATCTGGGAGACGAGGAATTTCATCTGGCTTTTAAAACCGACGAATACGATGCCTTCCACAAAAGACATGAAGAAATGGGCTGCATCTGTTTTGAAAATCCTTCCATGGGTATCTATTTTATCAATGACCCGGACGGCTACTGGATTGAAATTGTTCCGGTAAGATAAGGGCTTTTCCGGCCATTCTCTAAAAGGAACATTTTATGCGCTACGACAAAACATCCATACAAAAACGAAGAAGGCAGCTCCATTCCAGGAAAAAGAGAATTCACAGTTCTTTTTCCATTGTTATATTAAAAATTTTTCTGCTGTTGCTTTTAGTCATTATCGCCGGGGGCGGCGGACTGATATTCGGCTCTGTTCAGGGAATTATCGAGACAACTCCCACAACCTATGATTTGAAGCCGAAATATTCTGCCACCATCATTTACGATGACAGCGGTCAGAAGTCAGAGGTACTCAGTGATTATTCCTCCAACCGTATCATCGTAAGTTACGATCAGATTCCAGCCAATCTGCGTAATGCCTTTATCGCCATTGAGGACGAACGGTTTTTTGAGCATAATGGTGTGGATCTAAAAGGCATCATCCGAGCGGGCATCACTGCCATCCAGAACGGAGGAGCCACCCAGGGCGCCAGCACCATCACGCAGCAGCTTATCAAAAATAACGTATTTGAAATCGGCGGCGAGACTAATTTCCTTGCAAAGGTTAAACGAAAGATTCAAGAACAGTATCTTGCCATTCAGGTGGAGAAGACAACTTCCAAAGAGGAGATCCTCACCGATTACCTGAACACCATTAATCTTGGCAAAGGTACCTTGGGTGTGGAATCCGCTGCCAATTATTATTTTGACAAATCCGTGGATCAGCTCACATTGTCAGAATGCGCGGTGTTGGCCAGCATTACTAAAAATCCTACCCGGTTAAATCCCATTGATCACCCGGAGGATAACAAAGAACGACGGGACACTGTTCTTGAGAAAATGTATGAGCTGAACTATATTTCCGAAGAAGAATACGAGGCAGCCCTGTCAGACGATGTCTATTCCCGTATTTCAAATACCCAGGCCAACGCGAATCAGCAGTCCGTATATTCTTATTTTACCGACGCGCTGATCACACAGATTGTTGAGGACTTACAGGACGAATACGGTTACACTCAGTCCCAGGCGTACAATATGGTATACCGGGGCGGGCTTCAGATTTATTCCACCCAGTCTTCACAAATGCAGGAGATTGCGGATACGATCATCAACGATAAAAGCAATTATCCGGTGGATACAGATTATTCTTTGGAATATGACCTGCATGTCACCTTGGAAAACGGCGACTCGGTCACCTATACGGAGCAAGACATCCTGGATTATTTCCGCAACGCGGGAGACAGCGATTACCGAACCATTTATCCTACCAAAAAGGCCATGCGCAAGGCGATTCGGGTATTCAAAAAGAATACGCTATCGGACAATGACGAAATTCTTTCAGAGACTATTCGTTTTGCCTTGGAACCACAGATTTCTTATTCACTCATTGACCAGTCCACCGGTCAGGTTAAGGTTCTTGTGGGCGGCCGCGGTGAGAAAAAAGATGACCTGGCTCTGAACCGGGCCACGTCACTTACCAGACAACCGGGTTCTACCTTTAAGATACTGTCCACCTACGCGCCTGCCCTTGATACCGGCGGCATGACTCTTGCCACAGTCTTTGACGACGCGCCGTACACTTATGAAAACGGAGATGAGGTAACCAATTATGATCCGGATGAGTACCAGGGTCTTATTACCATGCGGGACGCCATCATCGACTCCAACAATATCGTAGCTGTCAAGGCTCTGACACAACTTACGCCTCAGGTCGGCTATGATTTTTTGTTAAAGCTTGGCTTCACGACGCTGGTCAACAACCGGGAGACGTCCAGCGGCAACACAGAAACCGATGTGAATCAAGCTCTTTCCCTCGGCGGCATCACTGACGGCGTCACCAACCTGGAATTGACTGCCGCTTATGCGGCTATTGCCAATAACGGTTATTATAATACGCCGATTTTATATACTTCCGTAGAGGACAGCCACGGCAATGTCATTCTTCAAAATGAATCTGCTCCGAAACAGGTCATGAAGACGACCACCGCCTGGCTTCTGACCAACGCCATGGAAGACGTGGTATCCGAAGGAACCGGTGTGGAAGCACAACTTTCCTCAGATATGGCTGTTGCCGGAAAAACGGGAACTACTTCCAATAATTATGATTTCTGGTTCTGCGGCTATACGCCATATTATACGGCGTCCATCTGGACCGGCTATGATTATAATACTTCTTTTGAAAATGAAGACGATTATCACAAGATTATCTGGGCTAAAATTATGGATCAGATTATAGATACGCAGCAGCAGGAGATCCGTGATTTTGATTCCTGCGAGGACATACGCACAGCTACCATCTGTGCAAAATCCGGAAAACTTCCTGTGAGCGGCGTTTGTTCCAATGATCCGGAACATAATATGGAAAGAATCGAATATTTTGAGGCAGGAACGGAGCCGACAGAAAGCTGTGATACACATATTGTAGCCACCTTCTGTTCTGAATCCAATCGGGTATCCAGACGATTCTGTCCGGATGACCTGTTATACCAGCGAGTCTTCCGTCTGCGTCCGGATGATTCCAGCGGCGTAACAGACGATACGCCATATTGCCTCAATTTCGATATCACCAGTTATAAATGTAATATTCATACCCGACAATGGTATGAAGAGATGGAACAACAAGAGCAGGAGCAATCATCGTCGGCTGCGCTCGGAAATACATCGTCCTCCGAAGATGTTCTCTCTGAGGATTCTTCCGGAAGCTCCTCTTCTCCCGGACAGGAATCTCCGGGGCTTGGCGATATCGCAGACTCCATTCTGGATATCTTTCGTTAGATAATTAGATAATAGGAAGTCCCGCAAACGGGCCGCCGGTCCCATCGGTTTTGCTGCAAATTAATAAAAGATAAAAATATGCCCCTTCCAGACGGCAAGTTATCATTTTCTCGCTTGTCGCCCGGAAAGGGGCATATTTTTTCATCTTTACTATTTTTTCATCTTAGGCTTAAATATCAACGCAGCCAGGTAAGAAAATACCAGTGCGGTACTGGTACCCGCGGCCACAATTTTCCGGATAGTTTACTTTCTTCTGGCATCCAGAATTACCTTTACAACCTGGATGATCAGCGTCGGCGCAAAAGCAAACAGCAGAATCATTCCCAACTGTACTTCGGTCAACGCCACCGTCTCAAATAAGCTCTCCATAAACGGCACTAAAAGGACGATGCCCAGCAGGACAACGCCGGCGAAAAATGCCGCGATGGTCCATTTATTCGACGTCAGACCCAGCTTGAAGATCGATGCTTTCCCCCGGCAGTTGAAACCATGGAACAGACGCGCCAATGTCAATGTAGCAAAGGCCATAGTAACCGCTGTCTGGGTGGACGTCTCCATTCCGAAATAGAACGCGGACATGGTTGCGACAGCAATCAACAGTCCGTAATATCCCAGTTTCAGCAGAAAATCTTTTGTCAAAATTCCCTCGTTCGGATCACGCGGCGGTTCTTTTAACAAACTTTCGTCCACCGGTTCCATTCCGATGGCCAGAGCAGGCAGGGAATCGGTCAGCAGGTTGATAAACAGAAGCTGTACCGGCGCCAGAGGTGTCGGCAACCCCATCAGGGAACAATACAGTACCACCAAGATACCTGCCATATTGCCGGAAAGAAGGAACTGGATAGCATTCCGAATGTTCCGGTATACATTTCTTCCGAAAGATACCGCTTTAATAATCGTTGCGAAGTTATCGTCGGCAAGAATCATGGCTGCGGCGTCTTTGGATACCTCCGTACCTGTGATACCCATGGCGACGCCGATATCCGCTTTCTTGAGGGCAGGCGCATCGTTGACGCCGTCACCGGTCATGGCTGTGATTCTGCCTTTTCTCTGCCATGCGTCCACGATACGAATCTTATTTTCCGGTGAAACGCGGGCGTAGACAGATACTTTCTCTAAAACGTCATCAAGTTCCGTGTCGGACATGGCGTCGACTTCCTGTCCGGTCAGCGCCACGTCTGCGTCGTGGAAGATACCGATCTGACGGGCGATGGCCGCTGCGGTCACCTTATGGTCACCAGTGATCATCACCGTCTTGATTCCGGCGCTGGCTGCATCAGCCACTGCTTTCTTAGACTCTTCTCTCGGTGGATCCATCATAGCGGTCAAGCCGATAAAGGTGAAATCGTTCTCGTCATCCAGGGAGAGGGTATCGTCTTCTTCCACCTCTTTGATGGCAAAGGCCAGGACACGAAGACCATTTTCGGAAAATGCCTGATTCTGGCTGAGAATCTCTTCTCTGTCTGCGTCGGTTATCTCCCGCACCTCTGTCTCGGTCATAATGTAACGGGTTCGATCCAGGAGCACATCGAGAGCTCCTTTAGTAAGAATTATCGGAACACCGTGAATCCGGTATTTGGTACTCATCAGCTTCCGGTCGGAATCAAATGGAATCTCTTCCATACGAGGCATCATGCTCCGGATATCTTCCTCGGTGATATGCGCGTCGTCAAAACCGGCTCTTCTTGCCATCATAAGTAGGCTGTACTCGGTCGGATCACCGATTTCTTTTCCATCTTGATAGGAAGAATCGTTGTTGAGCACAGCCGTGTAGAGGAAATACCGGTGCAGCGCCAGATGAAGATCCATCTCCTCCGGTTTCATGCATTTGCCGCCGGTGTACACGTCGGTGACAGTCATTTTATTCTGTGTAAGAGTTCCTGTTTTATCGGAACAGATGACAGAAACACTTCCCAGACTTTCCACGGCCTTCAATTCTTTCATGATGGCGTTTTCCGCCGCCATCTTGCCGGTTCCCATGGCCTGCACAATGGTAACGATGGAGCCAAGCGCCTCAGGAATGGCCGCGACGGCCAAAGCCACAGCAAACAGCAGAGAATCCAGAATCGGCATCTCTCTGTACAGACTTAAAAAGAAGACGATGACACAGATTACCATGATAACAGCCGCCAGCTTCTTGCTGAATTCATCCAGGCTCACTTGAAGAGGCGTCTTTTTCTCCTTTGTATCGTTCATCAGACCGGCGATCTTACCAATCTCCGTGTTCATTCCTGTTCCCGTAACGAGAACTTCCGCACGGCCGTAAGTGACAAGCGTTCCGGCGTAGACCATATTCAGACGATCCGCCAGCACTGCTTCTCCTTCGATATCCGCGTCGGTCTTGTCAACACTGGCGGACTCTCCAGTCAGCGCGCTCTCGTTGACCTGCAAAGAATAACAGTTGAGGATTCTTCCGTCTGCCGCCGTCATATCTCCGGCTTCCAGCAAAAGGATATCTCCCGGAACCACCTGCGCGGAAGGCACTTCCGTGGTCTTGCCATCACGCAGTACTTTTGCATGGGGTGAGGAAAGCTGTTTTAACGCGGCCAGTGACTTCTCCGCCTTCAGGTACTGCACAGTTCCCAGCACAGCATTTAAAATCAGCACGGCGATGATAACGATGGTACTCTCCACATTACCTGATATTAAAGAAATGATTGCCGCGATAATCAAAATGACAACCAGGAAATCAGTAAACTGTTCCAGAAATACCTGATATCCTTTTTTTCTTTCCTGTTCTTCCAGGGCATTTTCTCCATACTCCTGTAAACGCCGCGCTGCCTCTTCCGAGGAAAGTCCGCCCGACTCCGCCTTCATCTGCTTCAGTAATTCATCCTGATGCATCTGGTACGTTTCTTTCATCAGAAAACCTCCTAGTTTTGTTTTGCAATTTCCCATTAAGGCAATAAGAGTTCACTATGAAATAAAAAAGACTTTTTGTGTATAACAAGTATACACAAAAAGTCTGATTCAACATCATACATGTCGCATAGATTCCGGATTACTTCTGTAATCGTATTGACGAAACTCTATGACATGTCCTGTTCCGGACATGCAACTACTCCCTTTTTGCCCTTTTCATTCTATTGTGTTGCTTCATACCTTATTTTATTCAAAAAATCTCCGCTGTCAATAATTCTTTTCATTTTTTTCCTGTTTTTCGCCGCTTTTGTGGAAATCGCCAAGAGATTCAGAATATACTTTCCATGGATTGTCAAATCTGACATTGGTTGAATCCCGACTGCCGCCATTAATAATCCACCTTCATAAGACACAGACCGCCCGGAGGCGCCGTCGGGCCAGCTGCCTGCCGATTTCTGGCGTTGAGTATTTCTATCATCTTCTCCGGTTCTATCTTTCCCCTGCCTACCTCCAGCAATGTCCCTGTGAGGATCCGCACCATATTCTGGAGAAAACCGGTGCCATGGAAATTAAAATAAATGAAGCCTCCCTTCCGGACGATTTCAATTTTATCCACAATACGGACTGTCGACTTTTTCATTTTGGGATTGCCGCAGAAACTCTTATAATCATGCTTTCCTTCCAGATAAGCCGCGGCCTGCCGCATCTTCTCCACATCCGGGTGGTAGTCAAGCACCGTAACATACTTGCGCTGAAAGACAGGCTTCACCGGCCCATCAAAACAGGTATAACAGTAAAGCTTTCCCACAGCCTTATATCTGGCATGGAACCGCTCAGATGCCTCTCTTACTTCTTTTACAGCAATGTCACCGGGGAGATATCGGTTCATGTAATCCCGGATCTCCTCCGGTGAAAGACGGGTGTCCAGTACCGCGTTGGCGGCCATAGCCTTCGCATGAACGCCGGCGTCGGTCCGTCCCGCCCCGATCACATTAACGGGTTCTCCACACAACCGGGAAAGCACGTTCTCCAGTCTGCCCTGTATGGTATCCCGATCCGGCTGATGCTCCCACCCGTAATAGCGGCTTCCATCATAACATATTATCATCTTATAATTCTTTTTCATTATCCGTGCGCTCCAATCCTGATATTTATACACTTCATCCTTTGCGTTTCATTCGGTATCTTTTATATAGATTCTTTGATGAAAGAAATATTCACTCCACCTTTTTGTCACTCTCCTATGATACCATACTTTCCGCTGAATTGACGTCAAAAATATTGAAGTTCCCTTTTTTCAATGTCAAATCTGCATATTTTTTTCTTTTTTTGTTCGGCTTCCTCATCACAATGTTGTGTATTTATGCCATTTTAGGATATTCACAACTTTTAGTTGTGACAATAATGAAATCTTGTTGTTTTTACAAATTTCTTTCAAATGTTACAATATCCTTATCATCAAGCAGAGGGAAACAGTGCTTGATAACAAACATATTCATACATGTATAAGGAGGAGATTGTTATGAGTATTATCAATTTGATCGCTGCTTTTGGCGGTGGTGCATTTGCTGCATCAATCGGCGCTCTGCCATCATTTATCATGACTGGTGTATTCGCTGTTGTTGGTGCCGTTGCAAGTATGTGCGGAGCTGCTGATGCAGGTAACATTCTTGTTAACTACTTTGCATTTGGTTCTTTCTTTGGACCACACATTGCATTTGCCGGCGGCGTTGCTGCTGCAGCGTATGCTAAGAAGAAAGGCATCAATGAGAACGGTGCTGACATTGCCACATCATGTGCAGGTTATAACGCGCCTGACGTTCTGTTAGTTGGTGGTGTATTTGGTGTAATTGGTTTCTTATTCAAAGAGCTCGTTGTTATGAATCTTTTTGGTGGAACCATTTCCCCTCGTCTCGTTACTGACGGTCCTGGATTCACAGTATTTTGTTCCGCAATCTTAGTTCGTCTCATATTCGGCGGCAAGTTAAGAACAGGTGACAAAGTTGTCAGTGCAGGTTCTGCTTTCACTAATACCATCGTTATCGCTATTACATACAGCTTAGTAGTAGCTGGTATTTACTTCGCAGGACTTGAAGTTGTTCCAATTGAAACGTTTGCTGGTGTCTATCATGTATTGATCTTCGGTATGGCAGCTGTCGGCTTAATTTTCGCTGAGATCGGACAGCCATTCTTCGGATGCCACCATATCGTTATTATCGCTGCTGAGACAGCAGTACAATGCTACAACAATACAGGAAATATGTGGATGGCTGTTATCATGGCAATTATCTTCGGTACCATTTCCGCAATCATCTGTGATGCTGAGACTAACCTGATTAACTCCGGTACTGATTCCCACATTGACGGTCCTGCAGCCGCAATCTTAATCATGACATTCGTTGTTAATGCTTGTTTCCCAGCATAATAAAGCGTTGCAGGTTTTATCAATTGATAAAATACATAATAAAAAGGCTCTCGGAAAGAGAGTCTTTTTTATTATGTAATCACACATCCATCTTTAATGACCATTTGTAGTTCCAGATCGCTGTTCCAGAGTACAATATCCGCTTTCTTCCCTGGAGTAAGAGAACCATAGTCCGCATATTCTCCCAGACTTTTTGCAGGATGGATGGTAGCACAGGCAATAGTTGTCTCCAAAGGAATCTCCATTTCCTTCACTGCTGTACGCACACAATCAGGAAGGGTTGTCACGGAACCTGCCAGAGAACCGTCTGATACCAATGTGGCATAGTTTCCGCACACTTTGACATCCAGACCGCCGAGAGTGTAGAGACCATCCGGCATTCCCGCCGCCCTCATACTGTCGCTGATAAAGATCATACGTTCCTTACCCATAAGAGCAAAGGCTCCCCGGACGGCCGACGGATGAATGTGAACGCCGTCACAAATAATCTCCGCCATCACATGGCTGCTGTCCACAGCCGCTCCAATGACTCCCGGCGCCCTGTGAGTAAAAGTCGGCATGGCATTATACATATGTACCAGATGATTGGCTCCCGCATCGAACGCTGCTTTTGCCGAATCATAATCCGCATTGGTGTGCGCCAGTGAGACAGACATCACCTTCTGTACATTTCGGATAAACCTCTCTGCCTGCTCCCTGGATGCCTCCTCCGGCGCGAAGCCGATGAACTTCACCAGTCCGCCGGCAGCCTCCTGAAATCTCCTGCAAATATCCGCATCGCAGGAAATAATATTGCCGGCATCCTGCGCTCCCTTTTTCACCGGACTGATAAACGGCCCTTCCATATTCACGCCGAGCAAATCCGCCGTGGAAGCCGCTTCCGTCCTTTTCCGGGCACGAATCTGTACATCGGGTTCTTTTTCAGCATCGTTCTTTCTCTGTTCCTGCTCCTTTTTAAAGGAAGCGCCATTTTCCAGTATGTGAACCAACTCTTCCACCGGAAGAGTCATGGTAGCCGGAGCGATGGCTGTCACGCCGATGGACGCCTCGTAGCGGGCAATCTCTTCCACCGCTTCCCTTGTTCCGTCACAAAAATCAAAGCCTTTACATCCATGGAAATGTAAATCGATCATTCCCGGAAAGCAGTAGCTACCCCGGCCGTCTATCTGCTCCTCTTCTCTGGAAATGATTTCTTCCGGAATATCCGCATTCACAAATACTTTCTCAATCCTGTCATCCCTGAGCAGTACAGCGCCCGGAACAAACTTTTCCTCTTCTGTAAATATATTTACATTGTAAATAATCATCATAATCTCCGTTCTGCCGTCTTTGCCGGCGACAGTACAAACAGCGCTTTCTGAAGAATCTCTTATTGGTTTCAATGGTACTCGGCTGTAAATCTACGCAATGCGTACCCTTGTCAAAAACCTCTCCCTGTCTTTTTTGCTTGTTTATTATACAACAGTTCTTTTCCATATTCTATCATTATTTTAGCGACAAAAAATAAGTCCGACAAAACTTGTCGAACTTATTTTTATTCTTTGTAAATTACAGATATACAGTTATCTTCTTTTTTAAATTATAACTGTTTAGTATCCTCTTCATCATTGTTGTCCTGAGTACTGCTTCATCTCGTCGTAATGCCGCTTCTGGTTGTGCCGTCTTCCTAATCCTCCGTTGTCTCTTCTTCAGCATCGTCACTATTGTCGTCTTCGTCATTGCTGCTGTCGGAAGACTCTTCATCGCTGCCCTCGCCGTTCTCCTCTGCGTACTCTGCCGCAGCCTGAGTAGCAGCATTCACCAGCATATCAAGACCGTTGTTCGCGGCACGGCGAATCAGATCACTGTCATCGGAGTTGTTAATGATGTCATAGAAATACGGGGTTGCCTTATCCTCGTCACCGGTATTCTTATAACACATGGCGATATAATAAAGCGTCTCATAATCTTCGTTATATTTGTAGGATGCCTCCAGATCTTCCAGAGCTTCTTCATACTGGTAATTGTTGTAGGACGCCTCTCCGCTGGACTTCAGTTCCTCTGCCGCAGCCGGATATGCCGTATCCCGCATGGTAGTGTACAGTTCTTTGGAGGTCTTGGAAGGAAGAGCGCTTTTCTTAATGTTGGAAAGCTCCTCGGCGCAGGTCACATAATCGCCCTCTGAATAAGCCTGGCTTGCCTTGATAAGAGAATCATACATGCTGTCTTCATCATCGCTGCCCTCGTAGACGCTGAGTCGCTCGGTCAAGTCTTCATTATCGCTCTCCAGGGACTCCTTGTCGCTCTGAAGCTGGCTGATCTCTTCGTCTTTCTGTGCCACTGTCTCATCGTATTCCTGACGCAGATTCTCGTAGTTCACACTGACGCCGGCACGAACACTTGGAATAACCAGCACAAACATGGCCACCACACCGATGGCAAGTCCGATGAGCATATAAACAAACCGCTTCCATGTCTCTTTGCTCGGATCTTCATAGTGGTCAACAGGGCGGACATTTTTAAGGTTCTCATTGTCCGGCTTCAGATTTTCCGTCACCACAGCCTCCGCTGCCGCCATCGGATTCTCCCCAATCTCCTTGAGGACCCGTCTGGCCGCCGTATTGTAATTATCCACTGCCAACGCATTATTCAGTTCTGCCTTGGCCGCCGCATTATCGCCGGCCCGCATATGAAGCAACGCGAACAGCAGATGACCGCGGACGAAGTTCGGTGTAATGCTCAGTACCTTCTTAATCTGAATCATCGCCAGATCGTCGCTTCCCTGCTTGGCATAGACCAACGCCTGGTTGAACTTCTTTGCCGTCTCATTGATCTCCTCGAATACTGCCGGATGTTCTTCCATATCTTTGATATACTTGTTGGCGGCATTCTCCTCCACAGAATTCAATCTGGCGCTAATCTTCCACTGGATGTATGCTTTTCCGCCCTCGCCCATCTCATAATATACAAGACCGAGAAGATTCCGGGCATCTTTATGCTCTTTATTATAGGTGAGCGCCTTTTTAAGCTGTGTCACCGCACCGCTCAAATCGCGCATCTCCACCTTTTCCAGACCCATATTGTAGTAATAATTGGCTGTATTACATGCCTTTGCAACATGCTTATTATCAAAGCCGCAACTGGTACAGAACCCATCAGCCCCCACCGTACGGCCGCATTTTACACATTTCATGCGAATTCCTCCTACACATTGTAAAACTGTTGTGAACTGACGGGAAAACTATTTCTCGTTTTTACTGCTGCTCTGTTCTTTTACCAGTTTCTCCACCAAATCGGTGATATCCTTGATATCGTCGTCAAACAGATTATCCTCTCCTACTTCCACACCTACTGCCGGTTTAAACTTTTTAAGCTCAAGATTAAAATCAATCATGGGAATCCTCTCTTTCCAAAATATATGTCTTACGCCTCTTAATCTCTCCCACTAAATACAGGGAACCGAGACATAACAGGCGTTCCTCCTTATCTTTCTCACGCAGAGCGGCATCCAATGCCTGTTCTGTATTTTCAAATGTCTCACAGGGGGTCTTCGTCACCTGACGGAAACACTGCAAAATCTCTGCTGCGTCAGCTCCCCGTGCGCCTTCCACCTTGGTAATATAAATCTTCCGCCAGGGAATCTCTCCCAGCATCTGAATCATACTGCTGTAATCTTTGTCATCACACACGGCGAACAGCAGTCGCCAAAGGCCGCCCTTCCGGGCAATTGTTCTGCAAAGCTGTTCCACTGCTCCCAGATTATGAGCGCCATCCGCACAGACACCGGGAAGAATCTCTTCCATTCTTCCTTCCCAGCGCATGGACAAAAGCCCTCTCTGAATCATTTCCCGGTCAAGACCGGGCAAAAGCACTCTGACTGTCACCACAGCCAGCGCAGCGTTATATATCTGATAATCTGCAGTGTCTGTAATACTTAACGGACTATCCTTATAATAACTACTATTGATGGAAAAATCAATGTTATTCTCTGTTTTTTTTAAAAATGTTATTCTTTCAGAACGAATTCTGTAAATATGAGAGTTTTTTCTTTCAGCTTTCTTTCTGATTACCGGGAAAGCGCCATTACCTTCATCCAGAACTATCACCGGAGTACCTTTTTTTATAATACCTGCTTTTTCGGCTGCAATCTCTTCTATGGTATTCCCTAATATCTCCATATGATCAAAGCTTATGGAAGTGATGACACAAATCACCGGATTGGTCAGCACCGTGGCGTCCAGTCTCCCTCCAAGCCCCGTCTCCATAATGCAGTAATCCACATCTTTCCGGGAGAAAATGAGCAGACTCATGAGAAACAAAATTTCAAAATAAGTGAGCGGCTGCCGGTCCCCGTTCTCCGCTTTTGCTGCACTGCCGTCGGCGTGGAAATTCTCCCTGTCATCGCCATCCGATTTTATCCCGTCCGGCATCAGCTCCTTCACCTGTTGCCAAGCGTCTATGAGTTCTTCGTCGGAACACACCTCAAAATTAATGCGGAACCTTTCGTTCATATGCACAAGATGAGGCGAAGTAAACAAGGCGGTTCGATAACCAGCCGTTCGCAGGATGGACTCCAGAAAAGCGCAAACGGAACCTTTTCCATTGGTTCCCGCCACATGGATTACCCGGAGTGACTCCTCCGGGTGACCTAACATATCCAGATACTTTCTTAAATTATCAAGACCGCCCCCGGCGCCAAACCGGGGAACAGCCGAAATCTCCTGTTCCAGCTCGTCAATGGTCATATCGCTGTATCTGCCTCCTGTATTTCTTTTATCCTGTCTCTCTTTCAGCAAATGCACAGGGCTGCCATTGTTCCGGATGCGACAGAACTTCCGCTCTGTCTTTTGTACATGTTATTATTTTAACTGTGCCAGCCGTTCTTCCACCTGTGCGGCCATGGCTGTATATTTCTCTAACTTCTTCTTCTCTTCTTCCACCTTAGCCGCCGGCGCCTTGCTGATAAACTTCTCATTGTTCATCATACCGCTGGCTCGTTTGATCTCACCGGCCAGACGTTTCGCCTCTTTTTCCAGACGGGCGATTTCTTTCTCCACATCCACCAGTTCTGCGAACGGAATATAAATCACCGCGTCCGGAATCACTGTGGACACCGCGTCATCGGCGATTCCTGCCTTATCTGCCTGTACGATGACTTCACCGGCAGATCCCAGGGTGGCAAAGAACACGCGGGAGTTCTCGAAAACGCTGCGGAGTTCCTCTTTTTCTGATACCACATAAACGGTTGCTTTTTTACTCGGCGGCACATTCATGTCCGCCCGCAGGTTACGGATATTGCGAACCGCATTTTTGATGATTTCCACTTCATTTTCTTCTGCCTTAAAGTCAAACTCTTCTTTAAATGCCGGCCAGTCAGAAACCATGATGGACTCTTCTTCATCCTGCATGCTGCAGAAAATCTCCTCGGTGATAAACGGCATATACGGATGGAGCAGCTTGAGAGCGATGGTCAGCACGCTCTTTAAAGTGTAGAGCGCCGCCGCCTTGGTGGTGTCCTCATCGCTATATAATCTCGGTTTTACCATCTCAATATACCAGTCGCAGAATTCTTCCCAGATGAAGTCATGGAGCTTCGCCACTGCGATACCCAGCTCGTAATTCTCCATGTTGTCAGTGACTTCTTTTACCAGAGTGTTGGCCTTAGAAAGAATCCACTTGTCTGCCGGTGTCAGGTCATCCGGAGTCACCTGACCTAAATCTGCTTTTTCTATATTCATGAGCATGAAACGGGAAGCGTTCCATACTTTATTGGCAAAATTACGGCTGGCGATAATCTTCTTCTCAGAGAAACGCATATCGTTGCCCGGTGCGTTGCCTGTCACCAGAGTCAGCCGCAGCGCGTCGGCGCCGTACTGGTTGATGATTTCCAGCGGGTCGATGCCGTTACCGAGGGACTTACTCATCTTGCGCCCCTGTTCATCCCTCACCAAACCGTGGATGAATACGTCATGGAACGGGCATTTTCCTGTGTGCTCGTATCCGGAAAATACCATACGGATAACCCAGAAAAAGATGATATCATATCCGGTCACCAGTACATTGGTCGGATAAAAATAATCCATATCTTCGGTCTGCTCCGGCCATCCCAGGGTGGAGAACGGCCACAGGGCAGAACTGAACCAGGTATCCAGCGTATCTTCGTCCTGGGTCAGATGTCTGCATCCGCATTTCGAACATACATCCGGCTGTGTTCTTGAAACGACAATTTCCCCGCACTCATCACAGTAATAAGCCGGAATCCGGTGGCCCCACCAGAGCTGTCTGGAAATACACCAGTCGCGGATATTTTCCAGCCAATGCAGATAAGTCCGGTCAAAATGTTCCGGTACGAACCGGAGATCACCGTTCTTCACTGCCTCGATGGCCGGTTTTGCCAGCTCTTCCATGCGGACAAACCACTGTTTCTTCACCATTGGTTCCACGGTGATGTGACAGCGGTCGTGGGTTCCCACATTATGGTCATGGGGCTCCACTTTTACCAGATAGCCCTCTTCTTCCAGTTCTTTCACGATAGCCTTTCTTGCCTCGTATCGATCCATGCCGGCGAACTTTCCGCCATTTTCATTGATGGTGCCGTCGTCGTTCATAATGTTAATTTCTTCAAGATTATGGCGCAGTCCCACCTCAAAATCGTTAGGGTCGTGGGCCGGCGTAATCTTAACGGCGCCTGTACCAAATTCTTTATCCACATAAGTGTCCGCCACAATCGGAATCTCCCGGTTCACGATTGGGAGGAGTACCATCTTTCCAATCAAATCTTTATATCTCTCATCATCCGGGTGTACAGCGATGGCTGTATCACCCAGCATGGTCTCCGGGCGGGTCGTTGCGATTTCAATACACTGGTCTGTTCCCATAATCGGATAATTGATGTGCCAGAAAAATCCTGACTGATCTTCGTACATAACCTCCGCGTCGGAGATGGATGTCTGACAAACCGGACACCAGTTGATAATCCTGGAACCTCTGTAAATGTATCCTTTTTCATATAAACGGATGAATACTTCCTGCACAGCCTTAGAGCAGCCTTCGTCAAGGGTAAACCGCTCTCTGTCCCAGTCCGCGGAAGAACCGAGTTTTTTAAGCTGGCTGACAATCCGTCCGCCGTACTCTTCCTTCCACTCCCAGGTTCGCTTTAAGAAGCCTTCTCTTCCCAGCTCTTCCTTCTCAATGCCCTCTTCCTTCAGGGCGTTGATAACCTTCACCTCCGTGGCAATGCTGGCATGGTCAGTACCCGGCTGCCAGAGGGCGTTATATCCCTGCATCCTCTTAAACCGGATAAGAATATCCTGCAAAGTATTGTCAAGGGCGTGTCCCATGTGAAGCTGACCGGTAATATTTGGCGGCGGCATCACAATGGTGAACGGTTTTTTGCTGCGGTCTGCTTCCGCATGAAAATATTTCTTATCCAGCCACTTTTGATAAAGTCTGTCCTCTATCTCGGCAGGATTGTACGTTTTATTCATCTCTGTTGCCATAAATCTATGTCCTCCTGGAATAATAAATTGTCATGTTATAAAAATGCACAGCGGCGGGACACGAAATAATCGCTTTCAATTGCGCGCAGGCGCAATTATTATACCACAAGTTTCCGGGCCTGTGTGCATCTTTTTATCTATTCTGTCCGGACCGGCAGTCCGGTAGTAAGCAAATTGTCTTCCATCTCAATTTCCGGTCGAAAATCTCTTTGCAGTTCCCGCACAAATTTTCCGTACAGATTCTCCGCCTCTTCCTCTTTTTCTCTTTGCAGCAGATATTCGATTTTTTTGTACTTCTCCGCCTGATCACTGCAGGCAAATACATCCGCAATGTCGGCAAAGCGGTTCTCAAAAGATTCCATGGACAATTCTGAAACTTTAAACGCCCCCATCTCTTCCTTCGCCTTCTCAAGATTCTCCGTAAAGGATACAATACAAAAATAGCAGAACAGGGATTCCTCATCTCCCGCATACTGATAAGCCTTCACGAAGTCAATTTTGGCGTCCTCAAAACGGAACAGCCGTGACAGGGCAATGGCCATATTATGATAAGCCGCTCCGGTTTCCACCCGGCCCATGGTTTCCGACTTCAGCGCTTCCTGGTAATAATGAATCGCCATGGCCGCCCGCCCGGATCTCAGGAGCATATCTCCCATCCCCTTGCATTGCAGGGGATACGGCATATTTTTTAAATTCCGGTATTCATCGAGAATCTCCCGGATTTCATCCTCGGAAAAATAATTTCCTTCCCGAAAGAGCGCAGAAAAGTACTTCATCTGGTCTCTGTCCGGATCCGTCAGTTTAGAAAGTTGCCGGTACAACTTTTCCAGTCCCAGCTCATCCCGGATATACAACAAAAGTTCCTCTTCCGGCAGTGTATAAATATAGCAGATCATATGACTGCTCAGATAATAGCATATTTCTTCATAGGAAAAAACCGGCACGCCCGTTTCCGGGAAGCGGTAAGGCTCTTTTCCTGTCCGTCCGACACAGACAATTGACTCCCGCATAGTTTTTCCTCCTTATGATATCATCGTAAATGGAAAGATCGTCACCTTTCCGGTTCCCGGGAACATGGCGCCAAATCCCATATCTTTTAACAAAATCACACCCTCCGTCTGGGAGGTAAACTGTACTTCGATACGGATTCTCGTCGTTTTCGGCGGTCGCACCGGCAGGTCTTTTATTTCACAGACAGCGCTTTCCATCTCGTTTTCCTTTGTATTATGATAAAAAAATTCCACTTTCTGGCTTTTATCCAGAATAATATCAATGGCGCCTTCGGTATTATACCATTCCCGGCCGATGGAGGTGATCGGCACATATTTTGCTTTTCCCGATTCCTGGGTCAGAATCCCGATGGTATGATACACCATATCCGGCCCCTGCATCAGAAGCATTCCATCTTCCATCAGCGGTACTGTTCCCAGTCCCAGCAGACAGGCGCCGTTGGCATAGAGGTTCTGTCCCATGAACACCCGTCTTCCTGCACAGAGATAGGTGAGGGTTTTTTTCATCCAATTTCCCTCAAATCCCGTTCCTGTAAGAAATATAATATGCGCCGGGTTCTTCACCAGAAACTGCTTCATCAGGCGGCTGAAATGATAATCCCGATTCTCGTCATTCTCAAAAACGCCCTGCTCTTCCAAATCCATTTCTTTTAATATTGCCCGGTAAGCTTTTTGTCTTGCCCGGCGAATCTGCTCCACCAGAATGTACCGCAGTACATTTTCCGAATAGTCAAGAAGCAATGTATTTCTGTCCCAGACCGCTCGTTCCTGATGGAAAACATATTCCACAAAAGCCCGGAAATGGGTGATAATTCTGACAGAATGACATTTTTTAAAGTCCTCATCCAAAAGCTCCTCCAGGTGTTTTCGACATTCCCGCGAGGTATCTTCCATTGTAAAATAAACACCGTGATACATTTCCCAGCTCATATGATTGGTTTCCAGATAACGCCGGACATAAAACAGACCGTTTGTCACATAATCCTCCTGCTCTTCCGGAGGCAGAGGAAAACTCTCCTCTGTGGTCTCCGCCGCCGCCTCATCATACACACTGAATTGCACTGCGGTTTTACCCAGGTCTATTCCGGCAAATTTTCTTGTCTCAAGTTCTCCCATAATACTCTCCATTGAAAATCATAAAAGCTTCATCAGATAATCTGTAAAACAGGTCTTCATCAGATAGTCTTTCATCTCGTCCAGTGCATAATTCTCCGCGCTCAGATTGTTGAGAGCAAAAAAACGACTTTCTTCGCCTTCTGACTCAAAAGTCTCGAAACGAATCACCGTCTCGTCACTGATTACCTCGCCGTTTTCTTCCAGCCGATAATTCACATGGTCATTCTGGTAAAAATACATGGTACAGGTATATACGCCCGGGAGGATTTCCTGCAGACGCTTTTTGTGTACACCGGATTCTTCTCCCTCTATCTGATAGTAAAGTACTACATTGCTCTGGCTGCTTCCGTGATACGTTAAAAATGTCCTCTCCAGATATTCCACCGGGAGCGTCAGCCATTTCCGGTAAGCATAATATACCGGCAGATAATATCCCTCTTTGAGAAACTTTTCAATGATAAACTTCGCCGCATCTTTAATCTTATCCATCCATGCTTCTCTCGGCGCAAAATAATAAAGAAAATGCACCATGGTCTGCCTGTCACAGATTCTTCCCGCCAGAATCTCCTGTCCGATAATACCGTGTATGGATTCCGGAAGATCCAGGATTCCCCGCCTCTCCCTGTCGGAAGCATATTCCAGGTATCTCCCTGCGATCTCATCTTCCGGATTTCTGACATAATATACTTCAAAAACAGGGAACAGCCCGTCGGCGTCGTTACCGGTGAACATACTCTGCCGGAACATCCTCTCTTCCAGACTGGCCGTCTCCAGGGCGAACTTCCTGCTTCTCTCCCAAATCAGAATCAAATCTTCCAGCTCACCTTCAAAATGTTTCATCAGATACGTCAGCGTATCCCGGTTGTATTTTTTATTTACAAAGGCGGAATAGGCAAGATAGAGCGTCGTCTCGTCCATCTTATTCTCATTGTATTTCACTCCGAAAGAAGCCAGCCTGAGTCGTTTCGCCGCCCCCATAATATTGCAGCCATATAATCCAATACCAAAAAAGGCATTTTCAATCATTCCCACTTCCATATAAAAATCCATGAGGGTCTTCCGGAACTGCGACGTCACATTAGAATAATCCACTCTGTCCAGCCATCTCGCCAGCGCTTCCTTTTCCTGGTGTCTCTGATAATATAAAAGCATCTGCTCCACAGCGCGGCATTTCAGCCACGGCTGGTAATCTTCATGAAAAGCGATTTTTTGCAAAATCACCAGATCCCTGGCTGTTATCTCTCCGTCTATCTTATCGGAGAGATATAAGAGAATCTTTTTATTGGCCATATTCTTCCGAATCCATTCCTCAGGGAACTGTTCCGGGGCTAAAAATGGTTCTTCTCTGTAAGAAATCCCTGACACATATCTCTGCTCGTTGCTGTCCACAAAATAGAGCTGCGCCCGTCTGGTCGGTATCTCCGCATAACAGAATCCTCCAGACAGTGGATAATAGAATTCCTCCCCTGTCTCCGGACGGGAAACATAGACGCCAATCATGTTCCGGTTATCGCAGATAATTTTCCGGTAAAATAAAATGTCGCACACGGCCTTTGTATTTTCCGATTTCTCCAGAATCTCTTTTTGGAAATAGTGATACAGGTATGCCAGATGCTCATTCATTCGTCCCTTCAGAAGCTGCTCTTCAACAAAAGGAATCATCTTTGAATAATAAGCGCCGAACACTTCGTCACAGGCTTCTTTATTTTCCAGTACATTGGAATAAAGATACGCTTTTTCCAGAGAATCCAGACTGTTGCTGTAAGTAAAATAAATGAGCACCCGGTGCGGAATCACCTCAAAGCTGTCAAAGTCCATACTCCGGATAAAAAATTCATTCAGTCCGACTATTTTCAAGTTGGCGCTCACCGCCTTCCGGAAATATTCATGATATTCTCTGCCGCAACGATTACCCTTTATCAACAGGGAACAGATCACCTGTAAGAACCGTTCGTCCGGCTCAATTTCATATAATTTTTTAGCAATATAAAAAATGACATTGCTGTAATATTTCATCCGCAGTGCCAGTCTGGCAAACTGATAGGCCAGCGACATGGAAATATATCCGTAGCGAACACCCCACCGGAAAATACTCACCTCAAAGCTGCCCAGTTCTTCCATAAAATTAGGATTCTCATTGAAAATCTCACAGGCTTCAAAAAACAGAAGGCTGCTGTTTTTTCCTTCCTGGAAAAGCTGACAGATGGTATCGTACTGCAGTCTCTTATTATACACATATTCTCTGTCAAGGTAAATCAGCATCCACAGCGCTTCCGCCTTGAAGGAGGACACTTCATAAAAATCCCGGATGGACAAGACGGCCGCAGATATGGTCTCCGGCGTGCGGTAGAGCATCGCTTTTAAATACAGCAGATAATTCTCAAGCAGAGGTTCCAGTTCCTTATTCTTCCGTTCCTCTTCTATCTTTTGCAGCAACTCCTCCGCCTCATCCCGGTGTTCTTCCATAATCAACAGATGAATTTTATATAACCGCCATCGAACATCTCTTGTCCAATGAAACAGGTCGTCAAGGACGTGATTGGATTCCTCCGCAAAATCATCAAAACCAATACTGCCTGTGCGGAAAAACAGGTAATTGTGCATCAGTTCCGCTCTCTGTTTCCTGATACGGTTTCTCGCTCCTCTCTCTTTCGATGCTGGCGGAAGAGTTCCCCACCATTCCACCGGTACCGTCAGTTCCTGCCGGACGGTGCGAATCCGAATCCGGTCGCTTCCCATGACATAGCTGTGATTTTTCTCCACTGAAAACTCTAGTCTTCCTTCTTTGAAATCAGCGCTGGTAAACTTCTCCAACGAGAGCTGTACCTGTCCTTTTTCTGCGGATATGGTTCCTTCGATATAACCGTCTGTTGTCAGAACCAAATGGATAATCTCTTTATCCTTTCCCGCGTCCAGCGCCACCTGTTTTTCCTCCGTCACGAGGCTGACCGGTTCTTTCCAACCTGCCGCCGATAAAAATTCTTCCACGATCATGTTCTTTGATCTGCCTTTCATCAGGCTGTGATACATGGCGTCCTGCTCCGGCAGATATTTTAAAAAGATGGCGGAAAAATTAGGAAGAAAAAACAGATCCATGGCTTCCTGACGCTGCTCCTGATACAGCTTTACAAAATCCTCCATCTGGCAGATAGGGCCAATGGAAGTATCCGCCATGACCGGCGTCACCACAACCCGGTAAGGAATGTTATATTCCCCGCCGTTGGTAATGATGAGAAAATCTCCCTCAAACTCGTTCCCCGCTGTTGCCAGTTTTCCTTTAAAATAATAGGGAATCTCTATGCGTGTTCCGGCAAAATCTGTTTTTTCCAGACCGATTTTATCGTTGGTCGAACGGACAATCCCCCGTACCGGTATTTTGTTTTCACTCTCAATCACAAAAGAACTGTGGTATCCCCTGCCCTCTTCTACGGTAATCTCAAGATTGGTCACGGAAATACGCAGTACCGGCAGTTCTTTATTTTCTATTCTCTCTTCTACAATATCTTTTTTTTCTTTCAATGCAACGTACCACCAATCCTCGGCCACTTCTTTAACACAGAGAAGCCACTACTTTATTTTTATCTTTTTCACTTCCGACCACGGCGAATAATACCTCGTGCCTCCCGTTGTTTTAAACGCCCGCACTTTACAATAATATACTCCTTTTTTCAGGCCGCTGATCACGTTTCTGACAACATTGCCGGAAACGGTCAACGTTGTGGCATTTTTCATGCTCTTCTTTGTGGCATAACGAATCTGATATCCGGAAACCCGTGCCAGTTTTGACCAGGTCACCTCCATCTTTCCGCTCTTTTTATTTTTAAGCTTTACTTTTTGCGGTTTTTTCAGCCAAACTATCGTTTTTCCGCTGCTTTTACTGCTAGACTCGCTGTTTTTCACAGCCTTCACGGCATAAGTGTATTTTTTACCCTGCACCACATTTTTGTCAATCCAGGATTTCTTCTTGCCGGAGACAGTTTTGACCTTCTTATAAGAACCATTTCCTTTTTTGCGGTAAATCACATACTGCTTCGCATTTTTTACTTTTTTCCATGTAACCCGGATTCCTTCGCTCACACTCTTCACCTTTTTTAATACCGGCGTCTGCAGGCTGCCGGAAGTGGAGACTACATTACTTGTATCATAAATTCCGGTGCTGAGCAGATTTGTCATAATCGGACATCCCCATCCGAAATAATCATCTTTTCCAGCCGTACCCAAATCTTTACAGCGGGCACGCAATTCATTGTATACACCCTGCACAGAAAGATTCGGCTGCATCATCTTCAAATAAGCCACCGCCGCTGTTATATGCGGCGCGGACATAGAGGTTCCGGACATTTCCACAAGACTTCCTCCCGCCGCGGCGCTGACCACTTCACTTCCCGGTGCCGAGAAATCGATCAGTCCTCCATAATTGGAATAAGACGCGGCGCGTTCATCCGAGCCGAAAGCGGCAATGGTGATGGTCTTACTGTTACACGCCGGATAGCAGAATTTCACATCCACACCGCTGTTTCCGGCCGCTGTACAAATAGCGATTCCTTTACGGTATGCTTTGTTAATCAAAGAATCCAGATATGTAACAGACATAGCGTTGACCGACACGAATCCAAGACTCATGTTGACCACAGCGACGTTCTGCTTCAGTGCATACTGCAGCGCCGTCTTAATCGTAAGCAGAGAAGAATACCCGCTTCTGTTTGATATTTTTAATATAAGAAAACGAACATTAGACGGAGTCGAATCCGCAATAATTCCGGCCACATGAGTGCCGTGTCCATGGTTATCTGTGACATTTTTATTATTATCTATAAAATTATAGCTTTTGGAAGCGATAGTTCTGGACTCGAACATAAAATTCGATTTGTCAATTCCGGTATCCAGAATAGCTACGGTGACCGCTCCATATTTCCCTTCCGCCTGCTCCTTTAACATATTCATTCCCATGTAGTCCACGCCCCAGGAATAACTGACGCTGTTATCTTGGACGGCGTCATCTATCAAAATGTCATCCACATAATAAATCTCGTCGGGATAACAGTTTTCCTCTCCGTAAATCTCGCAGAGTTCTTCAAACGCTTGCCTGGTTTCATCTTCTGTCTCAAATTGCAGGATGGTTTCGTCCATCTCCGTATTGTAATAAATATCTTTCGCGCCGTAATCTTCCTGCAAGCCGGACGCTTCCACAATCAGTCGCTTCGTCTGAAACGGAGCGGTAATCTCGTATTGTCCGTCATCGGTTTCTTCCACATTATAGAGGGTATCCTCCGGAAGAGTATCCATATATTCTTCAAGAATCTGTTCTGACTCCCCGGATTCCGAACTATCCCCGGACTGTGTGCTGTCTTCCGATTCTGAAATGCTCTCTGGAAGCGTTTCCGTTTCTCCGTCAATCTTTACTTCTCCATTTTCCGTATCCACCACTATGGTGCCAAAATAATTCTCATCCCAGGTGTCAGAAATTATCTCTGACATTTCTTTACTGTCCGAAATCTCCTGGACGTCCACGGACCGTGCGGCGTCCGTCGTCTCCGCCGATACATCCGCCGGAATATTTCCCAGAAAGCTTCCTGCAACCAGCAAAATACTCATGGCAACCGCAAGGCTGCCCTTTTTCCATCTTCCCGGTCTGTCAATCATCTCTTTTCTCATTTTTTTGCCCCTTTCTCCGTATCTTTTGTTCAGATATATTTCAGAGATTTCCCATTGATTATATAATGTCTTCTTTAATGTAATATCTTTCTCAATGTAATATCTTTCTCCCGAAACAGCGTATCCACCAGTTCCCTATAATCCTGAAGCCGACCGACCTTCCTAATCTTCTTACCAAGCTTCGCCCCATCTTCAAACATAGGAAGCATATAGGCCCAGAGTTCTTTCATCTTAAAAAGAACATTTCTCTCACCGGACATGATACGCTCATAGCCCAGGCATACTTCATCATGAAATGCCTTCCACCTGTCTTTGTCCGGCTGTCCTCCCTGCACAATCATTTCCGCAAGCTGCGGATTAGCGATGAGACCCCGGCCCAGCATCACCCGCTCCACCTCCGGAAACTCTTTTTGAAACTCCCGGAAGTCTTTTTTCGTAAAGATGTCTCCATTGTAGCATACGGGATGCCTGCACAGCAAGAAGGCTTTTTGAAAGGCCGCCCTGTTCACAGGTCTTTTATAAAAATCTTTATGTATCCTCGCGTGAATAATAACTTCCGATAGCGGAAACTGATTATAAATCTCCATGAGCGGAACAATCTCCTCCGGACTGTCCATACCCAACCGGGTCTTCACAGACACTTTCACCATTACTTTGTCAAATACCTCCTCAAAAAAGCGAAGCAGCTTCTCCCGGTCCGCCAGGAAACCACAGCCCTTTCCTTTGGCAACTACGGTGCCGGAAGGGCATCCAAGATTCAGATTCACCTCCTCATATCCACAGGCAGACAATCTCTCTGCCATCCGCACAAAATCTTCCGCCTGATTGGTAAGAATCTGCGGCACCAACGTCAGGTTCCGGTTATGTTCCGGCGCAATGTCATTCTTTTCTCTGGAAGTCCATCCTTTTCCTTTCTTGGGAGTCAGGAATGGTGTATAATATTTATCAATTCCCTGGAAATAATGCCGGTGAGCGTTCCGGTACACATAGCCGGTGACGCCTTCCATGGGCGCAGCGTAAATTTTCATGGAATTCTCCTTTTACAATAATGATGAATACATATAATCCGGATTCTTTTCTGCCGGCCCTGGAAAATCATCTGCCGGCAGCGCACCGAAATATACCATTTAATACATTACCACAGAAACGCTCTAAAGTAAATTTACATTATCTTCATGGAGGACAATTTTATGAATAAGAATCATACCGCAGCCGCTTCTTCTGACACCCTGACCATCCGGCCCATCGGTCACATTCACACGGACTTCCCGGAAAAGTTCGGCATTCCGCGCCAAAGCGGACTGGTACCTTCCCTTCGGGCATATATCACCTTTGAAAAAGAATTTCAGAATCCGGACTGCTTCCGGAATATCGAGAAATTCACTCACCTCTGGCTCATCTGGGGCTTCTCCAAAAACCAAAATAAGGGCTGGTCTCCCACCGTCCGGCCGCCGCGGCTGGGTGGAAATATACACACCGGAGTCTTTGCCTCCCGCTCGCCATTCCGACCGAATCCCATTGGCTTATCTTCCGTTCGACTGGAGAGCTTAGACACGGAAAATCCCGTCGGCCCGGTCCTCTATGTTTCCGGCGCAGACCTGATGGACGGCACTCCGATTTATGACATCAAGCCCTATGTGCCTTTTACCGATAGTCATCCGAACGCCGCAGGCTCTTTTACCGATACAGCCTTAAAACACCGACTGACCGTACACTGCAGCGAATCGCTTCTTTCCCCTATTCCGCCGGAAAAAAGGAAAGCGCTCCTTGAAACACTGGCCTTTGATCCACGACCGGCATATCATAATGACCCTGAGAGAATTTATGGAATGGATTTTGATTCATACACCATTCGGTTTTCTGTAAATGATATCGATTTATATATCCTTGAAATCAGATAGGAATTGTTTTGAAATATATATTAGACAGAGTTTATTAGATATAGTACATCAGACATAATCAATTGGATATAATCTAATTGCTTTGTATCCTTTAGCGTCAAAGAAAGATCCCTTTCTATTTTAGGGATTATTGTCCCTCGCTGAAAACAACTGTATCAAAAACATAGAAAAAGGAGATTCAAAATAAAGACAAAACTGATTTTAGTGGGTGGATTCCTGGGAAGTGGAAAAACTACGCTTCTTCACACCTGTGCAGCTATGGAGAATCAAGTGGGAGCTGCCGTTGGCCTCATTACAAACGATCAGGCAGCTCAGTTGGTAGACACCATTTATCTTAAAAAAGATACCAGTGCCGTGAAAGAAGTAAGCGGAAGCTGTTTTTGCTGTAATTTCAATGGATTTGCCCAGTCTATCGAATCTTTACAAAAAGAAAATCATGTAGAAATCATTTTTGCAGAACCGGTCGGCAGTTGTACAGATTTATCAGCAACCATTTTACAGCCTATAAAAAAATACTTTCAAGAAACGATTGACTTGGCTCCGTTGTCTGTCCTCGTTGACCCCATCCGGCTTCAAAATGTTCTTTCTGGTTCAGCAGAAGGCATTCATCCATCCGCCGCTTATATCATAGAAAAGCAGCTAGAAGAAGCAGACATTATCGTACTTGCCAAAAAAGACACTTTGACCGACGCAGAATGTGATTCTTTACTTCAGAAAACTTCTGAAAAATATCCTGGAAAAACAGTCCTTGCCTGCAGCGCCATCACAAAAGATGGTGTTTCCAAATGGATTGATATTGTACAAAAACAGAAAAATCCAGGAGCTACTATTGCAGATGTTAATTATGATATCTATGCAGAAGGGGAAGCCTGTCTTGGCTGGCTGAACACAACTATAACTTTGAAAGGAACTGACTTCATTGATTGGAATGCTTTCTTAAAGACCTTATTAACAAAAGTTCAAAAGACTCTTCAGCATGGAGGACACGCCATCGGACATATCAAAGCTATGATCGTTTCCTCAGATGGTACACAGGTTCTTGGAAACGTCACAGGCACAGACAGTAAGATATCTATCCGCGGCAATGCCTCTCCAGGAAACCAGGCCGTTCTGACTTTCAATGCCAGAGCCGAAATAGAAAAAGATGATCTAACCTCCCTGACAGAAGAAAAAATTATGAAAACCGCCGAACAATTTCATGTAAATGCAGTCGTTTCAGAACTGAATTGTTTGATTCCGGGACGCCCAGATCCAACATACCGATTTAGTGAAATTGTTTCATAACGACTTTCAATTTTTCTTTTCTCTAAACACAATCCATTTGCTAATTACATAATTGGCAATCAACACAATGAACTGGGCTGCAATTTTTACTCCAATACTTGGCAGCCCCAGTCCATTGATAAAAATAAGCAATATCACTTCTTCCATGGCGAGGGTCAGCAGTCTTCCGCCGTAAAATTCCGCTGCCTGCCGGAGCACTTCCCTGATTCCGTCGGGCTTCGCATCAAACACCCACAGGCTGTTGGTGACATAGGCGAAGGTCACCGCCAGAATCCATGAAATTATATTGGCTATGAGGGGGTCCATTCGCATGACCACGTCGCACCAGGCAAAAGAGCCGATGCTGACCACCGTACACAGCGCTCCGAAGAACACATAAAGGATGATTTCTTTGTATTTTTGGTACATTTTCATTATCATAATCTACACCTGCATTTTTTATGGAAATGGGCCATTGCTGATATATTATATACTATATATCTCTTGCAACAGCCCTCTTTTATTAAACTCTATCTGTCATTATCTGTTTTTCAGGTATACGGCTTATTTCCGATATACTGCCTTTTATATTTCCAGTGGCTTACCAGTCAGCAGCTCGTATGCTTCTTTATATTTCGCAATGGTCTTATCGATGACCTCCTGCGGCAGATTGTAGTCGCTGTCCGGGTTGGCTTTGAGCCAGTCTCTCACAAACTGTTTGTCGTAGGATGGCTGTCCCTTGCCCGGTTCGTATCCTTCTTTTGGCCAGAAACGGGAGCTGTCCGGTGTCAGCATTTCGTCACCGAGGATTACGTTGCCGTCCTCATCCAGTCCAAACTCAAACTTGGTATCCGCAATGATGATTCCCTTGTTCAGAGCGTACTCTGCACATTTCTTATAGAGAGCGATGGTCCTTTCTTTCAGCTCGTTGGCATAAAATTCACCTTTGCCCGGATATACTTTCTCAAGAATCTCCACGGACTTCTCATAGGAAATGTTTTCGTCATGGTCGCCGATCTCTGCTTTTGTGGATGGAGTATAAATCGGTTCCGGCAACTGCTGGGACTCCTGAAGTCCTTCCGGAAGCTTAATGCCGCAGACGGTGCCGTTCTCCTGATAGCTTGCCCAGCCGCTTCCTGTGATATACCCGCGGACGATACATTCAATCGGAAGCATTTCAAGCTTTTTGCACATCATGCATTTGCCTTTAAACTGTTCCTGCTGGAAGAATTCCGGCATATCTTTTGTATCGACGGAAATCATGTGGTTTGGTACAATATCCTCTGTGTAGTCGAACCAAAACTTAGACATCTGGGTCAAAACAGCACCTTTATCGGTGATTTTGTTTTTTAAGATAACGTCAAATGCGGAAATTCTGTCGGTGGCCACCATAATCAGGCTGTCGCCATTGTCATAAATTTCCCGTACTTTTCCTTCCTTTATCGGTTTAAATTCTTTCATTACACTCATCCTTTTCTTGTCATGATGCTTTATTTTCCTGGTTTTACCGGGTAATTGTACTACAATCTTTTCCGGAAAACAATTCTTTTTCTCTTTTTTTCTGTCCTGATTTTCAGTTTTTATCTCTTTTCCCGCACTACACTTTTGCAAATGTATTGTTATGCTTTCTTTTTTGTAGCTTTTTCTTCTGCCTGCTTTTTATATTCCGGGTAGGCCTTACAGATATCTTTCAAGCAGCAACGCTCGCAATGAGGCGTTGTACGGGCGGTACAGACCTCTCTTCCGTGAAAGACCAGACGATGGCAGAAGTCGCTGCCCTCTTCGGGCGGAATGATTTTCCAGAGGGCCATCTCCACCTTTTTTGGTTCTTTAATATCATCCACCAGGCCGATACGGTTGCACAGCCGGATGCAGTGGGTATCGGTAACAATCGCCGGTTTGCTGAACACATCGCCCATGATGAGATTGGCGCTCTTTCTTCCCACACCGGGAAGCTTCATCAAATCATCAAAATTGTCCGGCACCTGTCCGTTAAATTCATCCCGAAGCATCCGCATACATTTGCTGATGTCCCGTGCCTTACTTCTGCCAAGACCACAGGGACGGACGATGGCCTCAATGTCTTCCGGCTCCGCTGCCGCCAGCGCCTCCACTCCAGGATATTTGGCGAACAAATCCTGAACAATTACATTTACTCTCTCGTCCGTACACTGAGCGGCCAGCCGAACGCTGACCAGAAGCTTCCACGCTTCATTATAGTCCAAAGTACATCCGGCATCCGGATATTCTTCTTTCAGCCGCTCGATGGCAATGTTCGCCCTCTCTTTTTTTGTCATATGTATCCCTCCGAATTGTACAAATATTTCAGCCTCTGTTTTGCACAGGTCACATCATTTTTATACTTCCACTTTGTTATTTCCGTTTTGATATTTCCGTGTTATCCTTTTGCTTCTCTTCCCGGTTATCTCCACTCAGGGATACCAGCAGGCATCCGCCGATAATCAGGGCAAACCCCAATAAATCCAGAAAGGCGAACTCGGTACCCAGCCACAGCGCTGATACCAGCGTAGCCACTACCGGCTCCACGCAGGCCAGCATACTGGCTTTCACCGGACCGATATCTGAGACTCCCTGCAAGTAAAAGGAAAAAGAAATTACAGTTCCAAACACCACCATGACCTGCAGCGCCAGTATGATATGGATTTCAAAATCCCAGGACTTTTCCCAGATACGAAATGCTCCTGCCATGACCAGTCCCCCGATGAGCATGGCAAAACCATTGATCAGCGGTGTTCCCCATTTTTTAAGAAGACTGCCGGGCAGCAAAGTATAGGCGGTCAAAGCCAGCGCTGCCAGCCCTCCCCAGGTGAGCGCTTCACCGGAAATGACCAGACCGTCCGGACGGCCATGGGTGGCAAGCAGCACCACGCCAACCAACGTCAGAACAGCCGCCGTCACTTCTTTCCCTTTTGGCAGCCGCCGGGCAGCAATGCAGGATACAATCATAACCAGAATAATCCCTGTATTTTGAAACACTGTGGCGGTGCCGGAGTTGGAATAACTGATGGCGGTCAGGTACGCATACTGTGAAAACATCAACCCGCCGACGGCAAAAATAATCAGCCGCGCTACGTCCGCCGGACTTTTCCAGATGCGGAAAGTCTCCTTTTTTCTGGTCAGCAGGGTAAACAGCAGCAGAATCACCCCGGCGCCCAGCATCCGGATGGCAGCCAGCATTCCGGATTCCATCTGGCTGTTTGCAAAAATATACTGGCCACAAGTACCGGAAAATCCCCAGGCAGTGCCGCCAGTCAACGTGAGAATAATTCCTCTGATCTGTCTCTTCTTCTGTGTCATACTTTTTCCCTCTTTACATTTGAATCTGAGTGGTAGTATAACACACCCCACAGAATTTTTTAATATATTTCAGAGAAAATGTACTTGAAAATCAGAAAAACGAGACTTCTATTCGGGCAGTTCTTCCATACATCCATCCATTTTTCCCGCTGGAGACTCCTCCATCAGTCTCGCCTGATTCTCGAGAATCCGGTTCATTTTTTTATGGAGGTCTCCCAGAAAAAATCACCCCTCCGGCTTTATTTTCTCCGAAGCGTCCGAAGATATTTTTTCATTTCCGAGGAAATGCGGCGGCTCTCCACCGCTTTCTGGATGGTCTTGTTATGTACCCAGACAGGAAGCCGGTTTTCCGTGAGGTACGGCAGAATTGTCTCCTCCTGCTTGGCCAGCGCCGTGGCCATGTACCAGGCGCACATCATATTGACATAGTATTCTTCCGAGACGATATCCGCCACCAGTGCCGGCATCTCCGGCCGGAACTCTTCTTCAAGAAAGTTGGTCATTAAGAGGCCGATACCGTAGCGTATGATGTAGGTTCCCCCGCTGGCAATGAATTCCCGTGCTTTCTCGTAGACCTGCTCCGGATACTTTTTAAACACCTTCGGCGAAAAACTGTCACAGGTGGCCCAGTTATCCACATAAGGCAGAAAACGTTCCGTCTCTTCCATGGCTGTCTCATAATCTTTTATGGTTTCGATGAGAAAGGCGTGGAGATTATTTTCTTCATAATATTGATGAGGCAGAATGCGGAGATATTCTTCCGTCTCCTTTATCTTCGCAAACTTTCTGGCATATTTCCTAAGTTCCGGCGTCCGGACGCCAATCACCCGCTCCGGCTCCACCGTCGGCATCAGTTTTTCCTGAAACGCTTTGTACTTTACGTCCTGCATGGAAAGCAGCGCTTTTCTGACCTGTCCTTCTATTCCTCCAACATTGTCAATGTTTGTTTCTCTCACTACTCTGCCTTTTTCCGCGGCTTTTTTATCATTTTTCATTTTTTCTCCTGATATTTCTAAGTTTTCCCGAGGCTAATCTGTTTTTCAATGAAACTCTCTATTCTCATACTATATCCACTATTATATGGAGTCCTTTGGCTTTTTTCAAATGAATTCTTTCCGGAATATCGAGCATCATAAAATTTATAGAGAAAAATTTTTCAAAAAACATAAATTCTGTTTATTTTAAATTTAAAAATGGCTGTTAGTATATAGACATAGATAACACAAGAGCGGGACATAAAAAGCAAGGAGGTATACGATATGTCAAAGAAAATTATGTTTTTATTAACCACATCTATTCTTTCTCTCGGAATTATAACCGGATGTTCCGGAAATACCGGTAACGCACAATCTGATAACGGCAGTAACGCTGCGGCACAATCAGACACACAGAATGTTACCGCTGATAACTCCAACAACGCATCCGAAAACAGTGTAAACACTGTGATTGGTTCAGGAATCACTGCCAACTCCGGCGGCAACACTTCACAGACCACTGGATCTAATGGAAACTATATTTCCGAAGAAGAAGCGTCCGCCATCGCTCTGGCTGAAGTAAACGGAGCCACCGAAGACGAATTGCGCATCCACAGAGATTACGATGATGGAAGAGAGATTTACGAAGGTTCCATCATCTACAATGAGATGGAATATGAATTTGAAATCGACGCTCAGACCGGCGACATTATCGAATGGTGCAGCGAATCCGTTTATGATGACTGACTAGGCGACTGATTTCTCTCTCTTTCCTTTCTATATCATTTTTCATATTTTCATTGACCTCCCGGATTTCCCTTTTAGGAATCCGGGGGCCTTTTTTTGTTCTTTTTTCACAAAATCTGTGGAATCGTCCAACTATGTGCAGCAATGCATTTCCGGGACATCATAACTGAACTGTTACAAATCCGGAGAAAAATCAAACAGGAGTCAATCAGTGTGCTGTGTAGGTGTTCACCTGCTCAGCGAACTTCTTTCATTCTTCTTATGAAAATCGTCAGAAATTCGTGAGAAAAATTTGACACATTTTATACAATTATCGTGTATACTAACATCATCAAAACAACGCAAGCTGTTTTGATAGTCATAGATTTTTTCATACTTTTCTCTCTTCAAAAAAAGATACTGCCTGTCGGCAGTATCTTTTTTTTTCGCCATCAGAGATTTCTAAAACGGCTCAGAAATTCTTTTGTCTTTTCTTTTTGCGGATTGCCAAAAATTTCTTCGCTGCTGCCTTCCTCTTCAATGACGCCGTCGGCCATAAAAATGATATGGCTGGAGATATCTCTGGCAAAGGCCATCTCGTGGGTTACAATGAGCATGGTCATCCCTTCCTTCGCCAAAGTACTCATGACGTTTAATACCTCGCCTACCATCTGCGGGTCTAGGGCGGAGGTTGGCTCATCAAAGAGAAGCACTTCCGGTTCCATGGCCAGCGCTCTGGCAATAGCTACTCTCTGTTTCTGGCCGCCGGAAAGCTGTCTCGGTTTGGCGTTGATGAACTGCTCCATGCCTACCTTTTCCAGAAATTGCATGGCCAGCTTTCTGACAGCGGTTTTATCTTTCTTCGCCACCTTTTCCGGACCAATCATGCAGTTTTCCAGAACAGTAAGGTTGTTAAACAGATTAAAACTCTGAAAAACCATACCCACTTTCTCCCGATATGACGAAACGGACATCTTCGGATTGGTGATGTCCTCCCCATGATAGAGGATACTGCCTCCCGTTGGATTCTCAAGGAGATTAATACAGCGGAGCATGGTGGACTTTCCTGAACCGGAAGCTCCAATGATGGAGATGACGTCCCCTTTTTTCACTGTAAAATCAATGTCCTTTAACACCTCATGGGAACCGAAGTTCTTCATCAGATGGGAGACCTCCAGAATATTATTTGTATTTTCCATTATAATCTCCCCTTTCCTTCCTGACCGAACTGCGTTCCCACACCCATGGTATCCACCAGTTCATAATTATCGTCACCGTCCAGCTTTTTCTCCCACAATAATAAAAGACGGGAAGAAATCAATGTCATGACAAGATAAATACACATGACGATGGTCGCTGACTCAAAATAGGTGTAAAGCGCTCCTGACACACTCTTATGTACAAAGAACAAATCTACGACACCAATGACGGACAGCACCGAGGAGTCCTTGATATTGATGATAAAGTTGTTGCCAATCTGTGGAATGATGTTTCGGAAAGCCTGCGGGAGAATGATATGCACCATGGCCTGGAAATGCGTCATACCGATGGCTTTTGCGCCTTCCATTTGTCCCGGGTCCACAGAAATGATACCTCCGCGAACTGATTCTGTCATATACGCTCCCGTATTGATGGAAACAACGAAAAACGCCGCCTGCCACATGCCCATATTAATATTAAATACCTGGGACGCTCCATAATAGATAAACACAGCCTGCACCATCATTGGCGTTCCCCGGAAAACCTCCACATACGCCTTGAAAATAACTTTTACCACTTTTAAAAGAACCCGTTTCGACAGACCGTCTCTCTTGGAATCAATCGGAATGGTCTGCACAATACCCACGGCAAAACCGATGATACATCCGATAATCGTGGAAACGATGGCAATCGCCAGCGTAGTGCCGGCTCCCTGCAAAAACGACATACCATAATTCTGGAGAAGATAAATGATTCTCTCCAGAAAGTTCATCTCGGAAATCATTGTTTCATCCTTTCTCATACATAGCATATGGGGGCAAAACTTTCTGCCCCCGATACGCGAAATTACTCATGTTACTTTAAATCTTCTTTACAAATCTCTGATCGCCTGTATAATCGCCAATCTCTGATTCGCCCCTCCGGCAGTCCGTTTTCGTGAATCAGGCGTCTCGTCTGCGGACTTATTCAGACAACGGCTGTACGGAAATCGCTTCCTGCATCATAGCATCGTAATCATCTGTCGTCATGGTTTCCAGTACAGAATTAATCTGATCTAACAGCTCTGTATTGCCCTTCTGCACAGAAATACCGATGTTAATCTCCTCATCGGAAACCTGGAAATCATCATCACTTTCTGAGAAATCCAAAAGCTTAAAATCCGGGTAAGCAACTACAGCCGCCATACCGGTCGGCATATCGGTGACAACCACATCGGTACGTCCGCTTTCAAGGGCAACAAGCATGGCCGGTGCGGATTCCTGGGCTGACTGGATATCGGCGTCCGGAATCTGCGGCAGACATGTATCATACCAGATAGTTCCAAGCTGGGAAGTACAGGTGGCGCCGGCAAGATCCGTCACGCCCTGTGCATTGGCGTAAGCGCTGTCTTCCTTTACCAGAGTAACAATAGAAGCGTAATAATACGGTTCACTGAAATCTACCATTTCCAGACGTTCTGATGTGATGGACTGTCCTGCTATAACGCAGTCCACACTGCCGGACTGTACCGCCGGAACCAGGGAATCCCAGTCAAGTTTTACGATTTCCAGATCATAACCTATCTCCTCGGCAATCTTCTTCGCAATCATGACATCATAGCCATAGGCATAATCATTGCTATCTTTAATAGGCACCGCACCGTTCGAATCATCTGACTGGGTCCAGTTGTACGGTGCATAACCGCACTCCATGGCCACCGTCAATGTTTTCTTTCCACTTTCCTCTGTAGACTCCGCCGCATCATCTCCTGAACTGCCACAACCTACCAGACCGATAATCATGGTCGCTGTAAGAACTAAACTCAATATTTTCTTTCTCATACCCTTTCTCCTTCTTACATAAAAAATCAGAAACTTCATGTTGCTTTTATTACATCCATGTTCTTCCGCCTTATCCTGTCGGTTCAAAAAGGAAAAGAACATATATTTCTAATGTTACCAGATTCTTTCCCACAAAGCAAATCTTTTTGCAGGACAATTGACAGGAAATTGCAAAAAAAGGAAAATTCCTTTAAGAATTTCCCCTTTGAAATCTTTATCTTTATTAAAATAAGCCGACGCCATTTCTTTTCTGTTCTGAAATGTCCGCTAAGTCAGCAACCACCAGTTCAACTGGTGGTTTGCCATTAGCCCTCCAAAGGG
>CAYULX010000004.1:0-51931 GCA_964445535.1 uncultured Eubacterium sp.
GATGAATATGTGTTCTTTTTTGTCTACTCAAAAAACGGAATTTCCTATAAAGAAAAAAAACAGGAGGCGCAAACCTCCTGTTCTTAGTTCATTATTAATTAATATGCCTTTCCGAAATATACCTCGCATGTCGCCGGCTTGCCACAGTGTACGCATACATCGGAATGCTTCTCCTGCTCAAACGGCATACAACGGGTCGTTGCGCCGGTTTCTTCCTTGATGGCTTCCTCACAGGCTCTATCGCCGCACCACATGGCACGGATAAATCCCTGTTTTGTATTTAAGAGATCTTGGAACTCGTCCCAGTTGTGGGCCACATAGGTGTTAGCGGCCAGATGCTCCTTCGCTCTGTTATACATATCTTTCTGCATTTCCTCCAGAATCTCATTCAGTCTCGCCGGAAGTTCGTCGATGGTTACCGCAATCTTCTCACGGGTGTCACGGCGGACAATGACCGCCTGGTTCTTCTCAATATCCTTAGGCCCAATCTCGATACGGGTAGGAATACCCTGAATCTCCTGCTCGCTGAACTTCCATCCCGGGGACTTATCAGAATCGTCCACCTTTACAGAATAATCACCTTTCAGCATGTCGCGGATTGCAAATGCTTTGTCAAGCACCCCTTCCTTCTTCTGCTGAATCGGAATGATCATCGTCTGCACTGGAGCGATTCTCGGCGGCAGAACTAGTCCGCTGTCATCGCCGTGTACCATGATGATGGCTCCGATGATACGGGTGGACATTCCCCAGGAAGTCTCATAAACCGGGGAAAGCTTATTCTCTTTATTGGCATACTGAATACCAAATGTCTCCGCAAAACCGGAACCGAAATTATGGCTGGTGCCGGACTGTAATGCTTTTCCGTCATGCATCAGCGCCTCGATGGTGTAGGTAGCCTCTGCCCCGGCAAACTTCTCTTTATCGGTCTTTTTTCCTTTTACAAGAGGAATCGCCAGGATCTCCTCGCAGAAATCAGCGTAGACGTTGAGCATCTGCTCGGTTCTCTCCTCTGCCTCCTCCGGTGTTGCATGGAAGGTATGCCCTTCCTGCCATAAAAACTCCGCGGAACGTAAGAAAGGGCGGGTTGTCTTCTCCCAGCGAAGTACGGAGCACCACTGATTATATACTACCGGTAAATCTCTGTGAGAATGTACGATATCCTTCACATGGTCACAGAATAATGTCTCTGAGGTCGGACGGATGCAGAGTCTCTCCGTCAGTTCTTCCTCTCCACCCTGGGTGACCCACGCCACCTCCGGCGCAAAGCCTTCCACATGATCTTTTTCTTTCTGAAGAAGATCCTCCGGAATGAGCATCGGCAGATATACATTTTCCACGCCGGTTTCCTTAAATCTTCTGTCCAGTTCTTTTTGAATATTCTCCCAGATAGCATAACCTCTCGGGCGAATAATCATACATCCTTTTACATTGGAATAAGACACCAGCTCTGCCTTGATCACCACATCCGTGTACCACTGGGCAAAGTCCTCGTCCATTGGAGTAATCGCTTCCACAAGCTTCTTTTCTTTGGCCATAATTCTTTCCTTTCCTGCACTCTCAATAACGGCTAAATTACCGCATAAATATACCGATTTATTTTAGAATACACCAGGATTTTTGTCAACAAGAATCCTGCAAAGCAGGATTCTCCGCCTGTGGCGGGTCGCTTCAGCGACCTCTTCTAATCCGCCGCAGTGCGATTCTTGCGGAACATTTTTTATTTCATAGAAACGCATTTTTCTATGAAATAAAAATGGAGACATTAATATGCCTCCACATCCATCAGCTCAAATGCTTCTCCCTTCGGCTCGGTTTTAAAGACAAGTTCCTTACCGGTTACAGGATGGCGAAATGCCAGTCTGGTGGAATAAAGTCCAAGCTGCATGTACTTCTTTTTCGTTTTCTGATACTTCGGATTATATTTGGTATCCCCGTACAAACCAATACCCCGGGAAGCGAACTGTACCCGAATCTGATGATGCCTTCCTGTATACAGAATCACCAGTACCCAGGAGAGAACGCCGTCGCGGGTCTCAATCTGATCGATCATCTCATAATCAAGCGCTGCATGTTTCGCACCTTTCGTTCCCGCCGGTACAACCTTTGTGGTATTGGTCCTGCCATCTCTCAAAAGCATATCCTCAAAGGTTCCAAACTCCTCCGGCAACGGGCCGCAAACCACAGCCTGATAACATTTTTCAAATTTATGATTTTGAATCTGTTTGCTCAACTCCGCCGCCGTTTCCTTTGTCTTCGCGAACACCATCAATCCGCCCACCGGGCGATCTAACCGGTGTACCGCTGTCAGATAGGGTTCTCTGTCTCCTTCCTGCTTTTCAAAAAGATAATGCTTTAAATATGTTTCCACATCCACATTTCCACTGGTATCCGACTGTACCGGCACTCCGGCCGGTTTTTCGCACACCAGAATACTGTCGTCCTCAAACACGATGGGAATCTTTTTCTTTCCAAGCATCCTGACACCTGCTTCTCTCTTCTTTTAAAGAGAAAATACCTTTCTTTTTCATTCTGTTTAATCCCGCTGCTACACCGGGCAAATGATTGTTCCTATTGTTCCTGTTCTGTTTCCTGAACTTTAATTGTTCCGGATATCTGAAACCGGTATCCTGCTCCCCATACCGTCTCTATCAGATTGGCGACTCCCGCATATTTTTCAAGCTTCTGACGAATCTTTTTTATATGTACGGTGACGGTCGCCACATCTCCGATGGAGTGCATTCCCCAAACTTCCCGGAAAAGTTCTTCTTTGGAGAAAACCCTGTTAGGATGCGAAGCCAGAAAAACAAGTAAGTCAAATTCTTTTGTTGTAAATGCAATATCTTCTCCGCATACAGATACCCGTCTTGCCGTCCGGTCAATCTGAATCTGATCCAAAATAATACAATCATTCTTTCGGCTGCCTTTTTTGATCAGTCGGTTATATTGATTTAAATTCGCTTTTACCCTCGCTATCAATTCATTGGGAGCAAAAGGTTTGGTCACATAATCGTCGGCTCCGACTCCCAGTCCCCGCACCTTGTCAACCTCACTGCTCCTGGATGAAACAATGATAATCGGTATATCCCGCCGGCTTCGGAGTTCCCTGCATAATTCAAAACCGTTCAGATTATCCAGCTCCAGTTCCGTGATGACCAAATTAATATCATCCTGCAAGGCTCTCTGAAATCCGGATACGCCACTCTTTTCAATTGTCACCTTATAGGAATTAATCTCCAGATAATCACGCTCCAGCTCTGTTGCGGACGTATCATTGTCGATAATTAAAATATGTTCCATAATATTCTCCATGTACCTTGCTTTCATTTTTCATGCAATTCCCAGCAACGTAGTATATTATAACATATCATTCCGTTTTTTTCTTCCGATTTGAATCAGAATATTTATAAAATGATAAACCATCCTCTTTTTGTCTGAATTTTTTTGACAACATAAACAGAGTGCCATTTCTTTTTCCCGCCAGTGTAATATCTCCCGCACGATATTCCATAATACGAGAAAGCGCTATTTCTGTTTCCCGGCACTGTGGGATTCTGCACGATATTTCATAATATAAGAAAGCAGTTCATGGGCTGCCTCATCCTTTGTCATCAGCGGCAGCGCCTTTTCTTCCTGCTCTGTAATAATTGTAATTAAATTGGTGTCGGTGGCAAATCCTGCTTCGGCATCCTTCAAATTATTTGCCGCAATCATATCCAGCTTTTTCTTTTTCAGTTTCTTACGGGAATTTTCCAGCATATTTTGTGTTTCCATAGAAAAGCCGCAGATAACCTGGTCATCCCGGTGATGTTCTGCCACATATCCAAGAATATCCTGTGTTCGCTCAAGGGCAATGCTCATCTCGCCGTCAGACTTCTTCACCTTTTCTTCGCTGACCAGAGACGGACGATAATCCGCCACCGCCGCGGACTTGATCAAAATGTCCTGCGAGTCCAGATTGTCACGAACCGCCTCAAACATTTCCTGCGCCGTAGTAACCGGTATCGTGCGGACGAACGGAACCGGCTCCAGAGCGACCGGACCGGATACGAGCGTCACATCGGCTCCCCGCTGCATCGCATTTCTCGCAATGGCATACCCCATTTTCCCAGACGAATGATTGGTAATATAGCGCACGGGATCGATAGCTTCCTGGGTCGGCCCCGCCGTCACCAGCACCCGCAGACCTTTCATATCTTTCTCGCAGGCCAGATCCCGCAAAATATACTGAAAGAGTATTTCCGGCTCCGGCATCTTTCCGACTCCCGTATCCCCGCAGGCCAGATAGCCCATCGCAGGGTCCACGATCTCATATCCGTATTTTTTCAAAATGTTGAGATTATCCTGCAGAATCGGATTCTCATACATATGTGTATTCATGGCAGGAGAAAAAATCACCTTACCGGAACATGCCATGATGGTCGTAGTCAGCATATCATCTGCGATACCGTGGGCCACCTTGCCAATTACATTGGCAGAAGCCGGCGCGATCATCATCACATCCGCCTTCTGCGCCAGCGATACATGTTCCACCTGAAATTCAAAATTCCGATCAAAGGTATCCACTAGACATTTATGATTGGTCAATGTCTCAAAGGTAATCGGATTGATAAAGTTCGTTGCGTTCTTTGTCATGATCACATGCACTTCACAATGCGCCTTCACAAGCATGCTCGCCAGATTGGCAATTTTATAGGCAGCAATACTGCCTGTCACTCCTAATACAACTGTCTTTCCCTTTAACATCTTTTCTGCATTCCTTTACTTAACATCATTCCATATCGCACAGACGGCCATGTTTCTCATAGCTGGTAATGCGGTGAACGGCATTTTTATCATCCACAAAAACAACCGTTGGCTTATGTGCTTTCGCCTCCTCCGGCGTCAAATCCGCATAGGCCATGACAATAATCTTATCATGGACGCTAACACATCTTGCCGCTGCGCCGTTTAAGCACATGACACCGCTTCCCCTTTCCCCGGCGATGGTGTACGTTTCCAAACGATTTCCGTTGTTAATATCTACAACCTGAACCTTTTCATATTCTAAAATTCCGGCGGCGTCCAGCAAATCCTCATCCACTGTGATACTTCCCACATAATCAAGCTCCGCCTGTGTTACGGTGGCACGATGGATTTTAGCCTTTAACATATTAATCTTCATAAATATTCCTTTCCGCCATGCACCTCGATTTGCTCCGCTCATCTCGGTTAAGGCATTCGCCTTATAATCAGACACAAAAGCAGCCATGGCTACATGCAAGCATGGCTATGTCCTCTTTTGCGCTGATTGCATGGCTCATTATACAATAAAGTTATCGATCAGTCTAGTTTTTCCGATGTAAACGGCGATGGCGGCCAGAGTTGGAGACTGTACGGTGTCCACCGGCTGCATGGAGAGTCCGTCTACGATTTCCACATAGTCGATGCGGGCGAGGGGTTCGGATTGTATTTTTTCTGTCATGGCTGCTTTGATTATTGCAGCGTCGGTCTCCCCTTCCTGCACCATCTTCTGTCCGAGGAAGATGGACTGGCTGAGCACGAGGGCTGCCTTTCTTTCTTCTTCGTTCAGATATGTATTTCTCGAGCTTTTGGCCAGCCCGTCTTCTTCCCGTACAATCGGGCATCCGACAATCTCGATGTCCATGTTCAGGTCTCGAACCATACGGCGGATGATGGCGAGCTGCTGGGCGTCTTTTTGTCCGAAGTAGGCTCTGTCCGGTGTGACAATATTAAAGAGTTTGCTCACAACGGTGCAGACACCCCGGAAATGTATCGGACGGCTTTTTCCGCAGAGGGTCTTTGATAGCACATCCATATCCACCCAGGTGCAGAAGTCCGGCGCGTACATTTCTTCCGATTCCGGATGGAAGACCAGACTCACTCCCAGGGAATCACAGAGCTTGCAGTCCTGCTCGAAATCTCTCGGATAGGATTCCAGGTCTTCTGTCGGAGCAAACTGAGTCGGATTTAAAAATACGCTGGTGACCACTCTGTCGTTTTGTTCCACCGCCTTTTTCATCAGGCTGGCGTGTCCTTCGTGGAGATATCCCATAGTCGGCACCAGACCGACGGTGAGCCCCTCCTTTTTCCAGGCTTTCACCTGTTCTCTTACTTCTTTTATGGTATAAGCAATCTGCATAATTTCCTCCTAGTACAACTTAATATAACTTTTCAATTTAATATAACTTTTCAATCACCTCGTCATCAATCTTGTAAGTATGTTCTTCCGCCGGGAAAGAGCCGTCTTTCACGGCAGCGTCGTAATCTTTAAATGCCTGGCTCATCATCTCGCCCACATTGGCAAACTTACGGACAAATTTAGGACAAAAGTCGGAAAACATGGCAAGCATGTCCGCATAGACAAGTACCTGTCCGTCACAGCCATTTCCGGCGCCGATGCCGATAGTCGGGATGTTGATGGACTCAGATACCAGTTTGGCAAGCTTGGCCGGAACACATTCCAAAACCACAGCGAAGGCTCCCGCTTCCTCCACGGCTTTAGCGTCATCGATGAGTTTCTGTGCCGCTTCCACTGTCTTTCCCTGTACTTTAAAGCCGCCAAAAGCGTTGATAGACTGCGGAGTCAGTCCCAGATGAGCACAGACCGGAATGGATGCCTCCACAATTGCTTTAATCTGCGGGCAGACCACTACGCCTCCCTCCAGTTTGACGGCGCCGCAGTGGGTCTCCTTCATAATTCTCCCTGCATTGACCACAGCATCATAGACCGAGGTCTGATATGACAGAAACGGCATATCTACAACGACCAGAGCATTTTTCGCTCCCTTTGCCACTGCCTTTCCATGATGAATCATATCTTCCACCGTCACAGCGATGGTATCTTCATAACCAAGCATTACATTTCCCAGAGAATCTCCCACCAGGATGGAGTTCACTCCGGCTTCATCCACCAGCTTCGCTGTGGAATAATCGTAAGCGGTGAGCATGGAAATCTTCTCACCTCTTTCCTTCATCTGATGGAATGTTGTCACTGTGTTTTTCATGAATCAATACCTCCTGAATTTTTCTTCCCCTCATCCGAAAATAGTTTTACTTCCTTTCCGGATGCAATTTTACATCCTTATCCAGATGCAATCTTACTTCTTTTGCGCGCGCCTTTTGCAATCCTGACACTGTCAGACTTCCTGCAGTAATGCCGCCAGGGCGCTATAATCTCTGTCCGGATTCTTTTGACCGGCAACAGAAAGCAGCTTCTCTGATAACATGGCATATAACTTTCTGTCCTTCTCAGACAGGCACCCTAAATGCTTCTTAACGGTCTGCACATCTCCCCGTTCCACCGGCCCGGTGAGGCTGGCGGCGCAGCCGTCTAAAAGAACCTTATGGACATTTCCTGCAATCAGTGGTTTAAGGGCCGCCAGGGCGCTCTCCTCATCAAAACCGCAATCAGAAAGCAAATCAAGGCTCTCCTTTATGAGCGCAATGACCTGATTGCTGCAAATGGCTGCGGCGCAGTGATATTTGATCTTGTCGGACGCGTCAATGAGGCGTACCGGATTGCCGAAAGACTGAAAGAACTCTTTTATTTCTTCCAAATGCCATTTGTCTCCTTCAATTGTAAAATATGCGTCTGAAAGCTCTTTGTACGAATGGAAACGGTCGCTGACCGCAAAGAGCGGATGGATAGAATATCCGAAGGCTCCTCTGTCCGCTATGCCCGGAAAAGCATCTCTCGCAGACAGAGCGCCGCTGCAATGACAAATATATTTACCTTCAATGGGAAGTTCCCTGACCTGATTCCACACCGTGGTAATCTGTCCGTCCGGAACTGTTAAAAACAGAACGTCACTTTTCCTGACCAAATCTTCAAGCTTCTCCTCAAAATCTGTTCCGGCAAAGTCCGCCGCTGTCTCCGCTGCCTTTTTATCGGCATCAAAAATGCCTGATAAACTCAGGCCATGTAACATAAAATATTTAGCGAGGGAACATCCAACCTTCCCTGCGCCTATAATTCCTGTATGCATTTTATCACCTTACTTTCGCAAAGTGACGCTCCGAGTCTCATTCCCATGGATATAAGCTCAATATTTATCTGTGCTGCACGCGGTATGGTTTCTTCCGAATACCATCCATAAAGCTACCTTTACAACTGTACCATGATCGCAGGATGATCATGCTGCCTCCGGCGGGTGCGCAACTGCTTTCTGCGCTTCCACAGAAATCACATTATGCGCAGGTATAATACCAGCTATGCGGGCATTATACCATTCCCGAAGCGTTTCGTAAATAAAAAGATAGAGATTTTAAAAAAAATTGTCGCAGTGCGGCATAAAAAATACCTCCTGCCGTGGAAATCTCTTTCCGTCAGCAGGAAGCCTGTTGTTCTTACTTTTTAAATTATGCCAGATATGCTTTCAGCATATCTACTTTGTCCAGCTTCTCCCACGGCAGATCCAGGTCGTTACGTCCAAAATGTCCGTAGGCTGCTGTCTGTTTGTAAATCGGGCGTCTCAGGTCGAGCATCTTGATAATGCCTGCCGGACGGAGATCAAAATGTTCACGGATAAGCTCCACCAGTTTGTCCTCAGATACTTTGCCTGTTCCGAAAGTATCGACCATGATAGACGTCGGCTGCGCTACACCGATGGCGTAAGATAACTGAATCTCACATTTATCCGCCAGTCCGGCTGCCACGATATTCTTTGCCACATATCTTGCCGCATACGCTGCGGAACGGTCTACCTTTGTGCAGTCTTTTCCAGAGAATGCTCCGCCGCCGTGACGGGCGTATCCACCGTAAGTATCTACGATAATCTTACGTCCGGTCAGCCCGCTGTCACCGTGTGGGCCGCCGATAACAAAACGTCCGGTCGGATTGATGTAATATTTCGTATCCTCATCTACCATATTCTGTGGAATAATGGCGTCAAAAACATATTTCTTAATATCTTCATGAATCTGTTCCTGGGTCACATCCGGATCATGCTGTGTGGAAAGAACCACGGCGTCCAGGCGGGCCGGTTTGCCATTCTCATCATACTCAACGGTAACCTGTGTCTTTCCGTCCGGGCGAAGATACGGCAGCGTGCCGTCTTTTCTCACCTTGGTAAGCTGTCTTGCCAGCTTATGAGCAAGGGCGATCGGGTATGGCATGTACTCCTCTGTCTCGTTGGTCGCATAGCCAAACATCATTCCCTGATCGCCGGCGCCGATGGCTTCCAGTTCCTCATCGGACATCTTATTTTCTTTTGCTTCCAGAGCCTTGTCAACACCCATGGCGATATCCGGAGACTGTTCATCCAGGGCAACGACAACACCGCAGGTCTCTGCGTCAAAACCATACTTGCCTCTGGTGTATCCAATCTCTTTTACCGTATCGCGGACAATCTTCTGAATATCCACATAAGCATTGGTGGTCACCTCACCCATCACAAGAACCAATCCCGTGGTCATGGCTGTCTCGCAGGCCACCCGGCTCATCGGGTCTTTCTCCATCAATGCATCTAGAATAGCGTCTGAAACCTGATCGCACATCTTATCCGGATGTCCTTCTGTTACGGATTCAGAAGTAAATAACACTCTCTCCATTTTCTTTCACTCCTTAACTGACCGTTCCGGTTTTGAAAATAAACTTATTGGCCTCCTTCTCGGAATCGACCTTTTCAATCATACCTCCGAGAGCACGCAACTTCTCATCAAAGCGCTCATAACCTCTCTGAATATAGCCAATCTGCGTCACTGTCGTATATCCCTCCGCTGCCAAACCGGCAATCACAAGGGCGGCTCCTGCCCGCAGATCCGGCGTCTCCACGGTTGCCCCCGTGTACTTCTCCACGCCGGAAATAATCGCCGTATTACCATCGACCACCTTAATGTTGGCCCCCATACGGCGCATCTCCTCCACATAGCGGAACCGGTTTTCAAAAATACTCTCCGTGATGATGCTGGTTCCCTTGGATAACCCCAGGGTCACCGCGATCTGCGGCTGCATATCCGTAGGAAATCCCGGATATGGCAGGGTCTTAATCTGGGTATGCTTTAGCCGGCGGGTTGCCACAACCCGGACGGCATCATCGGATTCCTCCACCTCCGCCCCAATCTCGTTGAGCTTGGCGGATATGGCCTCCAGATGCTTAGGAATGACATTCTTAATCAGAACATCACCCCCGGTCGCGGCTGCTGCCATCATAAAAGTCCCCGCTTCAATCTGGTCCGGAATAATCGAATATTCGGTATCATGGAACTTCTCCACACCTTTAATCCGAATCACGTCAGTTCCGGCTCCTTTGATGCTGGCGCCCATGCTGTTTAAGAAATTGGCAACATCTACGATATGCGGCTCCTTGGCCGCGTTCTCAATAATTGTGTTGCCCTGGGCCAGCGACGCCGCCATCATAATATTGATGGTCGCACCGACAGAAACCACATCCAGATAGATGTGGCTGCCCCGTAGCTCCTCCGCGTCAACAATAATAATTCCATGCTCAATCTTCACCTCGGCGCCCAGCGCACGGAATCCCTTGATATGCTGGTCGATCGGCCGGCTTCCGATCTCACATCCGCCCGGCAGAACAACCTTTGCCTTTTTGTATTTGCCCAAAAGGGCACCGATCAAATAATAGGACGCCCGAATCTTTCTTATATACTCGTTATCGACCAGCAGATCTCCGCTGGAATCAATATATTTTCCGCTGATTAAAACTTCATTATCCTCCTTGCGGACCACTGTGGCCCCAATCTGCTCCATGGCCTGGAGCAAAACATTTGTATCTCTGACATTCGGCATATTGTCAATCAGACACTGACCGTCCGTCATGATGGCTGCCGCCAAAATTCCCAGCGCTGCATTCTTGGCACCTCCGATTACCACTTCACCAACTAACGGAGTACCACCCTTGATAATATACTGTTCCATTCTCGCACCTCTATATCTATATCAAATCAAAACTTATTATCCATTTCAAAAAAATCTACATATTCTTCCAGGATATGACAATCTGCCCAAACTATGCAGTCAATCTATCAATCTAAAACTCGTCGTACGGTCTCTGAGACCGTGGTCATATCCTTTGATATCTTCAAAAAAGATAAAGCGACGCTCTATCTCTCCCTCTGTACAAATACAGATACACTCAATTATTTATTATAACAAGAATGTTTTCTTTTGTAAATTCATAATTTAGATTTTGTAAAAACAACACATTTATCTTTTTTTCTTTTTTCTCTTTCTGACAGAATAGCCAAAAGTTCCGATAAAATTGCCAACATCACAATAAATTCCATGGGAATATACGAGAGGATTCGCCTTTTCCAGATGAAAGGTTCCTTTCTCGTCCATATACCGGTCGTCCACTGTGACGTGGACCACATCTGCAAGGAACATATAATGAGAACCCAGTTCAATCACATCCCTGACTTTACATTCTATGTTCACCGGACTGTCCTCTATGACCGGCACATTTATCTTTACAGCCTCCCTCCGGGCAAGACCGGTCTCCCGGAACTTATCCACATCTTTCCCCGAACGCACACCGCAGTAATCCACTGCCTTTGCCATGGCCGCGGTGGTCAGATTCACCGCGAACTCACCGGTCTCTTTCAACGCCCGATAGGAATATCTTTCCGGGCGTACAGAAATATAGAGCATGGGCGGATTTGTACAAACTGTACCCACCCACGCGATGGTGAGTACATTATCCCTTCCGTCGGCGTCTCTCACTGTCACCAGCACCGCCGGAAGCGGGTACAGCATATTTCCCGGTTTAAAATCAATCTTTCCCATGCTCTCTCCTTCTTTCTTTATCTTAAAGTATCTGCTATATGGCCTTTCTGATTGCCGCGCGAAGTTCCTCCAGCTGCGCTTCTTTGGACTCATGAGGCGTCCAAGCAAGCTGCACACCGTCATCCTTATATCGTGGAATCAAATGCAGGTGGAAATGAAATACCGTCTGCCCCGCAATCTCTCCGTTATTCTGTACGAGATTCAGCCCCTCGCATCCCAGCGCGTCTCTCATGGCGCGGGCAATGCAGGTTGCCAATGAGAACAGCTTGCCTGCTGTCTCTGCATCCAGATCATAAATATTATCGAAATGTTCCTTAGGGATAATCAGACAGTGACCTTTGGTAGCCGGATTCACATCAAGAATCACTCTGAAATGGCTATCCTCATAAACTGTCGCTGAAGGAATCTTTCCTCTGGCAATTTTACAAAATAAACAATCGTCTTTCATCGTTTCTCACACCTTTCCTTTTTATCTCTGCTGAATATTGTAAACGCAGGGCCATACCAAAAAATCAATGCGGATTCCGGCGGCAGGGAGACTGTCATAAAATATGGCCGAGAATCATGTTTCCGTACTGAAATTGCAGACAAACAAAAAAATTTTCAGCAGATGATACAGATAATTATTAATCTCCACATTTCTGATATCATGGGAAAGAATCTTCTTTTCCGATATACCAGCCAGAAATGCATAAGACAATTTTGCCTATGATAACATATCATAATAAACCTCTTTCGACTTGTCAATCGAAGTTTGATACAGATTAAGAAATCGCCATGGCGTCCATATCCACCTGTCTCGCGTTGTCGCAAAAGCACCTGTACACCGCATCCGTTGGTATAGTTTATTATACTACTGATGAAGCCCGCGATGCAAGGTACATTCTGAGATGCCTAAAACTTCTCCTTCACCCGAAGTCCCAGCTCAAACACAAAATGTTCCGCATCCAGCCGATATTTCTTCAGCAGCTCCGGCCCGCAGCTTCCCGAGCCGATGCCGCTCTGAGCGTAATCCAGGCAGAGAACGGTGTACGGAGATTTCTCTAGCTCATAGTTGTGGGCTTTCGCTGTCAGTTCCTCCTGAGTGTACTCCGATATCTGAAATGCGAATGTTTCACGAGCGGCGGGAGTGCTGCCTTCAGACCGTTCGCTTTGTGCCACGGCCGCAGGGTTCGCCACGGCCGCCAGAGACAACGTATCGTTTTCCACAATCATATAATCGCAGTCATCATGAGCGCCGTTTTCCTGTGGACGGATATAGTCTTCATGAATCGCCTGGACGCTGGTCTCAAAACGCCCGTGCCAACCGGACTGCCGCTTGTCGGCGTAGCTTTCATTGGGGCCGATGCCGCAGTAGGTAACTTTCTCCATAGATTTTGGCAGGAAGAGCCGCAGGCCGAACCGCGGCAAAAACGGAAATCCTGGCGTGCGTTTTACGTCCAGGCGCAGATCCATGCCTCCGTCCGGATAAATCAGCCATCTTGCCTCCATATTAAGGATTCGCTGCAAATAGATTGCAGACAGGGAAAGCTGACTCTCCAGCACGATAGCTCCCGCCGGGAAATTTTCATTCTCCCGCCCTGTACCGTCCGTCTTTTGCTCTGTGCCATAAACCTTCGTCTCGTAAGCACGGCTCACCGACCGGTCATACCCGGCGCGAATCCACTGTTTTTTTATATTCCGGTCATTGTCTGTCGGCGCCCGCCATATATTATATTCCATCGGTTTTTCCAGAAGATTTTGGTTATGATATATCATTTCTGAAAATGTACCTGTTCTCTTATCATAAACGTAACGCCAATCCATCCCCCGCAGAATCACATTTTTATCATCTTCTTTGACTGCCACCGGCACTGCCTGATGGCTCTTTCGCCATTTCCTCCGACGGTTTTCCAGAATCCCCGCCAGAAATTCTGCCGGAATTCCTTCCAGCAATGCCAGAGCAGTCTGATTCACATTTTCTGCGGTCTCCAGACCAATCTCGTCGAAGCCCAGGCAGTATCTTTCCGAAAGAATCTCCTGTCTCTTTGCCGCCTCTTTTGTCAGGTGATACGAGAGAAGCAGCACGGCTTTTCCCCGTTCCGGAATCCTCACAGGCAGATACACGCTGCCTTCGCTGTGAGGCGGGACGTCCACGCCGGCTTTCACTGACTCTTCGCCGCCGGTAATTCCTTCTTTTATTTCCACGCCGTCGCAGAGCAATTTCCAGGAAAGATACAGATAATCTTTGAGGTTTGTAAAATCCATGTAGTTGTGCAGGCACAGTTCTCCGGTGTTCTGGTTATAGAAGACCACCCTGGCAGGACGGTGCACATTTTTGTATTCCTGCAGGCCGGTGTGAATCCGGCGGTCCGGATAGACCAGCCCGTCCATACAGAAGTTTCCGTCATGCGGGAACTCACCGCTGTCGCCTCCGTAGGCGCAGATTTTCCTGCTGTCCGGCATTGTTCCCCTGTCAATGGCGTGGTCGCACCATTCCCACACGAAACCGCCGCAGATGCCGTCGTACTTTTCCATGAACTGAAAGTAATCTTCCAGATCCCCCGGACCGTTTCCCATGGCATGGCAATATTCACATAAAATGTACGGTTTGCGGCCGTCTTCTTCCAGGTATTCTTCCATTTCGGCAAGGGAAGGATACATGCGGCTGTACAAATCCAGATTATCATAATCGTATTTTCGTGTGCCGGAGACGTAACGGGCGCTCTCGTAATGGGTCAACCGGGTATCATCAAACTGTTTTGTCCAGGCAAGCGCCGCCTCGAAGGTGCAGCCGTAGGCACATTCATTGCCCATAGACCAGATGACCACCGACGGGCGGTTTTTATCCCGCTCCACACAGCGCTGCACCCGGTCCACGGTGGCTTCCGTGAAATCCGGGTTGTCGGCGATCACTTCGTTCCAGCGCAGGCTCTGGGTGTCCCAGTCCTCCGCCTCCATATAGCGGGCGCTGGTACCGTGACTCTCATTGTCCGCCTCGTCGATGACATAGAATCCCAGCCGGTCATACAGTTCATAAAAATGCGGCGCATTGGGATAATGACTGGTCCGGATGGCATTGATGTTATGTTCTTTCATGAGGCACAAATCCTTCATCATCTGTTCTTCACTGATGACAAAGCCAGTCACCGGGTCGCTGTCATGGCGGTTGACGCCGTGAAACTTCACTTTCTGTCCGTTGATATATAATACATTTCCTTCTGCATGAATCTCCCGGAATCCCACATGGTCGGTGATTACTTCCCGGGTATCCTGGCAGGCAGTCTCGTACACCATGGTGTACAGGTATGGCTGCTCGGCATTCCAGAGGTGCGGATGTTTCACCTCCATGTGGAGGCGTCCATCCTCCGTCACCTGCTCCGCCACCAGGTTGCCGTCGTCATCCAGCAGACGGCAGATCACCGGAACTATTTTATCGAAGAATTTGAATGTGATATCAATCTGGCCTGCATTGATGTTTTCGCCAGCCGCTGCCTTAACAAAGTAATCAAAGATTCCCTGCTGCGGACGAAGTAACAGATACACATCCCGGAAGATACCGCTCATGCGGAATTTATCCTGGGATTCCAGATAGCTGCCGTCGCACCATTTCATCACCAGAACTGCCAGTACATTTTCTCCGTCACGAAGCTGCTCTGTCACCCGGAACTCGCTGGTACAGTGGGACACCTGACTGTAACCGATGAAAACGCCGTTTAGCCACACATAGAAACAGGAATCCACTCCCTCAAAATTAAGAAAGGCTTCCGGCGCGTCCTCCCGACGCTCATAATAAAACCGATGAATATAGGCGCCGCAGGGATTATCATGGGGAACGTAAGGCGGATCCATGGGAAACGGATAGCGGATATTGCTGTATTGGTGCCGGTCATATCCGTAATTTTGCCACACGCCGGGTACCGGAATTTCACCGAAATCCGCCGCCGGAAATCCCTCCTCGTAGAATTTATCCTTCAGATTATAAATACTCTCATAATAGCGGAATTTCCAGTTTCCATTTAAGAGCACAAAACGGTCGGATCTGCCGCGTTTCTCTCCGACCGTATCCATGGAAACCGAGGCGGGAATATAATAGGCCCGGTTCGGCATGGTATTCAGATGAAGGGTTGTCAGATCCTCATAATATTTTGGAACAAGCATAATTTTTCTCCTTAGTCAATGCCGTAATCATCCAGCAGGAAAACAATGGCGATGATAATACCGTCGCAGACCGCGATTTCTTCTTTCGTCAGTACATTTTTCACTCCAGAAGAACCGTTGGTCTCCGCTTTTGCATGTGTGATATATCTGCGTATATAAGCTTTTACATCATCTCGCTTTTATAAATCAATCCGTTCAAATTGTTACTATTCACTCAGTAATCAGTAGCGTCAAATTGCAAAAAAGGGCACTTCTTGACACCGCGGCCGTTTTTCTCTATACTTTCCATACCCATGTATTGACGACATTAGCTATCAGAGCCGGACGGTTCCCTTCATAAAATAGGTTTTATCATGAAAAGGAGGTTTTGTCATGAAATGTCCAAACTGCGGCAGGCCATATGAGGAAAACGAAACTATCTGTTCCTCCTGCGGCCAGCCATTAAGCAACGCTCAATATACGCCAGTCATCTCCCACTCCGCCCGCCGGAGAAAAGAACAGAACAACCTGTCTGAAAATACGGCGGCGGCCAGAGGACGGCACCAGCCGAAAAAGAGACTCAAGCGGCGGCTTCTCGTCCTCCTGCTCGTCATGGTACTGATCGGCGGCGGCGCCGGCGGTTATTTTTTCTATATTAATCAGATTACACGGCGATGCGAGGATGTGGTACGCCAGATTTTTACCATGGCTGAGAGCATGGATTTTTCCTCTGTGGACCCGTCTTATCTGCCGGAATCGCTGCAGGAGAATCCCAATATCCGGGATTATATCAGAGAATATGTAAATACTACGCTGGAAGAATACCAGATTGATGAGTTGCTGGACGCCGCCGGCATTGAGATTGACGCCGACGAGCTGTGTGATGAAATTCTTTCATCCGCCAGCTATACTATCACCGGCATCCAGACCACCTATAATCGCTGCGTAGTCTCCGTACACACGGAAAATACGGATTTTTCCACGCTTCCTGACGTCATTGCACAGGAAATCGAAGATAATATTTCCGATTCTTCTTTCTGGAACAGCTTGCAGGATTTCTTCTCCTCCATTTTTTCCGGACACAGCCATGACGAAGAGGAAGACACAACCGAAGATGAGACGGAAAGCGATCCGTTCTCCACCTTATATGAGGATTTCCGAGAAACCGCTCCCAGCACGGAAGCCGACGGCGCCATCGTCTTTGGCATCGCTGACGGTCAGTGGACCCTCCTTTCCATAGATGAAGAACTTTTTTACAGTTATTACGGATTGTCCGCACTGGCGGAGTAACAACAGCGTTAGTCAACGACGGCGGCGCTGAAAATCTTTTTTACAAAAATATACTACCAAAAAAGGACGACAGAGTCATCAAAACCAACTCCTCTGCCGTCCTTTTCATTATATACTTTTTTGCAATAGGAGATATCCCCAAACACACAGCACATTTATTGAGCCTTTATCTCATTATTCAGATATCTCTCTATATGTTCAATGGCTTGCTGCTCGTCGTCACCGGCCGCTGACACGGTGATTTCCTCTCCAGCCGCCAACCCCAGAGTCATCATTCCCATGATGCTCTTGGCATTGACCTTTTTATTTTCCACCTCAACATACACCCGGCTGTCATATTGGCTTGCCGTCTGTATAAACAAAGCAATAGTACTTGGGTCCAGACCTGTTGGAATCTTAATTTCCATCCTTTTCGTAATCATCATTTACCTCCTACTTTATATAATATGCTGTCTGCGTGCTTTTTATAAAAAACCACTTATGTCCGTATTTCTGTCATGGGTTGGTATGCGATTTCCCGCACAAGGATACGCTGCTAAATACGTCCACCCTCTTTTAAATGCTGCGCCATCTGACTCAGCTTTCTCAATCTATGATTCACACCGGACTTCCCCACAGGTGGATGGAGCATTTCCCCCAGCTCTTTCAACGCTGCGTCCGGCTCCTCCAGCCTGGCGTATGCCACGTCCCGCAGATTCTCCGGTAATCTATCCAGTCCGACAGTATTCCTGATATATTCGATATCTTCTATTTGTCTGCGCGCGGCGGAAACCGTTTTATTGATATTGGCAGCCTCGCAATTCACTCTCCGGTTCACAGAGTTTCGTACATCCTTTACAATGCGTATATTTTCAAATTTCATCATGGCAACGTGCGCCTCCATGATGCTCAAGGCGTCCGAAATCATGGAGCCCTCTTTCAGATATACCACATGATATTTTTTCCGGAGCACAATTTTCGCTTCCAGCCCAAAGAAATGCATAAAGTCTCTGAGTTGCTCCGCTTTCCGTCCGTCCACGCAAGTAATCTCAAAATGATAGTTTCTCTCCGGGTCCGTCACAGAACCGGCGGCAAGAAATGCTCCCCGCAGAAAAGCTCTCCGGCAGCATGTTCTCCGGAGAATCGGATTATCTGTAAGATATTCCTCCTCATCCATCTGACCCCGGTTATTCATAAGACCTGTTGTCTTTAACACATGCAGAACATTCTCTGCTCCTTCCACCGATATGGTAAAAATATGACTTTTTTTCCCGCTCTCATGCCGTGACACCACAACTCCGGGCTGAAAATCAAATGCTTTTTTTAAAAGCAAATAAAACCGCTTTGCGACAGCAATATTTTCTGTTTCAAGAATAATAAAATATCCGCCGTCCGCAGAACAGCCCACCCCGGCACTGAAGCTGATCACTGCCGCCAGCTCCGCCACGACACAGTGCAGTTCATGACCCGACAGATGAACCAGTTCTTCCTTCACATCTGAAGAAAATGACATCTTCGCATCTGCCTCCCTGTTATTTTTCTTTCCGGCGCTGGTCGTTAGCGATATCACGATGCTCCATGCGTACACTGTAAGGCAGCTTTTTCAGCCTTTGGTAAATCGCATTGGTCATCGTGACAGAACGGTGCTTCCCTCCGGTACAGCCAATACCCACAATCAAATGGTACTTTCCCTCATCCATATAAAGAGGAATCAGAAATTTAAGCATATCCTCCAGCTTATCCAGAAAAATATGGGCATCCTTACTTGCGAGAACATATTCCTGCACTGCCAGATCATCGCCGGTCAACGCTCTCAAATCCGGATCATAGTATGGATTCGGAAGAAAGCGAACGTCAAATACCAAATCCGTATCGGCAGGAATCCCGTACTTGAAACCAAAGGACAGGAAGGTAACGATAAAATTCCCGTACCCTTCGTCTTTGACATAAATCTTTTCCAGCTCCTGCTTCAGCTCACGGGTAAGCAGCGACGAAGTATCAATGATATAGTCCGCCTGTTTCTTAATGAATGAGATGCGTTGTCTTTCCTGAAGGATTCCGCTCTCCACACGACCTTCTCCCGCCAGGGGATGCGTCCTTCTCGTCTCCTTATACCGCATGACAAGCGTTGCGTCATCGGCGTCCAGAAAGAGAATTTCATAACGGATTCCCAGTTCTCTCAGCACTTCAAGTTGCTCAGACAGTCCCTTTAAAGCATCTCCGCTTCGGATATCCACTGTGACTGCCACCTGATTCACGTCCACCTTGCGGTCAAAAGCAATCTGCCCGAAATTGGGAAGAAGAGCCACCGGCAGATTATCCACGCAGAAAAATCCCATATCTTCCAATATGTGAAGCGCTGTACTTTTCCCAGCTCCTGACATTCCGGAAACAATTACAAATCTCACTTTTTCACCTCTGTATCTGCAAATCCCAACATGCGAACCTCCGGCTCCAGTTCAACACCAAACTGCTGTTTTACTTTTTTACGCACCTGTTTGATGAGGAAAAGGACTTCCTCCGCCGTAGCATTTCCCCGGTTAATGACAAAACCGCTATGCTTCTCAGAAACCTGAGCTCCTCCGACGGTGTATCCTTTCAGTCCCGCATCCTGAATCAGCTTTCCGGCAAAATAACCTTCCGGACGTTTAAATGTACTTCCGGCACTTGGGTATTCCAAAGGCTGCTTTTCCTTCCGTGCCCTTGCCAGTTCATTCATTCTGTCTCTGATCTGCGTTTTATCCCCCCTTGAAAGCCGGATATGCGCTGCCAACACAACGTAATCCTTCTCAAAAATGACACTGTGCCGGTAGGACAAATTCAATTCCTCCACCGGGAGCACCAGACGTTCACCATCCTGCGTCAGAACCTCCACATCCATGAGAATATCTTTCATCTCTCCTCCGTATGCGCCGGCATTCATACATACCGCGCCGCCGAGAGTACCTGGTATTCCCGCGGCAAATTCCATTCCGGTCAGTCCGTACTCCTGCGCTGTTCTGGCCACACTGCCAAGCAGCGCTCCTGCCTGGGCGTAAATCACGTCGCCCTCCACGGAAATATCTCGAAGATTCCCGCCCGTATGAAGAATCATCCCACGAAAACCTTCGTCTGATACGAGTAAATTACTTCCATTGCCCACAATAAAAAACGGAACCTTTTCTTCCCGGGCCAGATGAAGTACATTCCAGAGCTCATCCACGTTGGACGGCTGCACAAAAATATCCACCGGACCGCCGATTCTAAAGCTGGTATGCCTGCTCATCAATTCCCGTTCCAAAAGGGTTCCTGCTGTGAGTTGTTTTTTAATTTTTTGACAGAATTCCTGTTGTATCATAGTATCTCCTATTTATAAATACATTTGGCAGTCTTCCCTGATGGAAGCCGATTCGGTTGAGGAAAATGATATTTTCCATACCATATGTAGTTATATACTATATCATACTCTAATTCCATGGGAAGTACAATGTTTAAAAAACACAAAATAAAAGCAGACTTTATGCCTGCCTTTATATAAATCGCCAAATTATTTTCCTTTTCCAGTAATCAATTTCGCACAGCCGTAGATTCCTGCATCATTTCCCAGGGTTGCCAGACCAAATTTTGTATCTTTCTGACTTCCGAAAACGTAATCGACAAAATATTTTTCCACGGTCTTCGTAATAATCTCTCCTGCCTTGGACACGCCGCCGCCGATGACAAAAATATCCGGGTCCGTCACGCAGGAAATAAAGGACAGCCCCCTCGCCAGTCTCCGGCAGAAATCTTCCGTCAGCTTCACTGCAAAGGCATCACCGAACTTAGCCGCGTCCAGCACGTCTTTGGCTGTGAGGAAATCCACCTTGCGTAAAACACTGTCTTCTCCGGAGGCCTCCAGCGTCTTCTTCGCCATGCGAACAATTCCCGTGGCGGAAGCATACTGCTCCAGGCATCCTCTCTTGCCGCAGTTGCAGTATTCCGTCTCGTGGGTATTGATGCACATGTGTCCGATTTCTCCTCCGTAGCCGTGGGCGCCCGCAATCATTTTACCGCCCGCAATGATGCCGCCGCCGACGCCGGTCCCCAAGGTGACCATCACCACATTTTCATAGCCTTTGCCGCCGCCCTGCCACATTTCACCCAGGGCCGCCACATTGGCGTCATTGCCCACAGCCACAGGAATACCGAGGGCGGCTTCCATCTCATCTTTCACCTGCTTCTTTTCCCAGCCGAGGTTCACACAGGCATCCACGGAACCGTCTTCCCGTACCGATCCCGGCACACCGATGCCAATACCCGCAAAGTCGTCTTTCAGCAGATTTTTTTTCTCCATCATACCGTGGCAGGAGTCTGCCACATCCTGTAAAATATCATATTCTTCGCCGATTCTCGTAGGAATCTCCCATTTCTCCAAAAGTTCTCCTTCTGTGGTAAACAGACCGAGTTTGACGGTGGTTCCCCCAATATCCGCTCCAAATGCATATATTTTCATAGCGCTTCTCCTTCTTACATTTTATATTAATTGCCGGACTGAGCGTCTGTTTTCAATGTTCCGGACATACTTTCCTCCGCCTTCGGAAGTATACTTTTCCCAGGCTTTTTCTGCCGTCCTTTAGTCTTTTGGCCTTATTCCTGTTCACTGTCTTTCTGGTTCTTCTTAAGGCTGCCGGTGACACGGTTATAAAGTTCCTGTGCCGCGTTATACCCCATCTTTTTCGCACGATAGTTGATGGCCGCCGATTCCACAATGACCGCCAGATTCCGACCCGGTCGAATCGGAATGGAATAACATACTACCTTGTTACCAAGGAACTCAATATATTCCTCGTCGAGTCCCAGCCGGTCGTAGTTGCCCTCCCGGTTCCAGTCTTCCAGCCGGATCACCATATCGATGGAGGAATTGAGCATCACGCTCTCCACACCGAAGAGGCTCTTCACATCCACGATCCCGATGCCCCGCAGCTCGATAAAATGTCTCGTGATATCCGGCGAGGTGCCAATCAAAGTGTCGTTGCTGACCTTGCGAATCTCCACCACATCATCGGATACCAGCCGGTGTCCCCGGCGAATCAGTTCGAGAGCCGCCTCACTCTTTCCTATGCCGCTCTCACCCATAATGAGAACACCTTCTCCGTATACATCCACCAAAACTCCATGGATGGAAATGCGCGGCGCCAGTTGTTCGCTGAGCCAAAGCACGGCGCTGGCGATAAAATCCGAGGTGGTCATGGATGTGATTAGAATTGGAACTCCGGCTCTCTCCGCCATATCCAGCATCGTATCGCTGGGCTCCAACCCCCGACAGAATACAATGCACGGAATCTTACTCTCAAAAATTTTCTCATAAATCGGATTCATATGCTTCTGGTCAAACTGTTCCAGATAAGCATATTCCACCTTACCAATGACCTGGATACGCTCGGAATCAAAATGCTCAAAAAAACCGGCGAGCTGAAGCGCAATCCGATTTACACCGGACTGATTGACATCAATGCTGTCTGTGTCAATGTCCGGCAGAAGATTTTTCAGTTCCATTTTTTCGATAATCTGCGTCAATGTTACTCTATACATACCATGCTCCTTTATAGATTATTCTTAAAAATCCTATCCCTGAGATTATAATTCTGAAACTTTGATATCATTCTATCACAGGCTGTTCTTCTTTTACAACGTCCCTTTGGTGAAAAAACGAAAAGATTTCATTGGCAATCCCGGCGGTAATCCCTTCTGCCTTCATGAGCTCTTCCGGAGAAGCCTGACGGATCTTGTCAATATCTTTGAAATAACGCATGAGAGCCTTTCTTCTCGCCGGGCCAATCCCCTTGATATCATCGAGAACCGAGTGAACCTGCCCCTTACTCCGCAGGCTTTTATGATACTCAATGGCAAAACGGTGGGCCTCATCCTGCAGGCGGGTGATCATACGGAACGCCTCGGAATTTTTAGGAAACTGTATGATTTCATTATTATAATAGAGTCCCCGGGTCCGGTGAAAATCATCCTTCACCATACCGCAGACCGGGATGGAAAGTCCTAGCCGCTCCAGCACCTGAAGCGCCACATTCACCTGCCCCTTTCCCCCGTCCATCATCAAAATGTCTGGAAACCGGGTAAAGCTTCCCAGATTCTGGTCAAGACCTTTCTCCGAGCGTTCCGCTTTCTCCCGGATTCCGTGGGAGAACCGCCGCGTGAGCGCTTCCTCCATACAGCGATAGTCATCCGGTCCCGCCACTGTGCGGATTTTAAACTTACGATAATCGCTTTTCTTTGCCTTTCCTTTTTCAAAAACCACCATGGACGCTACATTTTCATAACCGTTTGTATTGGAAATATCAAAGGCTTCCATACGGTTCAACCCTCGGACTCCAAGAAGCTGTTCCAACTCGTGAACAGCGCCGATGGTGCGATGTTCCTCTCTCTTCAGTTTCTCACTGTCTTTGATGAGAACATTCTGTGCATTTTTATATGCCAGCTCCATCATCTGATGTTTGGCGCCTCGCTTCGGCGTGAGAAAACTCACCTTGCCGCCTCTCTTGTCTGACAGCCATTTTTCGAGAATCTCCGTGTCGGGCACTTCTTCCTGCAGAAGTATCTCCCGGGGAATGAACGGTGTTCCCATATAGAATTGCTTCACGAAATCCATAAGAATTTCGCTTTTTTCACTGTCGCCGATGCCTCCCATATGGAAATGATCCCGACCCAACAATTTGCCGTTCCTGATGAAAAATATGGCTACCACCGCCTCGTCGCCCGCCTTCGCCATAGCGATAATATCCCGGTCATCGCCGCCGGTATCGTTAATTTTCTGTTTTTCACCGATTCGTTTCACACTATTCATCAAATCCCGGTATTCCGCCGCATCCTCAAACTCCATGGCCTGTGCCGCCGCCATCATTTTCTTCTCCAAATCCTGAAGGATCTTCTTATCGTCGCCGTTCAGAAACCGCAGCACCTGCTCCACATTTTCCCGATACTGTTCTTTGGAAACGTATCCCTGACAGGGAGCATCACACTGTTTAATCTGATAATAAAGACACGGCCGCTCCTTTCCGATATCCCGGGGCAGCATCCGATTGCAATTGCGGATCCTATACACCTTATGCAGCAGCTCAATGGTTTCTTTCACCGCCCCTGCGCTGGTATACGGACCGAAATATTTCGATTTGTCTCTCTTTACATTTCTGCAAAAGAGAATACGGGGATATTCCTCCTGCACGGTCACCCGGATATACGGATAACTCTTATCATCCTTGAGCATGGTATTGTAGGGAGGACGGTGTTCCTTAATTAGATTGCACTCCAGCACCAGAGCCTCAAGCTCAGAATCTGTAATAATATATTCAAAATATGCGATATGAGAAACCATATGTTCAATTTTCACACTGCGCTTATAGCTACTCTGAAAATACTGCCGTACCCGGTTCTTTAAAATGCGCGCCTTCCCCACATAAATAATCTCATCCTGCGCATTATGCATGAGATAAACGCCGGGCTTGGCCGGGAGTTTTTTTAATTCTTCCTGTATATCAAACATATTTGCCTCCTCTTCTGAATACTGAGACTTCTGGTATCATATCACAAAAACTCCCGGAAATCCACGAAGGGCTTTCCGGGAGCCTGAAAATCTTTCTGCCGGCAGCCGCTATGCCGGCAGTGCCTGTATCTTATATTGAATTATTCTTCTTTTTCGGAAGAATCTTCTGTATCATCCGTCGGCTGTTCCTCCGCCGGTTCAGACTGCTGCTCAATGGCTTTTGTCTTTTCCTGCTCCTGCGCTTCGTTTGCCACAGCATCTTCGGAGTCCGGTTTCTTATATTTGTTGAAGATATTCATGAACTCCTTGCCGGTAATGGTCTCCTTCTCCAGAAGGAAGGCCGCAATCTCGTCCATGGCATCCCGGTATTTCCAGATAATGGCTACAGCCTTATCGTAAGCCTCCCTGAGAATCTTCTGCACTTCTTTATCGATCAGCGCTCCGGTGGCGTCAGAGCAATTCATTACCGGACGTCCATCCAGATAACGGCTCTGCACAGATTCCAGTCCCATAAGACCAAAGGCGTCGGACATACCGTACTGAGTTACCATGGCACGGGCAATCTGGGTGGCTCTCTCAATATCGTTGGAAGCTCCAGTGGTCACTGAATCAAACACCACTTCTTCCGCCGCACGGCCGCCAAATAAACCTACCAATTCGCTGAGCATCTGCTCCTTGCTCATGAGGTGACGCTCTTCTTCCGGCATCTGCATGGTGTAGCCCAGGGCACCCATAGTCCTCGGCACGATAGTAATCTTTTGCACCGGCTCCGTCTTCTTCTGCACGGCGATGCTCACGGCATGACCCACCTCATGGTACGCCACGATTCGTTTCTCTTCATCGCCAAGAATCCGGTCTTTCTTCTCCTTACCGGCAATGACCACTTCAACGGCCTCCATCAAATCCTGCTGAGTTACAACGGAACGGTTCGCCTTGACAGCGCCCAGCGCCGCTTCATTGACCATGTTTGCCAAATCGGAACCCACCGCTCCCGAGGTTGCCAGAGCAATCTCCTCAAAGTCCACGGAATCATCCATGAGCACGTTTTTTGCATGTACCTTCAGAGTCTCGATTCGTCCTTTCAGATCCGGTCGCTCCACGATGACTCTCCGGTCGAAACGTCCCGGGCGAAGCAACGCCTTATCCAGTACTTCCGGACGGTTGGTAGCAGCAAGAATCACCAGACCTTTGGAAGAATCAAAACCGTCCATTTCTGCCAGAAGGGCGTTGAGCGTCTGTTCTCGCTCGTCATTTCCTCCGCCGTAGGCGGTATCACGGCTCTTACCGATGGCGTCCACCTCATCGATAAAGATAATACAAGGCGCCATGGACTGTGCCTGCTTGAACAAGTCACGCACTCTGGAAGCGCCGACGCCCACGAACATCTCCACGAAATCAGAACCGCTCAAAGAGAAAAACGGTACGTTTGCCTCACCGGCCACCGCCTTTGCCAGCAGTGTCTTACCGGTTCCCGGAGGGCCCACCAGAAGGGCTCCCTTAGGAAGCTTGGCGCCGATTTTTGTATATTTACCCGGATTGTGAAGGAAGTCCACCATCTCCGTGAGAGTTTCCTTCGCTTCATCCTGTCCCGCCACATCCGCAAATGTAACTCCGGTCTTTTTCTCCACATATACTTTCGCGTTACTCTTGCCAACGCCTCCCATCATTCCGCCGCCTTTTCCGATGCCCCTCATTACAAAGAACATCATGGCGTAGATGAGAGCGAACGGAAGCAGCCAGCCAACGACAACTTGCGTGATCAAAGAAGAACTGGAATCATCCTGTTTCTCAAACTGAATATCTGCCGATAGCAGACGATTGGTCAAGTCGGAATCCGGAAAGACTACGGTATAATACACCGTTCTCACCAGCGGATTCTCCTGCTCCTTCGGCTCAATGAGCACCCGGCTGTCCGTCAATGTGACACTCTTGATCTCATCGTTGTCCAGCATATCCACAAACTCATCATAAGTAATTTTTTCCTGTTCTCCGTTTCGGTAACGGTTCATCACCGTCGAAAAAAGCGCGGTAAGCCCCAGGCAGATTACCAGCATTATCAATGCTGAACGGATATTTCTTTTCTTATTGGGGTCATTATTCTGATTATTATTATTCATTTATTTCTCTTCATTCCTCCATGAATATAGCTGTTCTGCCGGCAGACTCCTACGGCCGCCGGCAGGCTGCATGACTCCGACGCCTTCTCTTATAAGTTATAAGATGGCGCACAGACGTCTTATAACTTCTTCAGCAGCTTCACCGCATCCTTCATATAATCTCTTTCTGTAAATTCTATCTTTCCTGCGTCACAGGCAGCCGCCAGCTCCGGATCCACCGGAATCTTCGCCAGCACCGGCACCTGATACAGTGCCGCGATCTCGTCAATATGGCTTTCGCCGAAGACATAAATCTTTTTGCCGCAGTCCGGACATTCCACATAGCTCATGTTCTCCACCAGACCGAGAATCGGGATATGCATCATTCTTGCCATGTTGGCGGCCTTTTCCACGATCATACCTACCAGTTCCTGCGGGGACGCCACAATGATAATGCCAGAAAGCGGCAGAGACTGAAAGATGGTCAACGGCACATCGCCGGTTCCCGGAGGCATATCCACAAACATATAGTCAATGTTCCGCCAGAGGGTCTCTCCCCAGAACTGTTTAATCACACCGCCAAGCACCGGGCCTCGCCAAATAACCGGATCTGTCTCATTGGCAAGAAGCAGGTTTACGGAAACCATATCAATCCCCATAGCTGTGGTTCCCGGAACGATGAGACCGTCAATATTTCCCACCAAATTCTCGTGGACTCCGAACGCTTTCGGAATAGAAGGTCCTGTGATATCTCCGTCAAGAATGGCTGTCTTATATCCTTCCCGCATGGTCGCACAGGCAAGCAGGGAAGTCACCATGGATTTACCCACGCCTCCCTTACCGGACACAATGCCGATTACCTTTTTTACAGAGCTTCCCTCACTCAGCTTTACACGAAAATCCTCCGGGCTGCCCTGTCTTTCTGCGCAGTCTTCTCCGCAGGAACTGCAATCATATGTACATTCACTCATTTTTCTTTACCTCGCTTTCTATATGAGCGGATACAGCCGCTCTTTGATTTTTTTCATATTTTCTTCAATATTTCCTTCAAAAACTGCTGAACCACAGACAAAAATATCCACGCCACAGTCCGCCAGCCTTTTCACATTGGAAACATTAACGCCTCCGTCTACTTCAATTTTGACAGAAAGCGCTCTCTCATCAATCATTGCGCGCAGCGCGCGAATCTTTTCATCACAGTAAGAAATGTATTTTTGTCCGCCAAATCCCGGGTTCACCGTCATGAGAAGCACCATATCCAGTTCCTCCAGAACATAATCCAGCACATGGAGGGAGGTGGAAGGATTGAGCGACACCGCCGCCTTCTTCCCGCTGGCTTTAATCTGCTGAATGACCCGGTCAAGATGTGTGCAGGCTTCCGCGTGAACGGTAATGATATCCGCTCCCAGACAGGCGTATTCTTCCACATATCTTCCCGGTTCTTCTACCATCATATGCACATCAAACACCGCATCGGTCAGCGGCCGAAGCGCCTTAATGACCGGTGTGCCAAAAGAAATCTGCGGAACAAACATTCCATCCATCACATCAATGTGTATATATTGTGCTCCCGCTTTGACAGCAATACTCACATCCCTTCCCAGATTCGCAAAATCTGCGGATAAAATAGATGGCGCCAGAATAAACTCGTTTGCTTTCATATTGTAATACCTCTTTTTCTTCTCGAGTTCCCGCCTGATGCGCAGACTGCTCCGCCGATCAGACTTCCGTACTTCCTTAACTTTTACACAGATGATACACGGGCTGCTCCGCCCTCCCGGGTTTACGCAGTCCCTGTATCATCATAACATAAATCATTGATACTTCAAGTCGAAAATCACAAAAACATGGAAAGTTCATGAATGAACAATCTATTTTTCACCGCGAAATCTGCAATATCTGTGCCGGACGGGCTATGCGTATGCTATAATACTATCATCAGCAATGATACATCTTTGACGGCAAGGCAGACCGTCAGGAACCGTCCCATAATATTATGAGAAAGGAAGAATTATTTATGCATTTTTTCGCACCTACCCACGTTTATCTTGAAAAAGACTGTGTCGCCAATCATAAAAAAGAACTGCTCGTTTTCGGCAAACGAGCTTTTATCGTTACGGGTAAACATTCCTCGAAAGCCAACGGCTCCCTGGACGATATTCTCTCTATTCTGGAGGAATCTTCCGTTCCCTATCGCATTTACAATGATATTGAGGAAAACCCCTCTGTAGAGACTGTGGAAAAGGCAGCCGCAGAAGGCAAAGAATTTCAGGCAGACTTTGTCATCGGTATCGGCGGCGGCTCTCCTCTGGATGCTGCCAAGGCCATTGCCCTGCTCATCGCCAATCCCCAAGAAAATGCCGGGTGCCTTTATGAACCGAAAGATTTAACGGCGCTACCGGTCATCGCTGTACCAACCACCTGCGGCACCGGCTCTGAAGTGACGCCCAACGCCGTGTTGACACGCCATGCCTTTAAGACAAAAAAAAGCATCAGCTATAATATTTATCCCAAACTGGCCCTGGTCGACGGTAAATACCTCGTCTCTGCCAGCAGATATCTCCTCATCCACACTGCCGTGGACGCCCTGGCCCATTGTGTGGAAAGCCGCCTTCACGCAAAAGCAAATGTATACAATCATATGTTTTCCGAATACGGCCTTTCCTTATGGAACAAAATAATCCCGGCTCTGACCCGGATTGCCGAAAATCCGGACATCTCCCCTGCAAAGCTGTTGTCCGAAGAAGACCGGGAAACCCTTATGCTGGCGTCCACCGTAGCCGGCATGGCCATTGCCCAGACCACTACGTCTCTTCCCCATGCCATCAGCTATGAAATCACTTACAACCACGACGTTCCTCACGGAAAAGCTTGCGGAATCTTCCTGGCTGCCTACATGGATGAGTACGCCCGCAATCAACCGGAAGATGTCGACCGGGTGCTCTCTCTGCTAAACTTTGCTTCCACAAAAAGCTTCGGTGAATATCTCCGTCAGCTTCTGGGCACCGTAAGCATCACGGAGAGCACATGCAATCTCTATGCAGACAACATCATGACGAATGCCTCCAAGCTGTCTACTTATCCATTCGCCATTGACCGGGACGCCATCGTCAGAATCATCAGCCGCTCTCTTACTATTACTGCGTAGAACCGTTATTGCCGCTCAGCCCCATATTGTCGCAGCCCATGCCGCTCAGCCCGGTGCAAAAGTCCTTCCGTGCGGCTTCACGGCATACTTCGGCTTCGCGGCATAAGGTATCAAAGAGGCTGTTTCACAGTACGCAGGCCGGAATCCCGGCCGCCATTGTGTAAACAGCCTCTTTTTAAAACTTATTTATATACGCAGCGATTCGCTTATCTTCCCAGTACCTGTGCAATCTGGAATTCGTATTCATCCACATCTTTGGACATGCCCAGCGCATCCTCGATATCGTAATCGATATACTGGCCATTTCTGTAACCTACAACACGGTTTGTGGCTCCGGCACATAATAAGTCCACAGCCAGCGCTCCCATGTAAGAAGCATATACACGATCCTTCGCTGTCGGGCTTCCGCCTCTCTGCATGTAGCCGAGGATAGTGGCTCTTGTCTCCACACCGGTTCCCTGTTCGATACGTTTTGCCATACCGTAAGAATGTCCGATACCTTCTGCGTTGATGATCAGATGGTGTTTCTTTCCGAGAGCCTTTTTCTCCAGAATGCTGTCGATGAGCTTCGCCTCCAGCTTAGGACGGTTGCCATCGAAACGCTCCGGAATGATAATGTCTTCCGCACCTGTGGCAATTCCGCACCACAGAGCGATGTATCCTGCGTTTCTTCCCATAACCTCAACAATAGAGCATCTCTCATGGGAAGTAGAGGTATCACGAATCTTGTCAATGGCTTCCATAGCCACATTAACTGCTGTATCAAAACCGATAGTATATTCTGTACAGGCGATGTCCAGGTCGATGGTTCCCGGAAGGGCAACTGTATTCACACCCTGCTGCGCCAGCTTCTGCGCTCCGCGGAAAGAACCGTCTCCACCGATAACTACCAGACCGTCAATACCTTCTTCACGCAGGATATCCGCTGCCTGTTTCTGGTATTCTTCCTGCTTGAACTCTTCACATCTTGCTGTAAAAAGTACCGTACCACCTCTGGAAATAATATCTCCAGTGAAGGTTCTATCCATATCAAAAATCTCACGATTGAGCAGACCGCTGTATCCACGCTTTATGCCCTTTACTTTTACTCCCCTGTCCCATGCGGTTCTTGCAACGGCTCTGATAGCCGCGTTCATTCCGGACGCGTCTCCGCCGCTCGTTAAAATACCAATTGTGTCCACTGCACTTGTCTTACCCATAGATTACCTCCATAACTTCCGTGTATTCCCTAAATTAAAAAGTGTAAAAAAGCCAGATGTGCTGGAAAAAACATCCGGCTCTTCCCTGTCATATTATCTCTTTTTGTGAAATTTTTCAATACTCTTCTCAACAAGCTTTATATTTTTTCCGCCAAAAACAGTACGCAACTCCTGAATCGCTGCTTCTTCGCCGGAAATGTTTTCGTAGGAAGGAAGCCGTTTTACCGCCTTTTCTTCTCTGGAATATATGATGATCTCCTGCTCACCCGGATACTGTCGTATCACGTCATACAGCATATTCTGTTTTTCCTGAAAATATCCTATATTCTGAACCTGAATCCATATCTCCTTCGGTACCCGGTCCATGGAAATGACCGTTTCCGCCACCAGCTTGCCGGTTTCTTCTGATACGGAGGCCCTTCCTTTCACATAAACGCTCGAATCCATGACAAGAAGATCCCGGTACTTTTGATAATCTCTCGGAAAAAGAATGACTTCCACCGTACCATATAAATCTTCCAGAGTGATAAACGCCATATTCTGATTCGTTTTGGTAAGTTTTACCGTTACGTTTGAAATCAAACCTCCCACTATATAATTACGCCCGTCCCTGACAACCGCCAGACCAGTCTCCTCCTCCGGCTCAAAATCAGTGGTTTTCGCCGTAATCTGCTTCTCCATGGACGCCATATAGTCCTGCAGTGGATGACCGCTTACATAAATGCCTAGCACCTCTTTTTCAAAAGCAAGCTTTTGTGACATTTCAAACTCTCCCACATCGGGATACTGGATTTCGTATTCCTTTTTTTCCTCCTCGGAAAAGAAATCAAATAAAGACATTTGTCCGGTCACATTTTCTTTCTTTTCTCTGTTGACCTCGTCAAGGACATAGGCGTACACCATCATAAGCTGCCGTCTGGTGGCCCCAAGGCTGTCAAGGGCTCCTGCCTTGATGAGATTTTCAATGGTTCTCTTATTGATTTCTTTCGATGTAAGTCTTTCCATGAAATTCTTGAGGTTCTTGTACTTTCCATGGGTCTCCCGCTCCTCGATCATGGCGTCAATGACATTTTTTCCGAGACTCTTGATGGCGTTCAGTCCATAGCGGATGGAATCGCCCGAAACGGAGAACCCACTCTCTCCCTCGTTGATGTCCGGCTGCAAAATCTTAATCCCCATGCTCCGGCAGGTATTGATATATTCCGTGATTTTTTTCGGATTGGTAATCACGGAAGTGAGCAGCGCCGCCATAAATTCCAGAGGATAATGACAGCGGAGCCACGCCGTCTGGTAGGCCACCACCGCATAGGCGGCGGCATGGGATTTATTAAAAGCGTATTTGGCGAAATCAATCATCTCATCAAACACATGGTTTGCCACGTCCTCCGGAATCCCCCGCTTGATACAGCCTTCCACACCTTCTTCCTCATTGCCGTAAACAAAGTTTGCCCGCTCCTTCGCCATCACGTCGGCCTTCTTTTTGGACATGGCACGGCGCACCAGATCGCTTCTGCCCAGCGTATAACCGGCCAGCTTCATGACAATCTGCATAACCTGTTCCTGATAGACAATACACCCGTAAGTGGGCGCCAGAATCTCTTCCAGTTCCGGACAACTGTAACGGACAAAATCCTGATTATTCTTTCCCTTTATATATTTAGGAATGAAATCCATGGGACCCGGCCGATACAGGGAAATACCGGCGATAATATCTTCAAGATTCCCTGGCTTTAACTCCCGCATGAAAGACTTCATCCCGGCGCTCTCCAACTGGAACACACCTTCGGTCTTTGCCTGCCCGATCATTTCATAAACCGCCGCGTCATTATAATCAATTGCATTGATATCCAGCGGCTGTCCGGTCTTTTTCTCCACCATGCGGACCGCATCCTGAATCACCGTCAGAGTCCGCAGTCCCAGGAAATCCATTTTGAGAAGCCCCAGTTCCTCAATGGTGGTCATGGTAAACTGGGTCGTGATCACATTATCCGCTCCTCTGGACAGGGGCACAAATTCATCCAGCGGCTCAGAACCGATTACCACGCCGGCCGCATGAATAGACGTATGTCTCGGCAGTCCTTCCAGACGCATAGACATATCAATGAGGTTCTTTGTGACCTCATCAGCCTCATAAGCCTGCCGCAGCTCCGGATTGTGCGTCAGCGCCTTTTCGATGGTAATTCCCAGCTCCATAGGAATCATCTTTGCCACCTTATCCACCTGGGCGTATGGAATATTCATCACCCGACCCACATCCCGCACCGCCATACGGGCGGCCATGGTACCGAAGGTGACAATCTGCACTACCTTGTCCTTGCCATATTTCTCATAAACATAGTCAATGACTTCCTGCCGTCTTTCATAGCAGAAATCAATATCAATATCCGGCATGGACACACGTTCCGGATTCAGGAAACGTTCAAAAATCAACTGATATCGAATCGGGTCGATATTCGTAATCTCCAGACAGTAAGCCACAATGCTTCCCGCTGCCGAACCACGGCCCGGCCCCACGGCGATATCCTGACTTTTGGCAAATCGGATAAAGTCCCATACAATAAGGAAATAATCCACATACCCCATATTTTTGATGGTCTCAAGCTCGTAGGCAAGGCGTTCCTTCAAATCCTCTGGCGGCGGATCACCGTAGCGCTTCACCAATCCCTTCTCACAAAGCTCTCTCAGATAAGAAAAGGCGTCATATCCTTCCGGTACATCGAATTTCGGCACTTTTTGTTCTCCGAAAACAATCTCCACATTACACCGCTCCGCGATTTTGTGGGTATTCTCCATAGCCTCTTTGGCATACGGGAACACTTTCTGCATCTCTTCTTCTGATTTTAGGAAAAACTGACCGCCCTCATACCGCATCCGGTCTTTATCAGTGACCAGTTTCCCTGTCTGGATACAGAGCAAAATGTCATGGGGAACCGCATCTTCTTCTTTAATATAATGCACATCGTTGGTCACCACCAGGGGAATATCAAGTTCCTTGGACATCCGCATGATCACCGAATTGACTTGCGTCTGCTGCCGCAGTCCGTGATCCTGCAATTCCAGAAAGAAGTTGCCCTGTCCAAAAAGATCGTTCATTCTCCGCGCCGCAGCCCGGGCGTCCTCATAATCTTCCTTCAGTATCTTATTGGGAATCTCTCCTGCCAGGCAGGCGCTTAAAGCGATAATCCCCTCATGATACCGTTCCAGAATCTCATAATCCACCCGCGGTTTGTAATAATAACCTTCCGTAAATCCCCGGGTGACAATCTTCATCAGGTTCTTATATCCCCGGTTGTTCTCCGCCAGCAGGATAAGATGATAGTAGCGGTCATCGCCCCGGCTCTGTTCCCGGTCGAACCGGGAGCCGGGCGCCACATAAATCTCGCAGCCCAGAATCGGCTTCACTCCCACTTCTTTTGCTTTTTTATAAAAATCAATCACGCCGTACATAACCCCGTGGTCCGTGATGGCAAGGCTGTCCATGCCAAGCTCCTTCGCCCGGGGCAAAAGCTCACTGATCTTACTGGAACCGTCCAGCAGACTGTATTCCGTATGCACATGTAAATGTGTAAACGCCAACAGTTCCACCTCCTGTTTTTCTCTGCAAAAATTCTCCTTACGCGAAGACTGTTTCTATACACAAATTCTTCTTTAGTGTAAAAGAATCCGCTCTGAATCCTATATTCTTGTGATTCAGAACGGATACCTTTCAGGCCCGCTTCTCCGGAACCCGGTGTACAACATAAATGACACGGAAACCTTCTCCGTGCAGGAAAACCTACTCGGACAGGGATGGGTTCAAGATTCCATAGCTGTCCGTCGCAATCAGATTATAAAAAGTGCTGGTATTCTCCTGGGGAGCCGGATTTATCTTCTGATAAAAAGAAACTCCCACTCCTCCGATAATGCAGACCAGGCACAGATATCCAATCCATTTGGCTGCTCTGCTTTTTCTCTTCTCCCTGGCAATAATCTTCTTGCGATTCTTCTTATATTCTTTCTGTTTATCCACCTTTGCCTGGCTCATCTGTCTCATCTCGCTTTCTGATCTTCTTTAATCTGCTTTAATCTGCATTTATTATACCGAATTCTTTTCTTTCCCGCAAGAATTATATCCATGTTGTTTTTATAAAAATAAAACAACTATCCCTTTTCCTTTTTGATTCGATATGTTATACTTCTGCTAGAAAGAAAGAGGTGTTTCAAATGACAGAACGACAGTCCAAACTCATAAAACTGGTAAATATTTATCATAAAATAGAAGTCAGCCGTCTGGCCGAGCTGCTCGATGTGTCCCAGGTCACCATCCGCAAAGATCTCGACCATCTGGAAGAGGAAGGACTGCTGACCCGCGAACACGGTTATGCCCTCATCAAGAATGCCAACGATATCAACACCCGTATGACGATCAACTATGACACTAAGCTGAAAATCGCCACCAAGGCGGCAGAAATGGTTTCTAACGGAGAGACTGTCATGCTGGAATCCGGCTCCACCTGCGCCCTGCTGGCAGAGCAGCTCGCGAAGCTGAAAAAGGACATCACCATCATCACCAATTCCGCCTACATCGCTATCCGCATCCGGGAGATGCCAATTCGCAAGGTGATTTTATTGGGTGGAGAATACCAGAAAGAATACCAGGGGATGGTAGGGCCTCTCGTCCGCAAATGCGTCAAAGAATTTTTTGTCGACAAATTTTTCGTTGGCACAGACGGTTTCATTCCAGACGCCGGATTTACCTGCGATGATCTGATGCGGGTGGAGACCATGAAATACATGGCTAACTCTGCCAACCGTACCATCATTCTGGCAGATTCCAGCAAGTTTTCCCAGAAGGGCGTTGTCATCCAATCCCCCTTTTCCGATGTAGACACTCTTTGTACTGATTTCGGAATCTCTCCGGAGATCTCAGATATTCTCACCCGAAACAATATTCAGATTGAAATTGCAGAATAAAGCTAATAAAGCTTCATCATTCCCGCGGCATTTCCACGGACACCAGTATCTGCCGCAGGATTTTCATTACACCGTCTCATCATTGGAGGCGGTGATATATTTTTCAAATGGAAATCAAGTTTATGGCCGTAGAACGCACCGTTCCTTTCATCCGCTTTCTGGTACTGCAAATTTTCCATAGAATTGCTTCCATTTCTCGTCACTTTTCCTATTTATCCTTTGCCTTGCAAAAAAAATTATGTTATTTTTTCCATCTTGATTTTTTTTCTTGAAGTGATAACATAAAATCATTCCTTAGAATATTCCGTTAGAAGACACATAAAACTGATTTTGAGGATTGCAGCACACGGAGGGGAGAACGATGACCACAGCCACCGTCAACATTGATTCTTTAGACAAAATTCGGGCTTTCGTTAAAATCATCAATGAGTATAATGGTCGTTTTGACTTGGTATCCGGCTGTTCCAGAGTAAATGCAAAATCTATCATGGGAATTTTCAGTCTGGATATCTCACGTCCTTTACATCTGAATATTTATAATGATGAAAATGCAGCCTATGTGACGGATGCCATTTCCGCATTCATCATCAAAAACTGTTGACATCTGCGTCACTGCGCTTGCCTCGGCAAATACGGAACACTGAATTAATTTAACACAATCAAATCCAAAACAGGACAGAAAATATATTCTCTGCCCCGTTTTTTTATTTTACGCTTTTCTCATTAAACCGTCAAACAGTCACAATGGAGCTGCCAGCCTTTCTCACACCGTCTTACCGGTCAATTTTCTCCGGCTCCGGATATTCCTCCCCAAAAGTATCCACGGTCACCGTCTTCATCACTTGTTTGTGATACGGAGAATCTCCAAAAGTCTTTTCGCAGGCGATTTTGTCCACTACGTCCATACCCTCAATAATCTTTCCGAAAGCAGCATACTCGCCATCCAGATGCGGCGCCGGCCTATGCATGATAAAGAACTGGGAACCGGCGGAATCCGGCATCATGGCTCTTGCCATGGACAACACACCTTCCTCATGCTTCAACGGGTTGTCAAAACCGTTGCTCTTAAACTCTCCTTTGATGCTGTATCCCGGATTACCCGTACCATTTCCAAGGGGACAGCCGCCCTGAATCATGAATCCTTTGATAATACGGTGGAACGTCAGTCCATCATAAAATCCTTTCTTTGCAAGAGAAATAAAATTATTGACCGTGTTCGGAGCAATCTCCGGATACAGCTCCGCCTTCATGACGTCGCCGTTTTCCATTGTGATTGTTACAACTGGATTTGCCATAATAGTCTTCCTTTCTTTATGTTTTTTGAAATATATCATAGCACATTTATGGTAATTCGCCAAGATGAAGATTAGCTTACCTATAACAGAAAGTCAATAATCGAAACTTTCCGCCATGCATCCCCCCTCTTGCTTTTTTCGTCTTTCTTCTTTATAATAAATCTCTAACAAATGTACCGGTGACGTCGTGTTTTGTCATGAAAATAGTGCGACGAGGCACAACTGATGCACATCTATGTTCTGAATATTATAATTTTTGTAAAGGAGTTTTTTATGGATAGAAAATTATTGTTTTTTGATATTGATGGGACGCTGCTTGCAGGAGGAGTTCTCGGATATATTCCAGAGAGTGCCATCCTCGGGCTTAGACAGGCTCAAGCCAACGGACACTACCTTTTTATCAACAGCGGACGGACTTACTCTTTTATGCCGAAGGCGATTAAGGAATTTCCCTTTGACGGGTATGTATGCGGCTGCGGTACGGAAGTGATTTTTCAGGGGAAGACTCTCTTCCATAATGAGCTCCCCAGGGAAGTTCGGTTGGGTCTGAAGGATATCTTGCGGAACAACCGAATGCAAGGGGTTTTCGAGGGACGTTCTGCCTGTTTCTTCGATGATTCCTCGACTTTGATTTCTCCAATTAAAAGTATACGGGATACATATATCAGCGCCCAGGCGCCGGATGCCGTCCGAACCTTTGAAGATCCGGAGATGGATTTCGATAAGTTTGTGGTGTTCAGTGATGCGAACAGCGATTTTGACAATTTTTTAAGCGAGATTTCCGAATATTTCACCTGTGTTCAGCGTGAACCCATGGGCGAGTATCATTTTAATGAATTTATTCCGAAAAATTGTTCTAAAGCTACCGGCATTGACTTTATTGTAAACTATATGGATGCTTCTCTTGATAACTGCTATGTATTTGGAGACAGCTCCAACGATTTATCCATGCTTCGCCATGTAAAAAACAGCGTTGCCATGGGAAATGCGGTTCCGGAGGTACTGGGACAGACCTCCTATGTGACAACACCGGTAGACCGGGACGGTATCTATGTTGCTTTAAAGCATTTCCATTTAATCTGAAATAACGGTTCTGTTTTATTTAGCCGATTTCTTCTTTTAATAAGATAATCTTTTCCGGAGGAAAATACACTTCCTCCGGCACCTTTTCGTGCATCTCTTCCCATTCTTTTTTGGAAAGCTTCCACCAAACCGGCTGTTGATTCTTCTCCCGTGCAGAAACATTTTTTAAAATAAGGTAGACTTCAAAAGGTGCTTCCGTAATTCTTTCCAACATACATTTCATAACATTTTCTGGGATTTTCATTTTCCTGATGTCATCAGAAACACAGGCAAAATCATGGGCACGCAATCCCACATGGGAGACATCTTCCGCAATGGTTTCTTCCACATGAAGACGCATTCCCCAGTCCACCGCATACAACTCATGAGGATTCAAAATTTCTGCCCGGGACAAATTTTTACATCCGGTAAGTCTTGCAGCTCCCAACGTGAGCGGATTGCGGAACAGTTCCCTTGTGCTTCCGGCAATTTCGATGGAGCCCGTCCGCATAACCGCCATCTTCGGACACATCTGGTAGATTTCGTCCCGGTTATGAGATACCATCAACACATCTTTCTGGTAAGTCGTACTTAACATTTCTTTCATTTCCTGTAAAAGCTGCTCCCGCAAGTAACTGTCCAATGCGGAAAATGGCTCATCAAGGAGCAGAATGTCCGGATTGGACGCAATAATCCGCGCCAGCGCCGCCCGCTGCTGCTGACCGCCTGACAGACGTACCGGCAGAGCGTCGGCCAGTTCCGGTATATGAAACTGCTCTAAAAGCTGCATAATATAATCATTTTTTTCTTTCTTGGAAACAAATTTTCTGCCCGTGCCGGACAAACCTGCTTCCACGTTTTGCCATACGGTCATATGCGGAAACAGAGCATATTGCTGAAAAAGATAACCCACCTTTCTTTTCTGCGGCGGCAAATTAATTTTTTTATCTGAATCAAACAAAACACGACCATTGAGAGTAATTTTTCCGGCGTCTGGCGTCTCAATGCCCGCAATACATTTGAGAGTCATACTTTTTCCGCAGCCGGATGCGCCCAATAGACCCATGCAGCCGCTTTCCAGTTCAAATGCTACATTTAACTCAAAATCCTTTAATTGTTTTCTGATTTCTACTGAAATTGCCATGACCCTACTTCCTTTCCCCTGTCCGGCTCATATCCACACTTCTGTGCACATCCCCGCGCTTTTTTGTCCGGCCGCCATCCGGAGCTTTCATGGAAAAATAATTCATCATTATTACAACTAAGAATGATATGCCTACCAGCACCGCTACATATCCGGACGCTTCCTGTGTATCGCCTGACGCCACCGCAGCGTAAACTGCCAGCGGCAGGGTCCTTGTCTTACCGCTGATGTTTCCGGCAATCATTGCCGTTGCTCCAAATTCGCCAAGCCCTCTCGCAAAGGCCAGTACCGCGCCGGATACAATTCCCGGTTTCGCCACCGGAAACTGTACTTTCCAGAAAATGTCCCACTCGGACATCCCAAGGGTTCTTCCTGCGGAGAGCAAATCGGGATTTACCTGTTCAAAAGCCCCTCTTGTCGCCCGGTACATGAGCGGAAATGATATGAGTACTGCCGCCAGAACCGTAGCTTCCCAGGAGAAAGCGATTTTTATTGAGAAATAATCCAACAGAAATTTTCCCACAGGCCTGCGGACACCAAAAATGTACAATAAAAAAAATCCGGCCACCGTCGGCGGCAGAACGAGAGGCAGGGTAAACAGACCATCTAAGATCATTTTCAATTTTTTATTTTTAATCCAAAATACCAGCTCCGCCATGGCAGCGCCGAGAAAAAAAGTAACGACGATACTGGCAGCCGCTGTTTTCAAGGAAATAATTATCGGTGACCAATCCATAATGATTCCTTTCCATTTCGTATCTTTTCTATAATTATAATGAGGCAAATTTTTCTTGTGTTTTGCAGCAAATTAAGGCAAGAAACAGACAATGTCCGGGTGCGCGCATCACGCGCTGCCCGGACAATCGTTTCACCATTAATTATTTGCTGTAAATCCGGCATCCACAAAGACATTCATGGCTTCCTCACTTTGCAGGAAATCTTCCAGAACCTGTGCGGCTTCTTTTTTCGTGGTGGATGTGGCGATACCTACCGGATAGATTACCGGCGTCTCCATCATGGAATCGTCTGCCGTTGCCAGAACGGTTACATTTTTGTCATCACCGTTGGTATTCTCTGTGAGAGCATCTGTGGAATATACAATTCCGGCGTCAGCGCTTCCCTCTGCCACCCAAGTCAGAACCTCTGTGACACTATTTCCGAAACTTGCTTTTTGTGCCACTTCGTCATAAATACCAAGGCCGGTGAGAATCTCCTGAGCATATTTACCCGCCGGAACACTTTCCGGATCACCGATGGCAATTACATCGGCATTGGTGATATCTTCAAAACCAGTTACGTTGGTTTCCACCCCTTCCGGCACAATTAAAACAACGTCATTCTTCAGAAGCTCCACCACGGACGCTTCATCGATCAATCCTTCTTCCACCAGTGTATCCATGTTGGATGTGGCCGCTGACATGAAGAGATCCGCTTCCAGACCGGATTCAATCTGCTGCTGTAAATCTCCGGAACTTGCGTAAGTACCTTCCACCTGGATACCCGGATTGGCCTCTTCAAACATTGGAATCAGCTCATCCTCAAACACTGCCTCCAGGCTGGCTGCCGCCGCAATCAAAAGGGTCGTGTCCTCGTCGGCTGCTCCTTCGGCTGACGTGACGCTCTCCTGAACGGCCTCCGTATTGACGGCTTCGTCGGCGTTATCCTGACTGTCACTGTTGGATGTTCCACAGGCAGTCATTCCCATCACCAGAGCCGTACTCAAAGCCAGAGCGGCAAATCTTTTTATTATGTTATGTTTTTTCATGATTTCTCCTCCCTATGTACCTCGTTTTATTGTGTTTTATATAGTTCTTTTTTCATTATACATATAGAGGATTGAAAATTCAACAAAAAAACTAAACAAAACAATATAAAAATCATTTATATTTTGGTTTTTTTATTTTAAAACACTATTTTTATTTAATCTGAATAAATAATCTTTCCCATATCTTCCACATCATATCCGCCCAACGCTTCCACCTCATCCTGGTATTCCCGGGAGCGCAAAATATCAAGAAGCGCCTGATATTCGGGTTTGGGAAAATCTTCTTTGCGGAAAACCATGTCGTAGGATTCCACCTGCTGGAAAATAAAATCAATGCCGGATACCTGAAGGCTGTGTTTTTCCGTTCCGAGAGCCGCATCTGCCTCCCCTCTGGAGACAGCCGCCGCCGCTTCCAGATGGGAGTTGACAATGCGATGATACCCTCTCACCTCTTCCAGCGCAATATGACTCTGTCTTAATTTTTCATCCATGAGAACCCGCGCGCCACTTCCCGCTTCCCGGTTCACAATTTTGACATCTTCTCTCTTCAAATCCTCAAAAGTCAGGATATTTTTAGGATTTCCCTTTTTCACATAAAATCCTTCTTTTCTTTTGAGCATATGGACAACCACCACATCCGTCCCCGGCAGCATACTGCTGATATAAGGCAGATTATAGCTGTCCGTGGCGCCATGCCAGAGATGTGCCGTGGCCACATCCACCTGTCCCTGATACATGGCAAACAACGCATTATAACTCCCTTTATAGGAACGCAGCGCAGGACATCCTTCCGGATGTCGACTCAACCGGTCTGCCAGTACATCGAGTACCATATCCTGACCGCAGATAATCAACATTCCGTTTTCATCAAAACGTTCTTCTGTCCATGGATTCCTCATCCGTTCCACACCGTCAGACGGATGACCCGTTCTTTTGATTCTTTCCTGTGGTTTCCGTCCGCCAAATTGAATATATTCTTCCAGGTCAATCTGTCGGATTCTGAGCTGTTTTCCCAACTTCGACGCCTTCAACTCTCCCCTCTTTATCATATCGTATACGGTATTTTTTTTTACTTTTAAAACCTCTGCTGCTTCCACGACGGTCAATAATTTCTCACTCATTGTCGGTCTCCTTTCTGCCGGTTGTCCTGTTATATCTATTTTTTCATATTTTCATCTTATTTTCCATCTATTTTTTCTTCATTTAAAAATGCAATATTTAAAGAAAATATCATGAAACAGACAGGAGCATATCACAGACCGTCCATGACTTTTAATATGCATCAGCCCATATGCTCTTACATTTCGTTATGCAGCAATTTATGTTCTTTCCCTTTTAACAGACCATTATACAGGTTCTGAATAATCGGATTTTCATTGGAACGTTTAATCTGCGCCACATTGTCAATCTTGTAAATACCCTCAAATCTGGCCGCTTTGGTGCGCGGCCCAATCGGCACCGGCTGGCCTCCGCCGGCCATACAGCCCCTCTTGCAGGCCATGACTTCCACAAAATCATAATATGCCTCCCCGGATTTTATCTTTTTGAGAAGTTCATCGGCATTGTGAAGACCGTTGACCACCGCCAGTCTCAGTACCCTTCCGCGGAAATCGACCATCGCTTCCTTTATTCCCTGGACTCCGCGAATTCCGGTGATACTAATCTTCTCTAAATCCTCCACCGCACTGCTGTCAACGAGGCGCCGCAGCACCGCTTCAGTCACACCGCCGGTCACGCCAAAAATAGCTCCGGCGCCGGACGAAAGTCCAAATGGCATATCCAGGGCTTCCGATGGCATCTGCGCCAGATCGATACCGGCTTCCTTTATCATCCGGGTAATTTCCGTGGTGGTAAGAACCAAATCTACATCCTGTTCACCGTCAGTGTAATGCTCCGCCCGCAGAATCTCTGCTTTTTTGGCCGTACAAGGCATAATGGAAATCACCATGGTCTTCCTTGTGTCTTCTTTATTCATGCGAGCCTCTTCTTTAATCATCGCCCCGAACATTCCCTGCGGAGAACGGCAGGTAGATATATGTTTCCTAAGCTCCGGATATTTGTTTTCACAAAATTTTACCCATGCCGGACAGCAGGAAGTAAACAGCGGAAGATTCTCCCCTGCTTCCAGTCGCTCCACAAACTCTTTCGACTCTTCCATGACAGTCAGATCCGCTCCAAAGTTGGTGTCATAAATCTCATCAAAACCCATGCGCCGGAGAGCCGCCACAAGCTGACCCAGTGCATTTTCTCCCTTTGGAATACCAAACTTATCACCCACGGCCACCCGGACAGCCGGCGCGATCTGGGCCACAACCCGGGTATTTTTATCTGCCAACGCCAGCCATACCGGATGGATATTCTGTTTGATGGTAATGGCGCCGGTCGGGCACACCACTCGGCACTGGCCGCAGCCGACACATTCCGTCTCTGAAAGTGTTTTATTAAAAGCCGGCATCACCTGCATTTTGGAACCGCGGTAGGCAAAGTCCAAAATCCCCAGTCCCTGAATCTCATCACAAGTACGCACGCAGTCGCCGCAGAGAATACATTTGTTCGGATCCCGGACGATACAGTCGGAGCTTTCATCCAACGGAAGCACCGGCTTATTGTTTTCAAATCGTATGTAACTGACGCCCAACTGCTTCGCCAGATTCTGCAAAGTACAGACGCCGTTTTTCTTACAGGTGGTACAATCTCGGCAATGCGACGACAGCAGCAGTTCCAGAATCATCTTTCTGTGATGCTGCAGCCGCGGCGTATTGGTATAAATCACCATTCCGTCCCTCGGCACCTCCGAGCAGGAAGCGAAAATCTTCCCCCGGTCATCTTCCACCACGCACATACGACAGGCGCCGTAAGTGGAGAGTTCGGAATGATAACAGAAGGTAGGCAGGTCAATTCCGGATTTACGAATGACAGAAAGCACATTTTTCTCATCATCAAAAGCAATTTTTCGATTGTTGATCGTCATATATTTCATAGTCTCACCCTCCTACGCTTCAATATAAATGGCGCCAAACGCACAGGCACTCTCACAGGCCCCGCACTTGATACATCTGGAATTATCAATCACATACGGTTCCTTGATCTTTCCGCTGATGGCTCCCACCGGACAGTTTCTCGCACATTTGGAACATCCTTTACAGCGAATCGGACTGATTACAAACCGACGCAGCGCCGTACAGTTCTTCGCCGCACACTTCTTGTCCACCACATGCTGCACATATTCTTCCCTAAACAGTTTCAACGTGCTCATAACCGGCAGCGCTGCGCTCTTTCCAAGACCACAGAGGGCGGTGTCAGTGATAGTCGTCGCCAGCTCCTCCAGCAAATCCAAATCTTCCAAGGTTCCATTTCCGGCAACAATTCGCTCAAGAATCTCCAGCATCCGTTTCGTTCCCTCCCGGCACGGAACACATTTACCACAACTCTCATTCTGCGTGAAATCCATAAAGAATCTCGCCACTTCCACCATACATGTGTTACTGTCCATGACTACCAGACCGCCGGAACCAATCATCGCTCCCATCTTCTTTAAAGAGTCAAAGTCCAGACTCACATCCAGATGCGGGGTAATAAGACAGCCGCCGGACGGCCCTCCAATTTGCACCGCCTTAAAGTCCGCATCTCCCTTGATGCCTCCGCCGATGTCAAAGATAACTTCCCTGAGGGTAGTCCCCATCGGCACTTCGATAAGTCCCGTATTCTTCACACTTCCGGTCAGAGCAAAAGCTTTGGTTCCCGGACTATTCTCCGGCCCGATGGTTTTATACCACGCAGCGCCATTCAAAATAATCATCGGCACATTGGCAAAGGTCTCCACGTTGTTGAGCACCGTCGGCTTCGCATAAAGCCCCTGTTCCACCGTCCGCGGCGGCTTCACCCTCGGCATTCCCCGCTTTCCTTCAATGGAAGCTGTCAGCGCGCTTCCTTCGCCGCAGACGAAAGCCCCCGCACCGCGGTTGATATGTAAATGGAAGGAAAAATCTGTTCCCAAAATATTCTCTCCCAGTAATCCCTTATCTTCCGCCTGCTGGATGGCCAGCTTCAGACGGCTGATGGCCAAGGGATATTCCGCACGAACGTAAATATATCCTTCCTGGGCGCCAACCGCATAGGCGGCAATCATCATACCTTCAATCATTTTATGAGGGTCGCCCTCCATGATACTTCTGTCCATGAAAGCTCCCGGGTCACCCTCATCACCGTTACAGACCACATATCGGATCTTTTCTCTCTGGCTGGCCACCTGCTTCCACTTATATCCGGTCTGGAAACCACCGCCGCCGCGGCCCCGCAGGTTGGAATCCATAATTTCCTGTATAACTTCCTTCGGCGTCATATCAAACAACGTCTTGGCAAAAGCCTGATAACCGCCGCAGGCAATATACTCCTCGATATGCTCTGCATCAATATGCCCGCAGTTCTTCAGCACCAGACGGGTCTGTTTCTTATAAAATGGAATCTCTTCCTGTTTCTGATATTCAATGCCATCCTGTTTATACAGAAAATGCCGGATCACCTCCCCCTTCCTTATGGTTCTCTCAAAAATAGCCTCACAGTCTTCCACCGACACCTTTGTATACAAAATGCCCATTGGCTCAATCCGCATCAGCGGTCCCATCTCGCAGAAACCATGACAACCGCTCTTCTTCACCGCCACTGGTCCATTTCCATGAGCAATCTCCGGTCCGAACTCCACAGACACCTCCGGATATCCCTTGACCAGCTCGCACATTTTCTTATAAATCTCTCCGGAACCGCCTGCCAGACAGCCCGTGCCGGCACAGATTAATATTCTGCATTTGCTGACCCCGATTACCTGCTTCGCATATTCTTCCAGCCGATTCAGCGTTTCTCTGTTCTCGATTCTCATTTTTCAATCTCCTTTATACTGTTCTAGGATTCATATACAACATTTACCCTTCCGAACGTAGCTCCTGCAGCAGCTTCGCCGCCTCATCCGGCGTCATGGACGGATATACCTTGTCATTTACCGTCATAACCGGCGCCAGTCCGCAGGCACCCAGACAGGAGACCGTCTCAATGGTGAACAACATATCATCTGTGGTCACTTTTTCCCTGGACAGCCCCAGTTCCGTATACAATCTTTCCAGAATCGTCAGCGATTTCCTCACATGACAGGCAGTACCATCACAGACTTTAATGACATATTTTCCTTTCGGATCAAAAGAAAAATTCTCATAAAATGTCGCCACACTGTATGCCTTGGCGTCAGTGATGCCGATTTGCCCCGCCACATAAGAAAGCAACTCCGGCGGCAGATAACGATACTCACTCTGTATGTCCTGTATAATCGGAATCAGAGAGGACTCCCTTGCCCCGTGGGACGCAATAATCTCATCCGCTTTGTCATAATAACTTTGCTCCAGCATAAAACCCTCCTTTAGCTGCCTGACGACAGCCCACTCCTTCAAGGTTAATATAGTTCTCTCAGCGTTCTTACGCTGCAGATTTCATGTATACATGCATAATATACATCTATTATAGTCAACAATTATGCAAATTACAATAGATTATTGTCATTAGATTAACAAACTATCGTTTTTCTGCCTTTTTACATAAATATAAACGTATTTTAATATAAACGTATTTTTTGTGTTTTTTTAACAATCCTTCCATATTTTTCACCACAAAAATATACACCGGTCTGGGTGATGTAAAGTCCGAAATCACCAGCGTCAAAACTGACGTCAGCTCTCTGAAGGACGAGATTGGAGCTGAGATCAACTCTCTGAAGGCCAATGTAAGCGATATCAAGGCCGATATCAACTCTTTGAAAGCCGACGTTGATACTCTGAAGGCTGACGTTGATGACCTGAAATTACAGACTGCATTTATCGAAACGACTCTGGAGAATGTAATAAACAGAAAATAAAACAGCAGCTTGAATCAATCGCATCATTTCCTGCTGTCCGTTAAAATTACCTTTTTTAGAATCTGAAAAATATGAAGGGGAAAAATCTACGATCCGATTTTTCCCCTTCTTTGTTGAATGAAAATCTCTTTAATAATCAAAACCTTCAATTGTCGCAAAGTAATCTTCCGGTGTCTCTGCACGGCGAATCATCCTTGTACTGTCGTCCTCCTGCAAAAGAATCTCCGCACTTTTCAGCTTGCCGTTGTAGTTATATCCCATGGCAAATCCATGAGCGCCGGTATCGTGAATCACCAGCAGATCTCCGATATCAATCTTTGGCAGTTTCCGGTCAATGGCAAACTTATCGTTATTCTCGCAGAGAGAACCTACCACATCATAGGTGTGGTCACAAGGCTCATTTTCCTTGCCCATGACAGTGATGTGATGATATGCGCCGTACATGGCCGGACGCATCAGATTACAAGCGCAGGCGTCCACACCGATATACTCTTTATAGGTATGCTTCTCATGAATCGCCTTCACCACCAGATGCCCGTGAGGGCCAAGCATATAGCGGCCCAGCTCCGTGAAAATCTTCACGTCGCCCATTTCTGCCGGCGCCAGAATCTCTTCATAAGCAGCACGAACACCCTCGCCGATGGCAAAAATATCGTTGGGCTCTTTATCCGGTGTGTACGGAATCCCAATACCGCCGGATAGATTGATGAATCCGATATGCACACCAAGATTCTCCTTCAGCTCCACCGCCAGATTAAACAAAATGGACGCCAACACCGGATAATACTCATTGGATACCGTGTTGCTGGCCAGGAAAGAATGAATACCAAACTCCTTCACCCCTTCTTTTTTCAAACGCTTAAAGGCTTCAAAAATCTGCGGCTTGGTCATGCCATATTTGGCGTCCCCCGGATTATCCATGATATCCGTTCCCAGAGAAAAAATTCCGCCCGGATTATAACGGCAGCAGATTCTCTCCGGAATACCGCAGGCATCTTTCAAAAAATCAATGTGCGTGATGTCGTCCAGATTGATAATAGCTCCCAGCTTCTTCGCCAGCACAAACTCTTCTTCCGGCGTCTCGTTGGAAGAAAACATGATGGATTCTCCATCCGCAAAACCACAACGGTCACTCATCATCAGCTCTGTCAGGGAAGAACAGTCCGTACCGCAGCCTTCTTCCTTTAAAATTTTTAAAATCGCCGGCGTCGGCGTCGCTTTCACTGCAAAATATTCGCGGAATCCTTTATTCCAGGAAAACGCTTTATACAGATTCCGAGCTGTCTCTCGGATTCCTTTCTCGTCATAAAGATGGAACGGCGTCGGATATTTTTTTACAATCTCATCCAACTGTTCTTTGGTCACAAAAGGTTTCTTCTCCATGTTTATCTTGTCCTTTCTGCTATTTCTTCTTTATATAATTGTTCACATACTATTCTTATAATCGTTCATCCGCTCTTCAACGTGAACTGACTGTTCCTGCACGATAAAATTCTCACTGCCGTTTCATGACATTTAACTGAATCTCATTGGCCAGGGCGTCTTTCAACAGTTGTACCAGATTAGGATTGGCCGAATACAGACAGGCCGTCTCCGCCTCCTCCCTAAGCTCCCCGGTCAGCGCATAACTGGAGTCCGTAATCACTCGGATAGAGCTTCCGTCACGGACCGTATGATACACCTGATATATTATGGCTCCCTCCAGCGCAAACGGGCCTTCCGTAAGAAGAACAACCTTGCACCCTCTTTCCACCAATTCCCGAAGTTCCTGTTCAAAAAAAACCATTGTGGATATAGCGCCAAACAGATACACTCGCTCTTTCGTCTGACGCAGCATATTTCTGATCTTATCTTCCACATTTCTCCGCCCCCGGATAGTAATATAGTGTTCCTCCTGGTGTACCTCTTTCGGGATCTTCTGTTCCAGCTCCTTCGCAGTCTTACTGAGAAAATGTATCTTATTCCCACAAAACTCCTTCACCGGCACCGCCTCATAGCGCACGGACTGTTCCTCCAGAACATAAGCAGCTCCCTTATCCACGAGCCCCGCCAGCGCCCCGTAGGCATTGGATCGGGATATCCCTGCCCTCTTTGCCGCTTCATAACCGCTCAGACATCCTTCCGTCAACAAAAGCAAATATATCTTTGCCTCCTGCCTGGTCAGACCAAAATGCAGCAGCAGCGCAATATTATCAGAAACCCTTCCATCTTCCAGCATGTTTTTCCCGCCTCTTTTCTATGCGTAGTACCAGTCGGTACTACTATATAATGTGCCGTTTTTTTTGTCAACCTCTTCTCTCCCCTCTTAATGAAAATCTTTTGCAGTCTTAAATTATTTCCGCAACTTCTCCCCATTAATTACACCTTCTTCTTTTTTATTCACAAAATAACCCTCTTTATTTCAAAAGGATTTCCATTGACAATATTCAGGAAAATGTTAAGATAATACATATGATAGAAACAGGTGATATATATGGGAAAAAAATGTATTGGACTTATTGAGGCAAGAGGACTGGCGGCCGCTATTGAAGCCGCTGATACCGCCGCCAAATCTGCCAATGTCAAATTATTGGGATATGAATATTCAGGACACAGCGGTATGATCGTCGTTAAAATCGAGGGCACGGCCAGCGCCGTGGAATCCGCCATAAAAGCGGCTGTTCTGTCCGTTCAAAAAATACACGGTTCCATCTCCGTTGTCAATGTCACCATGCAAAAATCTGCACTGGACGAATCCGTATACGATAAACTGATTCACAACGCCCAGACTGTCGGCGATCCGTTGCAGATTGCCTCCGGCAAGCGCCCGCAGGGAACCAATCGCCAGGCCAAATGGGTGGGACACTGGGAACAGAAAGGCGCTTATATCTGGGAATAATAACAACCTTTTCTTTCGCAGATGACAACATCCATCTATATCCGGACATAAAAAGCCGCCCGCCGGGCGGCAATTTTTATGCCATCTCCGGCGGACGCTCATTTTAAGGAAATCCTGCTGAAAATCTTTATTTATCGTTTAAACGCTCTTTGTGTGGTGGCTCCTCACTCTTTTTTTCGGAACTACTGAATGGTGATGTATTTATTCTCTTCTACCTTCTTCGCTTCTTTCTTAGGAACCGATAATTTCAGGATACCGTTCTCAAACTTCGCCTGAATATCTGCTTCCGTTACATTATCACCTACATAGAAGCTTCTGCTCATGGTTCCTGCATAACGCTCTCTTCTGATATAAGCGCCTTCTTCATTCTTTTCATCATTATTGACACTCTTGGCTGCCTGAACAGTCAGATAACCATCTTTCAGTTGTGCCTTCACATCCTCTTTCTGATAACCCGGAAGCTCAATACCCAGCTCATAACCCTGATCTGTTTCTTTCACATCTGTCTTCATCACATTCCGGGAACCGTTTCCATAAAAAGCTCTGTCAAATGTAGGGAAGGAAAAATCCATCCAGTCATCAAACAAATTCTCTCCAAAAATACTAGGCATTAACATAAAACATCTCTCCTTCTTCTATTAAATGTGTTTGTTAAAATCACTTTGACTTCATTAATATTTCTTATTATTTATCGGTTGTATCTATGTGAACGCTTTAAAAGCTGTTGTTTTTACGCTGCGCTTCCTCTCCCGAAGCTGCTGCTCCCCTGCGACTTGCAGGCTTGCTCAAATTCTCTAAGCTTCCGCTGTGCTTCTCTGCTTAAATTGGTCGGAACCTGAATCTGTATGGTGACATACTGATCACCCCGCACAGAGGTATTACCCATCTTCACGATACCTTTCCCCCGCAAACGAATCTTGGTGCCTGACTGCGTGCCCGGACGAATCTTGCACATGACTCTTCCGTCGATGGTCTGCACGGAAATCTCGCCGCCAAATACCGCTGTGGTAAACGGAACGGACACTGTGGTATAAACGTCAGAACCTTCCCGGTGAAATCCAGGCTTATCCTTTACCTTTACTTTCAGAATCAAATCTCCCGACTCACCGCCGCCGCTTCCCGGCTGTCCTTTGCCGCGAAGACGGATACTCTTGCCAGACTCAATACCAGCCGGAATATTAACCTCATAGGACTGTACCCGGCCATCGCTGCCTTGCAGGCGAATCACTTTCTTACCGCCGAAAGCTGCCTCATCAAAACTAACCTCCACCTCGGCATTCAAATCGGCACCTTTGCCGGAAAATCCACTTCCATAATGATCTCCGAAGCCGGAACTTCCATAGCTGCCGCCAAATCCTCCGAAGCCGGAACCGCCATTCTTAAAAGCGCCGCCGAAAAGATCACTGAAAAAGTCATCCATGTTCATATTGCCATCGCCGCTGTGGAAATGGAATTCACGATAGCCGTTTCCATTATTCTGGCTGTAACCATAATTACCGCCATCACCTTCACTAAAGGCCGCGTGTCCGAACTGATCGTACATTTTCCGCTTCTCATCATCGCTTAAAACATCGTACGCCTCCGAAACTTCTTTAAACATTTCCTCCGCATGTTTGTCGTTGGAATTGGTATCCGGGTGATATTTCTTTGCTAATTTACGATACGCCTTCTTAATCTCGGCAGCACTTGCATTTCTTTCAACGCCAAGCACCTCATAGTAATCTCTTTTCGTTGCCATCCTATCACCTTCCTTATCCATTTATTCTCCACAACGAAACACACTTCGCATTTGCGGTATCAAATATCTTTGCGAAGAGGTCGCCCTCTGTCCGCCTATTCTGCTGCTTC
>CAYULX010000004.1:52031-57942 GCA_964445535.1 uncultured Eubacterium sp.
CTTCCTCGTCAGCAGATTCTTTCTTTGCCGCAAACATTACCAGTGATGTAGCCTTCTCGTCTCAACCGCTTGGCTTTCACGCCCATATCTCTTCTTGCCGCTTTTAAAACATCCATCTTCAATACCTCCAAAATAATCTCAAATATTCTCCAGGGCGGCCCGGAAGCCGCCCCCATTTATGATTTTGTGGAATGAATTATCCTTCAATATTGATGTACTTATTCTCTTCCACAGCCGGTTTTGCTTCCTTCTTAGGAACAAACAGTTTCAAAATGCCGTGTTTAAATTCTGCCTTGATATCTTCCTGGGTAATATTATCACCTACATAGAAGCTTCTCTGGCAAGCCCCGGCATAACGCTCTCTCCGGATATAACGGCCAGTGTCTTTCTCCTGCTTATCCTGATCCAGCCCCTTAGCTGCTTCAATCGTTAAGTAACCATTTTTAAGAGAAACTTTTACTTCATCTCTCTTAAAGCCCGGCAAATCAACCTCAAGCTGATAGCCATCTTTCATCTCTTTAATATCAGTCTTCATGATATGATTTGCTTTTCTTCCGTACAGCTTCTTCTGTGCTCTCTTCATATCTCTGTCATCATAAAACGGAAAATCATTAAAAAAGTCATCAAATAAATTCTCTCCAAAAATACTAGGCATCAACATAAAACATCGCTCCTTTTTCCTTTTGAAAAGTGGACACTTGAAATCCGCTTCATTAGATTTATGAGCAAACCACTTCACAGCCATCGGCAATCTCTCATCCTACCTGTGCAGGCCGCTCCGCTCTGTGCTCACACATTACGTTACCTGGAACTCCGGTTGGGAATTATCATATACAACTTCATATCTTTTTATCCCTCTTCCTTTGTTCTATATGTAATATAACACTTATTATTAGCCATGTCAACTTTCGAGTGCTAATTGTCTTGTGAACTTTTTGTGAACAAAATTCTCTCCCATTGAAATTCCAACGAAATCCATCGAAACTCCCGTGTAAATACACCGCTCCATTTCGTTTTATCACATTAAAATCCCGCCTTTCGCAGCTCATCCATCATGGCCGAACGACGTTTGTACTTGTTCCGCCATTCTTCCGCAATTTTCTCCGCCTCCTGCTTTCCCGCCGGATATTTCTTCAGTTTCTTTAAATAACCCATCAAACCCTTGTATGCATTTCTGTTGCCCGCCCGTTCTGCCTGCGCCCTCACATAATCTGCATACATATCCCTTAACTCATCAGGAAAATATTTTCTCAGTTCCTTTTCATAAATATCCAGATAAAAAACAGAATCAGCAGTCTTAACTTCTTCCAGAAGACGCTCGTACATTCTCTCTTCCTTCAAAAACTCAAACCGAATATGTCCAAGTTTTCCGGAATCCAACAGCCTTTCCCTGTAATCCTCCCACTTCTGCTCTTCGCAGACCTCTCGCAGCTTATGTATATATACAAGATTACTTTGGGTACACCGTAACACCTGATGCAGCAACTCTTCCTTATAATTAACCGCATCTCCTGTTTTCTCGTAAATTTCGATGAGGCGACGGCTGTACTCCGCCGTCAAATCCTCATTTTCTTTATCCATCTCACGACTTTCTTTCAGAACTTCTATTGCCTTTCCATACTTTTCTTGCCGCAAATACTCCCGAATCTCCATCAACCGGACGTCGGGAAATCTTCGATATCTCCTGCGGAATTGCTGTATTTCTTCTTCCGGATACTCCAGCTTCTCCATCAAATCCATGCAAACGGCAATCGGTGAACCATACCTATAATAATAGAAGGACTCCTTTTTCTCCTTCTTTTTTGCCTTCTCATCCATTCTTTTTATCTGCTGCTTTACCAATTCCAGCCTTTCTTTTAAAATATCCTTATCTCGCAGCTCATTGGCCAGAAAATCATCCACATATTCTTCCATGAAATCCACTACAAAATCCGTTCGGTGCCCGCGAAACCACAAGTGCATCTGTTCCTGCTGCGCCGCATCACAGCCCTTAAGTATTTCCTTCCACACATTATAACAGCTTTCCGCAATCATTGTATGTTCTCCATTGGAGCCATCTATGTCCCGGTTTCCCGCATCCTGAAATATATAATTGGTCACTTCAAAGGCTTCCATGAAATGTCCCTTCTCAATCAATACCCGCACTTCATCATTCAAAATCCTCTCCAACGCCCACACATAGTCCATCCCATGGTAATAATCCACAAAACCGCTCCTATCTGAATTCTCCCATGCAATCTCATCCACTTGATTCTTAAGACGCCTGATCTGTCCCGGCGACACCGCCCCATACTCCAGCATAATACTATTATACAAAGCGGCATCTCCCCGTACCAGCTTCACAAACCTTTTCCGCAGCTCATCTTCCGGAATCCTTGCAATCACCTCCCGAAGCTCATCATGTATATCATTATTTTCCAAGTCTCTTCCTTCCTGTCCCCACACTGCCTGCCCGTCCGCATCCTCTTCTTCCCTGTCCTCAATAGCAAACAGAACCGCCGCCATATGCTTACAGTACTTTCCATCCGCCGCATACGGACAGTTACAGTACATATCATAAACCGCTCCGTCTTCAAATAAAATCTCCACCTCATACTCTTCGGTTCCTTCCACCATCGCCCGGAATCCCTGCTCTGTCCTCTCCAGTTCCCTGACCGCTCCGTCCTCATGATAGCCATATCCCCTGGACAAGATATGGGAACGAAATAATGATTTCCATTCAGACATTGTTATCCTCCTTATCCTTTTGGCAAATTACTCTTGGTTCTGCTCTTTTTATACTATCTCTGCCTGCTCTGTCACTCCAGTGGACAGATCTTTTTTCTTCCGCTGCCATTGCCACCATTGGCTTGGCAAACGGGCAGAGTTATGTTTCTTCTTCTATTTATCATTTTTCTTATCGATTCTTATTTGTCATTAAATAAATTTTTATACACATATCATATAGTATTTTTTATCATCAATGCCCCGCACTTTTCCTATACAAAATATACTTTTTTATATTATTATGATATTACGTTTGATTCCTACTGCCCTTGTATATTTTTTGAGCATCAGACGGACGGACTGTTCACTGAAACGGCCGCCCCGACAGTTTACAAATTTTACTCTTATTTTCGTTAGTGGATTATCCGTAAGGATTTCCTCTTCTTCCAGATAATTGAAGAAAGCTTTCAGGCTGACAATCTTTCGCTTAATTGTCTTTTTGTCCAACTCCTTCCTGTATTCGCAAAATTCCAGATATGGGGTTAATTGATCATGCATTTTGATACCTCCTGTCACATACGAAAATATTTAAAAATGCCGGCAGCCCGAACTCCCTGATAGCCAGTTCCAATTTTAACTACCAAAACCAGTCCGGATATACTGCCGGCATTTTCAATCTGATATAAAATTCGTTTTATAATTCATCGACAATCGTCGTCACGCTCCCCAGATAGGATTGCCCAAACAGATTCAGGTGATTCAGTAAATGATATAATTTATATATTTTCTTTCTCTCCTGATAGCCCCGGTCAATGGGATTCACTTCGTTGTAGGCATCGTAAAAAGTCTGCGAGAATCTTCCAAACAGCTCTGTCATCGCCAAATCCGTCTCCGCATCACCCACATAGGCCGCCGGGTCGATAAGCCACGCTCTGCCATCGCTGCCACAGAGCACATTCCCTCCCCACAGGTCGCCATGCACCAATGAAGGAAAGTCCGGTTCCCGGAGATAATCTGCCAGATGCTCCAAAAGCCTGTCCATCTTTTTGCTCAACCTTGCATCAAAATATTTTTCTGCCATTTTTATTTGCGGCGCCAAACGACAGTCCCGGAAAAACTCTGTCCACTTCTCTCTCGGCGAGTTCATCTGCACCGTGGCGCCGATATAATTATCTTCTCCAAAACCGTACCTTGCTTTTTCACCACCAGGTAAATATTCTGCATGTTCCGCTGCCGATATTTTCTCTGTAAATGAAAACGGTTTTACAAAGCTTTGGCAGTCCGATCGATGCATTTTGGCCAATTGATGTCCAAACACTTCCCAGTAATCTTTCACCTTAGGCGCACTGTCTATAAAATCAAGCAACAGAAAGGAAATCCCCCGCTGTCGGTCGATTCCGATACCCAGCAGATTCGGCACACCGATGGCGCCGGTGGAACGTAGCGCCTCAAGGCCCCGCAGTTCCGTCTCAAAGAACCGGAAATTCTTTATCTGGTTGGTTTTCATAAAGATTCTCTGTCCGCCGGACAAACGAAGCTCCCAGGCGTCATTAATATCTCCACCATATATACGTTTCTGCTCCGCAATCGCCGCATCCGAGCCGAAAGCGGCCCGAAGAGCATTTGAAAGCGATGAGTATGGCTCATTTATATATGACTTATTCATAACTAATCTATCATTATCAATCATCTTTTTGTATATTCTTCACTCCACTGTTACTGATTTTGCCAGATTCCGCGGCTTATCCACCTCCAGACCGCGGGCCACGCTCACATAATAGCCCATGAGCTGCAGAGGAATAATAGCAAGCGTTGTTGTAATGTAGAAATATCTTTTTTAATCTTCCGATAGTACAATTTGGCTATTAAAAACTTATTATTTTCTTACTTTTTAATATACAAAACATTCAATTACAAATCAACTAATATTACTATCTGTTAAAAACACACACTTGTATCATTTTCACAACCTTTCCTTCCTTCTTCTGTTAATAAAATCAAACAAAACGGTTCAAAAAATGAGCCGAAATCATTTTAAACAAAGGAGGAAAAGAAAATGCCCAAGCCAAGGACAGAAACCGGTGAAAAGAATTTAATCAGCAAACGACTGATAAAACTTCGTCACGAGCATCATATCTCCCAGCGGGACCTCGCCAGCAAATTGCAGCTCGCAGGATACGACATCGACAAAAATGTTATCACAAGAATTGAAACCAATAAACGATATGTTTCCGATTTGGAACTGAAAGCATTGGCAGAATTATTTAAAGTATCTTATGATTATCTCATTGATGGTGTTGAAGATGAAGATGCATCAAAATAATGCAGGTTATGCAGGTCGCCTGGATATGAAATTCGGACGACCTGACAATCAATGCATAAAAAGACGCCCCCACATGTTATTGTCTATATATTCTCCTTCATACACTTCACTCAGATAACGTAAATCCAGCTATTCTGGCCAATTCACGGATGGAATTTCTGGAAACTTTCTTCCCTTTATATTCAATTAAATCTCCACATTCACCAGTAAAAATATCACTGGGATTATATTTTTTAATAATAATCTTATCATCCTCTGTAAAAATTTCTAAAGCTTCTCTGTCCCCAATGTCAAAACTTTTGCGAAGTTCCATTGGCAGCGTAATTCTTCCTAACGAGTCCAACTTTCTGACAATACCGGTACTCTGCATAGTAATCTCCTCTCTTTATCCTTTGAAATAAACTTTGCTAAAACTATATACAGTATAGCACAGGAAAAGACAAAGTCAATGTATACTATTTTTTGAGTTTCCGCTCAACAAAAAAGAAGTCTTTGCAAGCCAATCTTTATGACCCAATTTACAAAGACTCATCTTCCATCTCCTTTTTACTTTTACCGTTATGTCTACTTCCTGTACGTCACATCTTTTACAACATAACCGTATTCTGAAGTCTTGTCTTTCTGTACTTTGAGAATTGTTCTTCCCATATTCTCAGAACCCTTCTCTCCATAGATATCCATCTTGTTTTGAATCTCTATCTGAATAATGCCATTATTCTTCTCTTCATGATAATCCATCATCCATGCTCATTCTTCCTCTTTATATACTGGGGGGCTATCTGCAAAAACCTTGTTTTTTCAACAAAAACTTGCTTGACAAAATGAGGAGGTGCTATAGGAACAGGGCGCAACTAATTATATAGTTTCGACCCCAACATCATT
>CAYULX010000005.1:0-55979 GCA_964445535.1 uncultured Eubacterium sp.
GTTGCAGATGTCAGATTCTTCTTGATATGGATGAATCTCATGGAAAGCTGTATACCCATGAGCAATGTGCCAAATCAAACGGAGTCTGTATTGCTACTGTTTCTAACACGATCAGACATTACATAGAAGAAGGAATTGATTCTGTAATAAAATTGAAACGCAGCATCAATTCTGATAACGCAAAACGAAAGTTAGATGGCCGTGCTGAAGCAAAAATTATCGAAATCGCTTGTGGTCCGCCACCGGAAGGACACTCCAGATGGACGCTCCGCCTTCTGGAAGAAAAGGCCAGAGTAGAACTGGATGTTCCTGTAAGCAAGGACACGATCGGAAGGGCTTTAAAAAAAACAAACTTCGACCTCACCGCAACAGCTACTGGTGTATCCCGCCAAAAGAAAACGCAGAGTTTGTAGCATGTATGGAGGAGTCCTGGATGTTTATGAACGGCCTTACGATGAAAGCTGTCCGGTGGTTTGCATGGTTGAGAAACCTTACCAACTGCTTGGCGAAGCCAGGGAACCTCTTCCAATGCGGCCGGGAGATGGCCAAAAGCTTGATTCTGAATACGTCCGACATGGTACATGTAGCATTTTTGTGTTTACAGAACCTCTTGCAGGGAGACGTGCCACGTATTAGCGCAGCGGACAGTTATTTATCAAATCAGCCACAGCAGCAGTTATTTCCGCCGAATCCGTTTCCGTTACCACAGCAGCAAAGTAATAAAATAGGGAACAGGCATACAAATAGAAGGATATATTGAGAAAAAATTCAGATTTTGTAATTAAGGAAAAGAATTTCGTTTTTCCTGGCAAAAAAATGAAGAAATGGCTTGTATTTTATTCAGAGATGGCATACAATAGGAAAAGTGTTTCTAAGCTGCATTTCGCGGGGCTGTCAGATAACGGACGCCTGGGATGCAGGCTGTTAAAGGAATTCTTTTATATAATTGTAAAGAAAAAAACATTGATGTTTGAAAGAATACAGGAGGTATCATGATGAAGCCATATAAGGAACTTACCAGAAAAGAATTGTTGGATTTGCAGAAAGAATTACAGGCAGCATATCAGGAAGAAAAAGATAAGGGACTGAAACTGGACATTTCCAGAGGAAAACCAAGTAAGGAACAGTTAAATCTGTCCATGCCGATGCTGGATGTGATCAACAGCAGCTCCGATATGCTGACGGAGGATGGCACTGACGTGAGAAATTATGGTCTGGTGGATGGTATTCCGGAGGCAAAGAAGCTGATGGGCGATCTGATGGGAGCGTCTCCTTCCCAGGTGATTGTTTGTGGCAACTCCAGTCTGAATATCATGTATGACTGTGTGGCCCGTTCCGTGCTGTTCGGTGTGATGGGTAACATTCCATGGTCGAAGCTTGATAAAGTAAAATTCTTATGTCCGGTTCCGGGATATGACAGACATTTCGGCGTGACAGAGCAGTTTGGCGTTGAGATGATTAACGTGCCGATTCTTGAGGATGGTCCAGATATGGACATGGTAGAAGAGTATGTAAATAATGATCCGGCTGTAAAAGGTATCTGGTGCGTGCCGGTCTATGCGAATCCGACCGGAAGCGTATATTCCGAAGAGACGGTAAAGAGAATGGCAGCGCTGAAACCGGCGGCAAAAGATTTCAGAATTTACTGGGACAATGCATACTGTGTGCATCATTTATTTGATGAAGAAGAGAAGCAGGGAAGTGTTCCGAACATTCTGGAAGAATGTGAGAAGGCCGGCAATCCGGATATGGTATACCAGTTCTGCTCCACATCCAAGGTGACATTTGCGGGAGCGGGTATTGCGGCGATGTCTTCTTCTCCGGCAAATATTGCGGATATCAAATCAAGAATTCAGTGGTCTACCATCGGACCGGATAAGATTAATCAGCTCCGTCATGTGAGATTTTTTAAAGACGCCGATGGATTAAGAGAACACATGAAGAAACATGCTGCCATCGTTCGGCCTAAGTTTGAAGAAGTTATCAGCACTTTGGACAGAGAGCTTTCTGAACTTCAGATTGCAGAGTGGAGCCATCCGATGGGCGGATATTTTGTATCCTTTGACGCCATGGAAGGCTGTGCAAAGAAGATTGTGGCAAAATGTAAAGAGGCCGGTCTTGTTCTTACGGGAGCCGGCGCGGCATTTCCTTACGGAAAAGATCCGAAAGATTCCAATATCCGGATCGCACCGACCATGCCGCCGATGGAAGAACTGAAGGAAGCGATGCAGTTATTTGTTATCTGTGTGAAACTGGTGACGGTGGAGAAACTGCTGGAAGCATAAAAAGACGCGCCGGGCGGATAAATTTTATGGCAGGGACACGGGCCTGCTTTTTCAGAAGAAAAACTTGAAACAAAGGAAAGATTGCTGTAAGATATCATAGTCAGGTATTAACGGTAATCTCATAAAATGAGAGGATAAATACAGATGATACACATGAAATCATTTGTATTTATCCTTTTTGTGCGATAAGCCCGAAGGACGGCCGCCGTACTTGCGAGGCCGGAGAGATTATGGATGAAGACTGCCGGGCGGGCAGGAAAGGAAATAGATTATGGAGAATGTGACAATCAAAGATATTGTGGAGGCGACCGGAGGGATTCTGTTATGCGGAGATGAAAAAAAGGTAATCCGCGAGTTTTCCATTGATTCCAGAGAGGGCAATGAGGACAGTATTTTTGTGCCGATTATCGGAGAGAGGGTGGACGCTCATCGGTTCATTGAGAGCGCGATTGCCCTCAATGGAGCCACCTTTACTTCGGAACATCCGCCGGTGGTATCTGCCGGAGAAACCAGAGGGGAGAGTTCTGCGGATGAGATGGAAAATAAAAAAGCTGCCGGAATAGATACAAAGAATGAAACAGATATGAAGAAGCCCTGGGAAAAGATTGCAGAGAAGACCGGCGTGGTGAAACCATGGATTTATGTAAAAGATACGGTGAAAGCCATGCAGCAGGTGGGAACTTTCTATCGGAACCGTCTGTCGCTTCCGGTGGTTGCCGTCACGGGCAGCGTTGGTAAAACTACCACGCGGGAGATGATTGCGACGGCTCTTTCCGCCGGAAAAAAGGTCTTTCAGACTCTGGGTAACCAGAACAGCCAGATCGGTGTGCCGCTGACGCTGTCTCATATGACAGGAGAAGACGAGGCGGCCGTGCTGGAAATCGGCATGAGCGAGCGGGGACAGATTGAGATATTGACGAAGATGATCCGTCCGGATATTGCTGTGGTGACGATGATTGGAGTGAGCCACATCGCGCAGTTAAAGTCCCAGGAGAACATTTGTCTCGAGAAAATGGATATTGTAAAAGGGGTGCCGGAAAACGGCATGGTGTTTTTAAATGGTGATGACCCGTTCCTCACTCCTTACCGGAGAAAACTGCGGCAGAAAACATTTTTCTACGGTATGAGTCCGGACTGTGATTACCGGGCCGAAGGGATCCGCAATGGAGACGGTCAGATTTCCTTTACATTTTGCGCCGGGAATCTGCGCCTGCCGGTGCTGCTGAATACCATGGGCGAGCATAACGTGAGAAATGCCCTGGTGGCTCTGGGCGTCGCCCATCAGATGGGAGTAGATGTGGAAAAAGCAGCAGAGAAACTTCGTGAATTCCACGGACAGCGGCTGCAATTTATCCACTGTGAACGGTGTACAGTCATTGATGATACTTATAATGCCAGCCCGGATTCCATGCGGGCTTCTATCCATGTGCTTTCGTCCATGGAAAATGTAAAGGGACGCAAAGTAGCGGCTCTTTCCGACATGCTGGAGCTTGGCGAAGATGAGCGGAAATATCATTACGAAGTAGGAAAATATCTTGCATCTCAGGACATTGATGAGCTGGTGGTTTTCGGCGACTTATCCCGGGAACTGCTGCGGGGAGCGGCAGAAACAACAGAAAACAATCAGGAAAGGTGTTCTGAAAAAGAAAAGGACGACCGCATGGCAAAAAGGCAGAAAACGCTGCGTCTGACCCGGGTGGATGACCGGGAAGCCATGACCGCCTATCTGCTGGAGACGCTCCGGCCGGAAGACGTGCTTCTCTTAAAGGCATCCAACGGGATGAAGCTTTCAGAAGTGGCGAAGGCAATTATCAGATAATTTTTCAACAGGAAGGGAATAGTCACAAAAAGGTTATTTTTGGATGTTAGAAAAATACCGTGAGTAATCATAGGCAATTTAGAATAAAGAAGTAATTATAGCAGGAAGAAGAGGTTTTTTCATGAATCAGAAGACATATAATGCGAACAGTATATCGGTTCTTGAGGGACTGGAGGCCGTCCGTAAGCGTCCGGGCATGTACATAGGAAGTGTATCCACGAAGGGACTGAATCATTTGATTTATGAGATTGTGGATAATTCTGTGGACGAGCATCTGGCGGGCTATTGTCATAATATACAGGTGATGCTCAATGAAGACGGCACAGCGACAATATCCGACGACGGCCGCGGTATTCCGGTGGGAATCAACGAGCAGACTGGCCTGTCGGCGGTGGAGGTGGTCTTTACCATGATCCATGCGGGAGGAAAATTTGGCACGGGCGGTTATAAGATTTCCGGCGGTTTGCACGGCGTCGGTGCGTCGGTGGTCAATGCACTTTCTGTCTGGCTGGAAGTTCAAGTACGTTCTGAAGGTAAAATTTATCAGCAAATGTACGAAAAGGGCAAGTCGGTGGCGCCTCTCGAAGTGATTGGAAAATGTAAAAAAGACGACACGGGAACCACCGTTACATTTCTTCCTGACGGAGAAATATTTGACAAGACGTATTTCAAGGCGGAAGCCATCAAGAGTCGTCTCCATGAGACGGCATATCTGAATCCGGGACTTTCCATTACCTTTGAGAACCGCCGCCCCGGCGAGGAGGAGACGGTGGTCTACCATGAGGAAGAAGGACTCAAGGCCTATGTAAAAGATTTGAATCAGGGAAAACCGCCGGTCAGCGAAGTCGTTTACTTTAAAAAGAGAGTGGACGATATCGAAGTGGAAGTGGCCTTTCAGTATGTGGACGAATTCCAGGAAATGATTCTCGGTTTCTGTAATAATATCTGTACCATGGAAGGCGGAACGCATGTTACAGGGTTTAAGACAAAGTTTACTTCTGTTATGAATCAATATGCCAGAGAACTGGGAATTTTAAAGGACAAAGATCCGAATTTTACAGGCGCCGATGTGCGGAATGGTCTGACGGCTGTTCTGTCCATCAAGCACAAAGATCCGCGGTTTGAGGGACAGACGAAGACGAAGCTGGATAATCCGGACGCGGGCAAGGCAGTCAACGACGTGGTGGGAGAGGAGCTGGTACTCTATTTTGACCGGAATCTGGAAGAGTTAAAAAAAGTGCTTGCCTGTGCGGAAAAATCCGCAAAAATCCGGAAAGCGGAAGAAAAGGCGCGCACAAACCTGATCACCAAATCAAAGTTTTCCATCGACACTAATGGAAAGCTTGCCAATTGCGAGAGCCGGAAACCGGAAGAATGTGAAGTGTTTATCGTGGAGGGAGACTCCGCCGGAGGATCCGCCAAGACAGCCAGAAACCGACGCACACAGGCCATTCTTCCCATCCGGGGCAAGATTTTAAATGTGGAGAAAGCGTCCATGGATAAGGTTCTGGCCAACGCGGAAATCAAAACAATGATTCACACTTTCGGCTGCGGCTTTTCAGAAGGATACGGCAATGACTTCGACATCAGCAAACTGCGGTACGATAAAATAATCATCATGACCGACGCTGATGTGGACGGCGCCCATATCGCTACTCTCCTGCTGACTTTCTTTTATCGGTTCATGCCAGATCTCATTCATCACGGACATGTATATCTGGCGACGCCGCCGCTTTATAAAGCGGTGCCAAAACGGGGAAAAGAAGAATATCTTTATGATGACAAAGCGTTGGAAAAATATCGGAGAACTCACAAAGGACCGTTTACTTTGCAAAGATACAAGGGTCTCGGAGAGATGGACGCGGAACAGCTCTGGGAAACTACGCTGAATCCGGAAACCAGAGTATTAAAACAGGTGGAGATTGAGGACGGTCGCATGGCGTCCGCCGTCACTTCCATGCTCATGGGCAGCGAGGTGCCGCCAAGAAGGGAGTTCATTCACTCCCATGCCCAGGATGCTGATCTGGATGTGTAAATGGGGATTTATTATAATAATAAAAAAGAACGGAGGAATCTATGTCGGAACGGATTATTAAAACTGAATTTTCTGACGTTATGCAGAAGTCTTATATAGATTACGCCATGAGTGTCATTTGCCAAAGAGCGCTGCCGGATGTGCGGGATGGTCTGAAGCCGGTGCAGAGGCGGGTGCTTTATGCCATGCAGGAGCTGGGACTTAATGCGGATAAGTCGCACAGGAAATCCGCGAGAATCGTGGGTGATACCATGGGTAAATATCATCCTCACGGGGACAGCTCCATTTATGAGGCTTTGGTGGTCATGGAGCAGGAGTTTAAGAAAGGGATGCCTCTGGTGGACGGCCATGGTAATTTTGGTTCCATCGAAGGGGATGGCGCCGCTGCCATGCGTTATACGGAGGCGAAGCTGCAGAAGTTTACGCAGGATGTATATTTGGCGGACCTTGATAAAAATGTGGTGGATTTTCATCCGAACTTTGATGAGACGGAAAAGGAGCCGGAGGTACTGCCGGTGCGGATTCCTAACCTGCTCATAAATGGCGCGGAAGGAATTGCTGTCGGTATGACGACGAATATTCCACCGCATAATCTGTCGGAGGTTATCGATGGCGTGACGGCTTATATGGATAATCCGGAGATTACCACGGAGGAGCTGATGAAGTACATAAAAGGGCCGGATTTTCCGACCGGAGGTCTTGTGGTTAACCAGAAAGAGTTGCTTTCGATTTACGAGAGTGGCAGCGGAAAGATTAAGCTTCGGGGAAAAGTTGTGCTGGAGAAAGCGAAGAAGCGCTCTGAGAGAGACCGGCTGGTGATCACAGAGATTCCGTATACGATGATTGGAGCCAATATCGGAAAGTTTATTGCCGATGTGGTGGGACTCATCGAGAGTAAGAAGACGGCGGATATTGTGGATGTGTCCAATGAGTCATCCAAAGAGGGGATTCGCATTGTGCTGGAACTGAAAAAGAATGCCGATGTAGAACGCCTTAAAAATCTTCTTTATAAGAAGACCCGTCTGGAAGATACTTTCGGCGTCAATATGTTGGCCATCGCCGACGGACGTCCGGAGCTTCTGGGGCTTAAAGATATTATCCGCCTGCATACCGATTTCCTCTACCAGGTGGTTTCCAGGAAATATAAAACTCTTCTGGAAAAGGAGATGGTGCAGAAGGAGATTAAAGAAGGGCTGATTCAGGCATGTGATATCATTGATTTGATTATTGAGATTCTGAGAGGAAGTAAAAGTCACGCCGAGGCGAAAGCTTGTCTGATGACGGGAGATACCGGAAAGATTCAGTTTAAGACGCAGAAATCTAAAAAAGCGGCGTCCCGGCTTTCTTTCACGGAGCGTCAGGCCACAGCAATTCTGGAAATGCGTCTGTACCGTCTCATTGGGCTGGAGATTCTGGCGTTACAGGAAGAATATGCGGAGATTTTAAAGCGAATCCGAGAGTATGAGGAGATTCTCAACAATCCGAAAGCCATGAAGAAAGTCATCAAAAAAGATTTGCAAAAAATTAAAAAAGAATACGGTTTTGGGAGAAAGACCGCGCTGGAAAATGCAAAGGCGCCGGTGGTAATCGAGGAAGCCGTCGAGGAACGGGAAGTTGTTTTTGTGATGGATCGTTTCGGTTACGGAAAGATTCTTGAGAAAAATATTTTTGAGCGTAATCAGGAGGCGGTGGAAGAAGAGTACAGGACGATTCTTCCATGCATGAATACGGACAAGCTTTGCATTTTTACTCAAAACGGAATCATGCATCAGGTTAAAGCGCAGGATATTCCGGGCGGCCGTCTGAGGGAAAAAGGAATGCCACTAGATAATCTATGCAATTATGACAGCCGGAACGAGCAGATTCTGTCCATCATACCGGACAGGGAGATGGCGGGAAATGTACTTCTCTTTGTCACCCGTACTTCTCTGTCAAAAATTGTGGACGGAGCGGAGTTCCTCGTACAGAAGAAGACAGTGGCGGCCACGAAGCTTGGCGATGGAGACGAGTTGGCGGCAGTGATGCTGTTGACGCCGGAACAGGTGGAAAAGAATTTCGTGGTTTTTCAGAGTGAGGATGGATATTTTCTCAGGTTCCCGCTCTCGGATATCACAAAGAAAAAGAAAAACGCTCTTGGTATCCGGGGAATGAGTCTGAAAGAAGATGACCAGGTGCGGCAGGTTTATGTGACGGAAGCTGCGTCGGGAGATTCTATCGTGTATAAAGATAAAGAACTGTATTTTCAGAAGATCAGGCAGATGACAAGAGACAGCCGGGGAGTGAAAGTGCGAAGATAGCAGTTGACGTAGATACAGATAGCTGACGCAGATATAATTGTTGATGCGGACATAAATATTAATGCAGATATAAATAAAAGAAAAAGAACTGATTCCACAGTGAAATTTATGGGAATCAGTTCTTTTTTAACGTATTAATAAACAACAATCGGGAATCCGGTTTCTATATTTTCGTAGATGGTGGCGGCGGCTGAGTATGGCAGATTGACGCAGCCATGGGAGCCGTCGCTTTTGTAAATGGATCCGCCGAAGCTGCTCCGCCAGGTGGCATCATGCATACCCTGATTGCCATTAAATGGCATCCAGTAAGTGACGTCGGAACTGTAACCGCTTCCGTTGGCATTGGTACCGGTAAGGACTGACGGGCTTTCCTTGTAGGTAAGAGCGTATACCCCTGTGTAGGTATCGTAGGTACCTGGGGTTCCGGTAACACAGGAGGTAGTGAGGATACATTCTCCATCCACATAGAGCCATACTTGCTGGTTGGAAATACTGATTTCCACATAGGAATCACCGATATCGTCTTTGGCAGAATTTCTGCAACTTGCTGTGTAAGAATATACCGGCTCTCTGGTGACCGTCTTGCCGTTGGTGATGTTCTTTATTAATTTGGTCTTTTCAGCGTCAAAATATATCTTCCAACCGTAATCTCCGCCGTAGGCGTTGATGGTTTCACCGGATGAGGTGGTAAAGTTCCGGGAAGCGCCCATGGTGTTGTACTTGCTTCCGAGCTCTTCTACATAATCGCCTACCTTGCTATCGTTAAGAGTTACTTCAAAATCATCAGATATGTCCACCCAGTCTTTAATTAGATTGTAATCAACTGTTTCCGTGGTGTAGCTGAAATCATAGGTGATATTGCTGGAAGCATATTTGTTGGCAGCGGAGAGTGCATTTTGTACGGCTTCGTCTGTTTCGTAATAGTTCGGAAGCTTGTAAAGATCCTCCTCTTCCAGGTTGATGACTGTGACGCCGGTGGCAAGTCCTGTCTCGATGGCTTCCAGAAGCTGTTTTTTCTTTACAGTGTTGCCAAGTACTTCTGGAACAATCTCAAACTGTGTCTCTCCGGCCTGTATGTAGGCATCCTGCGGAGCCACCACATTTGCCGTGTTGAAACATTCCAGATTATCCACGATTTCAGCCAGTTTGTCCTCGTCAAAGGTGACATCCAGTGTCACCGTATGCTCATCTTTGCCGAAGAAATGAGTAACCCAACTCCACGGACTCTGTGCATTGTAGAGTTCTGAAATCTGTGAACCAACGGAGATAACAGTATCGATATCCTGTGGGTCAATGATTTCTGTCCGCTCCTTCTCTTCCAGAGCGATCTTATGAGATTCCAAATCGTCGGTGAAAGTGCGTTCCGCTTCATCGAGGGTCATTCCGCCCAGGCTAACGCCGTTTACATACATATCGCGGTAAAAATGATCTTTATAATAGTAAACACCGATTCCATAAACCAGAACGATGATAACAAATACAGCACCTATAATCCACTTGACAGGGAGGAAGGACTTTTTCTTTTTTGCCTTTCTTGCCTGGACTCTCCTACCATCCTGTGGTTGCTTTGTTTGTTTTTCCTTTTTCATGAGTATATCCTTTCATGTGTGACATTAGTTAAAACCGGTAATTGCTCCACTTATCAGAAAATGCAGGGAAAAGTCCTGCATGGAGATAAAATTAAATTTTTCAACTATTCTATATTATAGTTGATATATAAAGAAAATGATACCAGTAAAACCTTACAATTATGTTAAATCTTTGTGATTTGCGCCAAAAAATCCTTCACTTCTTCCGGTGTTCTCCGACTCAGGTTGGAATTATGAAAGCGGGAATCCATGGTGACATCTTTAAAGAACCAGTCGGGGGCTTCGTACTGACTGGAGGCCTCAATGTCCGGAAACTCAATCTCCGCCATGATGAAACCTTCATATACGCCGTGAAAGACATCAAGCTCAATGACATACCCGTGGGACTCCGGAATTTTATAACGGGTTTTTTCTATTATAATACCGTCTGTTTTTTTGGAAAGATGGGAAAAACTTTCCGGAGAGAGAGGCATTTCCACTTCTTCTCTGGCAAGGAACCCTTCGGACTTTACGGTTAATATGTATTCTTCATTTTTTTGACGGATGCGGATGACCGGACTGGTACAGACATACCCTTGTGAAATGCGGTCATGGGGATAAGCGTCAAGATTCTCCGGCAGCCGCCGAATCAGATATTTTCGTTCTATTTCCATTGATAACCTCGTTTCTTCCGCAGATATGCAGAAATAAAATCATAGTGATTGATAGTATTACCATGGGCGGATGCGTAAACAGTACGTTTATTCCCACGGGGAAAATATATTAATTATAACAGTATACCTGATTTTTGCAAAAAAGGGAACCATGAATTTCTTATGGCTGACCTTGATTAATATGACTTTTTGGGCTATTATTTAAGAAAACGTTATAGAAAAAATTTGATATTATATTTGCAGGAGGTTTATTCATGAGTTTAGTATATGTATTTTTTGCAGATGGTTTTGAAGAAGTGGAAGCGCTTACGACCGTAGATTTATTGAGAAGAGCTGGTGAGGATGTACGGATGGTTTCTATTATGGGTCGGAAAACGGTGACCGGTTCCCATAAGATATCCGTAGATTGCGATATGATTTTTGAAGAAATTGGAAAGACAGCAGAGATGCTTGTCCTGCCGGGCGGATTGCCGGGAACCGATCATTTAAGAGAACACAGAGAACTGGTTGAACTCCTCACAGAACAGTATCAGGACGGACGGTATGTGGCTGCTATCTGTGCGGCTCCGTCAGTATTCGCGGGGCTGGGCTTTTTGAAGAACAGAAAGGCTACCAGCTATCCGGGTTGCGTGGACGCATCCCAGTGCGGCAGATATGTGGAAGAACCGGTGGCAGTGGATGGAAATGTCATTACCAGCCGGGGCGTCGGTACGGCGATTCCTTTTGCTCTTTCTCTCATTGAGATTCTGGAGAATAAAGAAGAAGCAGATAAAATTGCCGCGTCCATCATCTACCGGTAATCAGGAGGAATACATGAATCAGGAAAACCAGACCGGCTTTTTCAGGCGGTATTTTATCGCCTGTTTCCAGCCGGGTAAATATAAGTTGCTTCTGGAGAAAAAAACAGGCAGTCACATTGCCCACATGATACTGCTGTTGATTTTTCTGTTGATTGTGGATACGCTGATTCCTTTTGGAGCGTGGATGACCAGCGTAGGTGGCTTTCGGAATCTTTTCCTCAATCGGCTGCCGGCATTTACTCTGGAAGACGGAACCTTTGATATAGAGTCTCCTGTTTCTTTTGAGATTGGACAGTCTATCCGGGTGGAGATAAATTCAGAAGTGGAAAAATATACGCAGGAAGATTTCCAGGAAGAATATCAGGAAGAGATTCTCATTAGTCGGACAAATCTGTTGATTCGCGCCGGAGACAGAGGGGCTGAATTGTCATTGTCTTCTGTTGGTAATATGTATCTGGACAATCAGGTACTGACATCGGCAATTCCGGCGTTTATGATGGCGCTTGTGTTCTATTTTCTGATAATACTTGTGTTAAAGGCAGTGCAGTATATAGTCGTCTCGTTAGTGTATGGTTTGATCTGCCGGGTGGGAGTGCGTTCGCCGGAAGGAAAAATGTTGTCCATCAAAGATTCTTTCTGGATTGCCGTATACGCCAAGACTCTTTTTGCCATCATTGCCAGTGTGAATTCCAGCCTGGGATATCCAGTCAGCAGTTTTTGGATATCTGTGATTTCTATTGTAATCGTTATGAGTTATATGTTTAAAGCGGAGGTTTCCGTTTTGAAACCGGAAATTTCCTGAAAGGGGAGATATTTATGTCTAAAGTGATTATGGTTACCGGCGGCAGCCGGAGCGGGAAAAGTGTTTTTGCGGAGAAAAAAGCGATAGAATGCGGAAAGAGAAGCGTACTTTATATTGCCACAGCGATTCCGGTTGATGAAGATATGAAAGAGAGGATCCGGATTCATCAGGAACGCAGGGATTCCCAGTGGGGAACCTATGAGGGCTACCGGGACTTAGGAGAAGTGGTCAGCAGCACGGAGAAAGATACGATTCTTTTAGACTGTGTGACAGTGCTGATTACCAATATTCTCATGGAAGATGAGAAAGATTTCGATAAACTGAGCAGCCGGGAGATGGAAGACCTGGAAGCGCAGGTCATGATGGAGTTAAGCAATATTATCAAGGGAGCAAGAGATGGCAATAAAACATTGATTCTTGTCACCAATGAAGTGGGTATGTCCGTGGTTCCGTCCTATCGCCTGGGACGGATTTTCAGTGACATTACCGGAAAAGCCAACCAGCTCATCGCATCTTTGAGCGATGAAGTTTACATGTCCATCAGCGGCATCTCTCTGCGGTTGAAATAGGTGTCCCATGAAAAAAGAAAAAAGAAGTCCGCTGTCTGTTTTGATATTGATAATCTGTCTGGCTGTCACTGCTTTTTCCGCCTGGAAGCTTTATGGATATTTCCGGGGATACCGGGACGGGGAAAAGGAGTATGAGGAACTGACAAAATATGTACAGACAGAACAGGATCAGGATAATGAACCGGGAGAAGAGGGGAAAGACGCCTGTCCTGTCACGGTGGATTTCGCCTCTCTCCGTGCCATCAATGAGGATATTGTCGCATGGATTTACATTCCGGATACAGGAATCAATTATCCTGTGGTGCAGGGGGAGGATAACGAATATTATCTGCATCATACCTTTGAAAAAAAAGATAATTTTTCGGGCGCTATTTTTATGGATACCACCTGCCATCCGGATTTTTCCTCTGATAACAGCATTTTGTTTGGACATAATTTGAGAACGGGGGAGATGTTCGGAGAGCTTAAAAGATTGTATGATACGGATTATAACGAAGAAGCCGATTACCGAGAGCATCCTGTTATCTGGGTGATGACGCCAGATGCAGTTATGAAATATCAGATTTTTGCCGCACGGGAGATCAGTGTGGAGAAGGACACAGATGTGTATATGGTGGACTTCGCCCGGAAAGAGGATTATCAGGCGTGGATGCAGCAGCAAAAAGAAGCTTCCATGTATGAAACAGATACGGATATTTCTTCTTTTGAACCGATGCTGACACTCTCCACCTGTACCTCGGATACAGAGGACGGACGCTTCGTGGTGCAGACCGTCCGAATTCAGAAAACGGTGCAATAGAGTATGTACAATAATCGAGCATGATACAATTGGAAAGGAAATGTGATGTGGAGAAAACTGTGGAATTCTTCTAATCAGAAAGTTTTTTGCTGTAATATTATAACTTCCTTGGTTCTCGATTTTTTCCTGGAATGGATGGAAAGAAAGTCTGTAAAAGAAGTGTTTGCTTTTATTAATGAAAGAACCTATGTATTTCTTTTTAATGCGGCTCTCCTTTTTATCTTTCTTTCTGTAGTATTTCTTGTCAAGAAGAAAATATTTGTATACACAGTCATTACGGCATGTTGGTTCCTGATTGGCCTGACGAACGGTCTGGTGTTGACCGGAAGGAAAACACCCTTTACCGCGGTGGATTTGACAGTAGTTAAGTCAATCCTTCCGGTGTTGAACAACTATCTGGAAGTGTGGCAGATCGTGCTGCTGGTACTTCTGCTGATTGGCGCGGTCATCGGGCTGGTATGTCTGTGCCTGTATTCACCTGCCAGCGGAGCTTCATTTGACAGGCGGGCCAGCGCGGTATTGGTGCTGATACTGTTTCTCGCATTCGGAGTCTTCGCCTATATAGGTGTTGGAAGAGGGCAGTTAATCAGTAAATTTGACAATCCCATTAACGGATATAAGGATTACGGTGTTGTTTATGGGTTCTGCGTTACAGCCCTGGATACGGGGATTGACCGGCCGATTAATTACAGTAAGGATCGGGTGAACAAGCTCAAGAAAAAGATTTCCAACGCTCTTGCCGGGAAGGAAGAGGAGGAGAATGCAGAAGACAGCAGAACGCCGAATATTATTTTTATTCAGTTGGAATCTTTCTTTGATTTGACGCAGGTGAAAGATTTGAATATTTCGGAAGACCCCATTCCGTTTTTTCATCAGCTTCAGGAGGAAACGACTTCCGGATGGCTGCAGGTGCCGGTATACGGCGCGGGAACCATTAACACGGAATTTGAAGTGATAACCGGAATGAGTACCGATTATTTTGGCACGGGTGAATATCCGTATCGAAGCGTTCTTCAAAAGAAAACATGTGAAAGCATCGCTTACTGGCTCAAAGATCTATCTTATGAGAGTACGGTAATTCATAATAATAACGCTTCGTTCTATGACCGCTATAAAGTGTTTTCCAATCTGGGCTTCGATAATTTTATTACCATCGAAAACATGAAGGTGGATGACTGGACAGAAGCCGGCTGGGCAAAGGATGCTGTTCTGACAGATTATATTCTTGACACCATGGAGCAGACTGCCTCCACTGATATTATTTACACGATATCGGTGCAGGGACACGGTGATTATCCGACGGACAGTCAGGAAGGATCTAGGATTCAAGTGACCGGCGAAGGATACAATGAATCTTATCTGAATCAGGTAACATATTATGCCAATCAGATTTATGAGATGGATGCGTTCTTGCAGGATTTGATTGAAAAGCTGGAAGACAGTGATGAGGATACCATGGTCATTGCCTATGGAGACCATCTTCCGGGACTGGATTTTGAGACAGATGACTTAAAAGAGGGCAATAAATATGAGACTCCATATTTTATCTGGGATAACTTCGGGTATAACAGCAGTCACAAAAAAACAGAGTCAGAGGATATCACCGCTTACGAACTGGCGTCCAAGGTACTTTCCCAGGTTAATATTCACAGTGGAGTTATCAATCAATTCCATCAAACAATGAGTGGAACTAAAAACGAAGGAAAGAACCTGAAGCTTTTGCAATATGATATGCTGTACGGCGCCGATTTTTCCCACGAAGGAGAGGAGGAACTGGAACCGACAACATTATGTTACAGTTTGAAGCCTGTGAAAGTCACAGAGGTCAGAGAGACGGAAAATAGATACGAACTGATAGGTGAGAATTTTACAGAATACAGCCGTGTGTATATTAATGGAATATTGACGAGGTCTGTTTTTAAAAGTGATCAGAAACTTGAAATTAAAACCAGTGCGTTGAAAGATGGGGATGAGATTACGATTCATCAGGTGAGTAAGACCAACGAGAATGTCACCCTTAATAAATCAGAGGCGTTTACCTTCGATAAATCGCAGGTGGAGATTGTGTATACGGACAATGATACATAAAAACGCCAAGACATAAAATGATAGATATAAGAAAACAGGAATTGTTATAAGGCTTGCAAAAAATACTTTATGTGTAAAAGGAAAACGTGCGCCTTATAAAACAGTTCCTGTTTGTTATTTTGTATTCTATGTACGCTCCATAAAATTCCGATGGAGTTCATGATAATAAGTCCTGCTTACAGGAATTTGAGTGCCGTCCGATAAAATACGAAAGTTACGATTCAATGCTTTGATTGAATGGTTCCTCATTTTCCTTCGTTTTATTTTGTGAAATGTAATTTCTTTTTACCTCCCAAATTGACTTTGTTTTAAGAAGATATTATAATCATAGCAAGAATAGATGAAAAAACAAGTACGCATATTCAGGTGCGATGCTTACACCGAAGTGATGTACTTACAATAAAGCAATATACTTATTGAAAGGTTAGTGTTTTGGGCGTGAGCGATGTGGAGAAAGGAGGACAAATGGGAGAAAGATGTATTTCCAATGAAAGTCTCAGCAGCACAGGATTCAGTTACACGTTGTCGCTGATTAATGGTAAATATAAGATGACGATTCTATATACGCTGATGGAGTTTGGCGTCGTCCGATTTAACGAGATGAAAAAATATATCGGTGGAATTTCTTACAAAACGCTCAGTTCAACTCTCAAAGAATTGGAAGCAGATAAACTGGTTCACCGGGAAGAATATCCGCAGATTCCACCCAAGGTGGAGTACAGCCTCACCGAACGGGGAATGTCTCTGATTCCAATTCTGGACGGGATGTGTGAGTGGGGAGATAAGAACCGGTTATGATACAATACAAATAAAACACAATACAAACAAAAGTTCTGGCTGTGTCAGGATGAAAACGAGGAGGGAGAGTATGAAACAACAAAATGCAGCGAAAAAACTTATAATTCTGGCTGTTCTGGTATTGGCGGTCTTCGGTGCATTTCTTATGGCAAAGCCTGTGCATGCGGCGGAAAGCGGACAGGTGACTGTGACTGGACAGCGCTCTTACAGCGATGCCTGGGAAGTCCTTGCCCTTGTAAATCAGGAGAGAGCTGCGGAAGGACTTCCGGCTTTGACCATGGATAAAGATCTGTTGGACGCGGCTATGCAGCGGGCCTACGAAATTGCCATTTATTTTGACCATTATCGGCCAAACGGACAAATATGCTATTCGGCAACGGAAAAAATGTATGGAGAAAATATCGCCGCAGGGCAGACAAGTCCGACATTTGTCATGAATTCCTGGATGAATTCACAGGGACATCGGGGGAATATTCTTAGCCAGAATTATTCCAGTATCGGTATTGGCGCCGTCACAGTCAATGGCACCTGCTACTGGGTACAGTGTTTTGGAGGAAGTGCGATAGAGGAAGCCTCTCAAAGCGCTTATCAGGATGGAAATGCATCTGTAGCGGTAACCTTTGACCAGCAGGTAGCTCCAATAAGTATGAATTTGAGCAGCAATACCATCAATCTTGGAGGGAATGGAACGGTCTCCCTTTCCTTCAACGGATTTTTCGGAAATATTTCGGTGACGAACCGGACGCTCGTATTCCAAAGTTCCAACCCGGCGGTCTGCACCGTGGACGCCGGAGGTAATCTTCGTGGAGCCAGTATTGGCACGGCGACGATTACTCTTCTTTCGCCGGCGGACGGCAGTGTTCTGGCTTCCGCAAATGTAAATGTGACTCTGGATTTAAAGGAGACGACCATCAAAAAGTTGACGGCAGGTAAAAAGAAGATCACGGTCAAATGGAAAAAACAGAGGACAAATACAGACGGCTATGAAATTCAGTATTCCACAAATAAAAAGTTCAAAAAGGCTGTCAAAACAGTGATAATCAAAAACAATAAGAAAAACACGAAGACAATCAAAAAGCTGAAGCGGAACAAAAAATATTATGTGCGGATTCGCACTTATAAAGATGTATCCTCAAACGGACAGATAATCCGGGTGTACTCTGACTGGTCGAAGAAAAAGAGCGTGAAAGTGAAATAAGGTAATACCTAAAATCGATTGACTATTGATGAAACAAAATATATAAATCGGAAAGGATAGATATGACATACGAAGAAGTGATGAAACAGGCAAGATTTGAGGTGGGTCCGTACTGTAAAGTCTGTTCGGTGTGTAACGGTCGGGCTTGTAAGAATCAGATTCCGGGGCCGGGAGCCAAGGGGATTGGCGATGTGGCCATCCGCAATTATGACCAGTGGCAGCAGATTCGGGTGAACATGGATACCATCGGAGAAAATGTGGAGCCGGATACCGGCATTGAACTGTTCGGCAATAGATTCGCTTATCCGTTTTTTGCGGGGCCGGTGGGAGCCATGCGGCTGCACTACGGAGATAAATATGACGATGAAGAGTATAATCAGATTCTTGTTTCCGCCTGCGCTAAAAACGGCGTCGCCGCCTTTACCGGGGACGGAACAGACCCAAACGTGTTCCAGGCGGCTGCAAGAGCCATTAAGGACAACGATGGCAGAGGAATTCCGACCATCAAGCCGTGGAATATGGAGATCATCCATGAGAAGCTTGACCTGGTGTTTGAGAGCGGCGCCATGATGGCCGCCATGGATATTGATGCGGCGGGACTGCCGTTCCTTAAAAATATGGAGCCGCCGGCGGGAAATAAGACTGTGGAAGATTTATCTTTGATCGTACACGACGCAGAGCGTCCCTTTATTATCAAAGGAATCATGACGGTGAAAGGCGCCAAGAAGGCGTATGAGGCCGGAGCGTCCGCCATCGTGGTGAGCAATCACGGCGGCCGGGTGCTTGACCAGACGCCGGCCACGGCAGAGGTGCTGGAAGAGATCGTGGAATGGAACGAAGGCCGCATGAAGATTTTTGTGGACGGCGGAATCCGGACAGGTATAGACGTGTTCAAGGCGTTGGCCATGGGCGCCGACGCGGCGCTTATCGCAAGGCCATTTGTGCAGGCGGTGTACGGCGGACAGGAGGAAGGCGTGAGGCTGTATATTGAGAAGCTGGCCGCGGAGCTTAAAGATACCATGGCCATGTGCGGGGCGACGGATATTAAGAGTATTTCCCGGAAAATGATTCGCAGATAAGCTGTGTAAGTCGCTCTGGCAAATGGATTCGGAGGGTGCTTCCAGAGAAAATACAAAGATTCTTCTGAAAAGGGAAGGCAATCTTTCTCAGGAAGAGGGAAGGATGTTTCGGACAAAAGGACAGGTGAGAAAAATGCAGAAAAAAGATACAGTGATTTTTGATTTGGACGGCACTCTGTTGGATACGCTGGATGATTTGAAAAACAGTGTTAATTATGCGCTGGAAAACAACGGCTATCCGGCCAGGACAAAAGATGAGGTGCGGCGGTTTGTGGGCAACGGCATGGTGCTGCTCATACAGCGGGCGCTGTCTTCAGATCGGGAAAATCCGGATTTCGATAAAATTTTTGCGAATTTTAAAGAACATTATAAGATTCACTGCAATGATCTGACGAAGCCTTATGACGGAATCATGGAGACGCTGGAACTGTTGAAAGAGAAAGGCGTCAAGATGGCCATAGTCTCCAATAAGGGAGATTTTGCGGTGAAAGAACTTAACGATATTTATTTTAAGGGAATTATTCCGGTGGCTATCGGAGAAAAAGAGAGCGAAGGTATCCGAAAAAAGCCTGCGCCGGACACCGTCATGAAGGCGCTGCGGCAATTGGGAAGTACCACGGAAAAGGCGGTCTATGTGGGAGATTCCGAGGTGGATCTTGCCACGGCAGAGAATTGTGAGATGGATTGCATTTTATGCGAATGGGGCTTCCGGGAAAGAGAGAAGCTTGAGGAGCTGGGCGGTAAAGTCTTTGTGAAAAAACCGTCGGAGATTGCAGATCTTATCCTGTAAATTTTATTTGCCACAAAAATTTCCATTATAATAGCTTTGTTTTTGCAGATAATAGGTTTACAAATGTCATCCGGATGATTCCAGATAACATGGAGGTAAAATACAATGGCAAAAAGTTATACCAAAACCAATCAGGAGGAAGTACCGGAAGCGAAGGACGCAATGGACCGTTAAAAAATGGAAGTTGTCAACGAAATCGGTGTGGATTTAAAACCGGGTTACAACGGTAATATTACAGCGAAAAAAGCCTGATCCATCGGTGGAAAGAAGGTTTGTAAAATGATAAAAAAACAGGAACAGCAGATGGCGGGAAGCAGCGAGGAATAATCGACTTGCCAAAAAAGCTGATTCCGGGTGGAATCTTATAAAATACGGAAAAAGATAAATGACAGAAGGCTGTCGTCCTAGTCTGTGACCGGGGCGGCGGCTTTTGTTGTTAAATTCGTTACTATTCACGCAGTGACCAGTAACATAAATTCTTCTGCGAAAAAAATATGGACAGCCAACTCTTAACATGCTATAATACTAAAATGTGTTTTCAGATTTATAAAAAACCGAACTGAACAGGATGAGGTGGATTGGATTTCTCGTTCCCTGTTTAGGTTAAAAATAAGGAACATATGATTTAAGGAGGAAACGTAATGAGTGTACAGGTTGAAAATTTAGAGCATAATATGGCGAAGCTGACCATTGAAGTGGAAGCCGCTGAATTTGATGCTGCCTGCAAGAAAGTATATAATAGAAAGAAAGGTTCTTACAGCCTTCCGGGATTCCGTAAGGGTAAAGTTCCGATGAATATCATTGAGAAGACATACGGCGCAGGCGTCTTTTATGAAGACGCAGCCAATGAGATTATGCCAAAGGCATACGCGGACGCTTTGGAGGAGACGAAGCTTGATGTAGTCTCCCGTCCGGAAGTGGATGTGACACAGATTGGAAAGGGAGAGAATTTCATCTTTACGGTTTCCGTCGCTGTGAAACCGGAAGTAACTCTCGGACAATACAAAGGACTGGAAGTAGAGAAAGAGGATGTGGAAGTGACCGACGGGGAAGTGGACGCAGAACTGAAGGAGGCACAGGAACAGAACGCAAGAGAGATTATCATTGAAGACCGTCCGATCAAAGAGGGAGACATTATCACTCTGAACTATGAGGGAACCATTGACGGCGTACCTTTTGACGGTGGCACAGCAGAGAGCCAGAAACTGGAAATCGGCTCCCATTCTTTCATCGATACTTTTGAGGATCAGTTAGTGGGTCTGAATATCGGTGATGAGAAAGACGTGGAAGTGACCTTCCCGGAAGAATACCATGCAGCAGATTTGGCAGGTAAACCGGCGAACTTCCATGTAAAGATTCTTGGCATTACCGAGAAACAGCTTCCGGAGATTGATGATGATTTCGCGCAGGATACCACAGAATTTGATTCTCTGGAAGAATACAAAGCAGATATCAGGGCTAAACTTCTCAATGACAAAGAGGAACAGGCGAAGAGAACCATGGAAAATATTCTGGTAGAGAAAGCAGTGGAGAATGCGCAGATGGATATTCCGGATGCCATGGTGGACTCCCAGGTAGACCAGATGGTTCAGGAATTCCAGCAGAGAGTAAGCTATCAGGGTATCTCCTTTGAACAGTATTTAGAGTTTACCGGACAGAAGCCGGATGCATTCAGAGAGAGCATGAAACCGGAAGCGTTAAGAAGAATCCAGAGCAGCCTGGTTCTTGAAGCTATTGTGGCGGCAGAGAACATCGAAGCCACAGACGAAGACCTGAATAAGGAATTCGAGAGAATGGCGTCCATGTACCAGATGGAAGCAGACCAGATCGCTTCTTATATGGGAGATGATGAAAGAGAAAATATGAAAAATGATATTGCCATCCAGAAGGCAGTGGACTTCATCAGAGAACAGGCTGTTGTGACAGAAGCTTCCGAAGAACTTGAATATGAGGGCGGAGACGCTGAGTAAGAAGAGCGTACCACTCAAAGTCAGCTAGAATAGTAAGGGAATAGGAGGTAGTAATGTGAGTTTAGTACCTTATGTCATTGAGCAGACCAGTCACGGGGAGAGATCTTATGATATTTACTCCCGTTTGTTAAAAGACAGAATTATTATTCTGGGAGAAGAAGTCAATGATGTGACAGCCAGCCTGGTTGTCTCCCAGATGCTTTTCCTTGAGGCGGAGGATCCGGATAAAGATATTAACCTTTATATCATGAGTCCGGGAGGATCCGTTACCGCAGGTATGGCTATCTATGATACCATGCAGTTTATCAAATGCGACGTATCCACCATTTGTATGGGTATGGCGGCCAGCATGGGCGCCTTCCTGCTGGCAGGAGGAACCAAAGGCAAGCGTCTTGCGCTTCCGAATGCGGAGATTATGATCCATCAGCCGTCAGGCGGCGCACAGGGACAGGCGACGGAAATTGAGATTGTGGCTGACCACATTTTAAAGACCAAAGAAAAATTAAATCGTATTCTGGCAGAGAATACGGGACAGACTTACGAAAAGATCAAGGCTGACACAGAGAGAGATAACTATATGACAGCACAGGAAGCGCTGGAATACGGACTCATTGATGTGGTTGTGGACAAGAGACAGTAGGGCTGCCAACCGGTTTCCGACAAGACGGGAACCATGAACCTGTGCAGCACAGTAAGTTTATATACTAAGGTTACCGCGATATATTGCTGTGGTAACCTTTCCTTGAGAATGTGCGGTTTTCCACGCCGAAAGGCGAAACACCGTTATTTGACAGTGTAAAAGAGGTGAAAAAATGGCGTCACGAACGGACAATAACAAGCAGTTTCGTTGTTCCTTTTGCAATAAGACCCAGGATCAGGTGAGAAAGCTGGTGGCAGGGCCAAAGGGCGTATACATCTGTGATGAGTGTATTGAAGTATGTGCGGAAATCATGGAAGACGAATTTGAAGAATATAACGATGACACCCAGGAAATCAACCTGATGAAGCCAAAAGAGATGAAGGCATTTTTGGACGATTATGTCATCGGACAGGAAGAGGCAAAAAAGGTCTTGTCTGTGGCAGTGTATAACCATTATAAACGGATTCTCACAGATAAGAATTATGATATAGAGTTACAAAAGAGTAATATCATCATGCTGGGACCGACCGGTTCCGGTAAGACTCTGCTGGCACAGACTCTGGCTAAACTTTTAAACGTACCGTTTGCCATTGCCGATGCCACAGCATTAACTGAAGCCGGTTATGTGGGTGAGGACGTGGAGAATATTCTCCTGAAACTGATCCAGGCCGCCGATTACGATATCGAGAGAGCGCAGACCGGCATTATTTACATCGATGAAATCGATAAAATCACGAGAAAGTCAGAAAATACTTCCATCACCAGAGATGTTTCCGGCGAGGGAGTACAGCAGGCGCTGCTCAAGATTCTTGAGGGTACTGTGGCTTCCGTTCCTCCTCAGGGTGGAAGGAAGCATCCGCATCAGGAATTTTTACAGATTGACACAACGAATATTCTCTTTATCTGCGGCGGAGCCTTTGATGGTTTGGAAAAGATTATTGAGAGCCGTATCGGAAAGAAGTCCATCGGTTTTCAGGCAGAGGTGGCAGGAAAAGAAAAAAAGAATGTCGGCGAACTGCTGAAACAGGTACTGCCGGAAGATTTCGTGAAGTTCGGTCTGATTCCGGAGTTTATCGGCCGTGTACCGGTCAATGTTTCACTGGATCCATTGGATGAGGAAGCGCTGATCCGTATTCTCACAGAGCCAAAGAGCGCTCTTGTGAAACAGTATCAGAAGCTTTTTGAGCTTGATGGAGTGGAATTGATTTTTACAGAGGACTCTCTGAAAGCCATTGCTGAGAAGGCCATTGCCAGAAAGACGGGGGCCAGAGGACTCCGGTCCATAGTGGAATCAGTAGTTATGGATTTAATGTACGCCATTCCTTCTGATGAGCTGGTGGCGACCTGTACCATTACCGCGGAAGCGGTGGAGGGAACCGGGGAACCGATTTTGACTTATCATGATGAGCCCGTCAGCAAGAAAAGCATTACCAAAAAACACAGGAAAAAAACCGGCAACGAAATTGCTTAACATCATGAACAACGGGCTGACACAAGGATATGTGCATTGCATTTATTGTGCCGGCCCTTTATGATTCTAAAGGAGGAATTTTATGGAGAATCGATCATTCCCGGCGCTGGCGCTTAGGGGGAAGATGATTTATCCGGATACATCAGCCTTTTTTGAAGTTTCCAGGGCCAAATCCCTGAAAGCGCTGGAAGAGGCGGTCAATTACAATCAACTGATTTTTTTACTGAACCAAAAAGATCCGGCGGAAGAAAATCCGTCAAAGGAAGATTTGTATCAGGTCGGAACCATCGCCAGAATCCAGCAGATGGTCAAGGCGGGACAGGGAATTCTGCGTGTATTCGTGGAAGGCATTGCCAGGGCAAAGGTGCTGGACTTTCAGGATGTGAAGCCATGCCCGTGGGTTATTGTAGAACGCATTTTTTCTGATGATTTTCCGGAAGGAGAAAACGACGAGAAAGCCCGTTTTCGTCTGATCAACGATCTTCTCAGTGAGTTCATCGTCAAAAATCCGGGTTTTCTTACCAATCAGATTCAGGCGGCTCTGGATAAGGGGAAACTTCTCCCTCTTATGTACGAGCTGGCTTCGGAGTTTCCCTTTGATCTGGAAAGAAAGCAGAAGTTTTTAGAAGAGACCAGTGTCATCCGTCAGTCGGAAATGCTCATGAATATTCTGATGGAGGAATCGGAAATCAGCGATATCCGCAATGAGATAACCGAAAAAGTGAAGAAGAATGTGGATAAGAACCAGAAGGATTATCTTCTTCGGGAACAGCAGAAGGTGATTCGCAAGGAACTGGGTGAAGAGGATGTTTCTTCCGATGCGGATGAATATCTGGAGAAATGTGAAAAGCTTTACGCATCCAAAGAAGTAAAAGACAAGATTCGGAAGGAAATCAACCGTTTTAAAAGTGTGCCGCCCATGGCGTCTGAGAGCGTTGTCATGCGAAATTATATCGAGACCATGCTGGAGATGCCGTGGAAAAAGGGCTCCAAGGATAATAAAGATTTGAAGAAAGCCACGGAGATTCTGGAAGAAGACCATTACGGCCTGGAAAAAGTAAAAGAGAGAATCCTTGACTATCTGGCGGTACGCTCTCTGACCAGAAAAGGAGAGACGCCGATTCTTTGTCTGGTGGGACCGCCGGGAACCGGAAAAACTTCCATTGCCAAATCCATCGCCCGGGCGCTGAATAAAAAATATGTCCGGATTTCTCTGGGAGGTGTCCACGACGAGGCGGAAATCCGCGGGCACAGAAAGACCTATGTGGGCGCTATGCCGGGACGGATTGCGGAAGGTATCCGTCAGGCCGGTGTGAGGAACCCGCTGATGCTTCTGGATGAAATTGATAAAGTCAGCAGCGATTATAAAGGAGATACTGCGTCCGCTCTTCTGGAAGTTTTAGACGGAGAACAAAATGTTAATTTCCGCGATCATTATCTGGAAGTACCGCTGGATTTGAGCGAGGTACTTTTCATTGCCACAGCCAATGAACCGGAACGCATTTCCAGACCGCTCCTTGACCGTATGGAGATTATCGAGTTGTCCAGTTACACGGAAAATGAAAAATTCCACATTGCGAAGCAATATTTAATCCGCAAGCAGCGAAAAGCCAACGGTATTTTAAAGAAACAGATTGTGATGACGGACGAGGTTATATATGAAATCATCCGTTCCTATACGAGAGAGGCGGGAGTCCGGAATCTGGAGAGGAAAATCGGCAGAATCATGCGAAAGGCTGCCCGGGCAATCATCGAGGGACAGGATAAGCTGGAAGTGCGTGCGGAAGACCTGGAAGAACTGCTGGGAACAGCGCCGTATTCCGAAGAAGAAAAGGCGACGAAACCGCAGGTGGGTATCGTTCGTGGCCTGGCATGGACCAGTGTCGGCGGAGACACTCTTTCCATCGAAGTAAATGTGATGCCCGGAAAGGGAAAGCTGGCGCTCACCGGACGCATGGGCGACGTCATGAAAGAATCTGCCCAGATTGGTTTGAGTTACATCCGCTCCATCGCAAGGAAGTACGAAATTGACAGTGAATTTTTTGAGAAACATGATATTCATATTCATATCCCGGAGGGAGCCGTGCCAAAAGACGGACCGTCTGCGGGAATTACCATGACCACCGCCATGCTCTCCGCCATCACCGAAAAGAAAGTCCGGGGCGATCTGGCCATGACTGGTGAGATTACGCTCCGCGGCCGGGTTCTTCCGATCGGCGGTTTAAAAGAAAAACTTCTGGCAGCCAAGGCAGCCGGCATGAAGGAAGTGCTGGTACCGGATAAGAACCGGCGAAATATCCGGGAACTGGATAAAGAAATCACAGACGGACTGAAGACTACATTTGTGGAAGATATGTCCCAGGTGCTTGAAAAAGCATTTGTCGGATAACCTTTCCACATTCCCCGCAATCGCGGAGAAAGCGAGGAGAACACATATATGATCATAAAAAATGTAGAACTGGAAACGGTTTGCGGCATTACAAGCAAGCTTCCGCATAATCAGCTTCCGGAGGTGGCTTTTGCCGGAAAGTCCAACGTTGGAAAGTCTTCCCTGATCAACGCTCTTGTCAATCGGAAATCATTGGCGAGAACTTCTGGTCAGCCGGGGAAAACCCAGACCATTAACTTTTATAATGTCAATAAGGAAATGTACATTGTAGATCTTCCGGGATACGGTTACGCGAAGGTATCAAAAGAGGTTTCAGCGAAATGGGGGCCGATGATCGAGAATTATCTGCACACCTCCCAACAGCTTCGCATGGTCTTTTTGCTCGTCGATTTGCGTCATAAGCCGGGAGCCAATGACATTCAGATGTACCGGTGGATCCTCAGCAATGGATTCTCCCCGGTCATTGTTGCCACCAAGGCGGATAAAATCAAGCGGAGCCAGTTAAAAAAACAGTTAAAGCAGTTGGAGGATACCCTGAAAGTGATCGAAGGCGTGCCGATTGTTCCGTTTTCGGCGGTCACAAAACAGGGCCGGGATGAAATATGGGAGCTGATTGAAACCTACGCCCTGGGAGAAGAGATGGAGATTCCGGAGGAAGAATAGCATTTTTCAAGGCTATCCTGGGAGAGAAAAAGAACCATAAACAGGGAAAAGGACATAAAAAAGATATAAATAGGCAAAAAGGGTAGAAAAGGAGAAGAGCCCGTTATGAAAAGGCGGGGTCTTCTCCTTGTTTTTTTGTCAGTTGTCCAAAAGCAGCGTCTCCATCACATGGCAGTAAACTGTGTCGCTTTTTTCCGACCATTTATCACAGATTGCGATGGCCTGCTCTTTGGATACCACATTGATATTCAGCTCCATGAGGATGGTACCGCGCTCCTTAATCTGAGCATGTACCATATATTCTCCTTTTTTGAGAGGATAGTAATCTGCAATGATGTCCACCTCCTTGCGGAGCTGATATTTATTTTCCTTGAAATAATCGAGAATATCATTTTTGATGGCGTCGGATATTTTGGCGTCAAACATCTGGAGGGCTTCCCGACCGTTTTGGGTTAGATGATAGTGAGTGGTGTTGCGGATTAATTCACCGCGGATAAAGGAGGATTCTGCCAGCTCATTGACTGCCTGCTGCATATGAAAATATGAGGTATAGCCATGGGTGACAAAAAATTCGCTGAGCTGTGAAGTGGTCAACGGAAAATCCAGATTATTCAGCATGTATAGTACCATTAATTTATATAAAGTGAGCGATTCTTCAGACATTTTTCTCTCCGTTTCGTGTATAAATTATCCCTGCCAGCTCTTTCCCTGAAAAGAGCCGCGTCGTTTCATTTCCTGATGAATGGCATTTAAAACCTGTCTTTTATGAAGGCTCCATGCGGGAGCAATGAGCAGATTCCTCGGCCCGTCGCCGGTTATTCTCTCAATAACAATGTCGGGGCGGAGCATTTCAATGCAGGAAATCACACAGGAAACATAGCTGTCCTGTGTAAACAGGGGAAAGGGCTTTTGTGCATAGATTTCAGCCAGCCGGGTATTCTTTAAAATATGGAGCATGGACAGCTTGACGCCGCCCACAGGCAGCGTATTTATATATTGTATGGTTTTTGCCAGCATGTCGGGAGATTCTCCGGGAAGACCGAGAATCAGGTGAGCGGTGGTCCGGATGCCGCGGGCAGCACAGTCTTTGACGGCTTTCGTGAAAATCTTTGTCTCATATCCACGGTTTAAAAAAGCGGCCGTGGCGTCGTGACAGGTTTGAAGACCCAGTTCCAGAAATACCGGTTTTCGGCGATTGATTTCTTCCAGCAGTTGAAGCGCCTGTGGAGGAAGACAGTCCGGACGGGTGCCGATGGCAAGGGCGACAATCTCTTCCGGCGAGATGGCCTCTTCATAGAGGGAGCGGAGCCGTTCCACAGGCCCGTAAGTGTTGGTGAACGCCTGAAAATAAGCGATATATTTGCTGCCGGAATATTTTTTGCCGCTTTGCGCCTTGCCCCGGGTAATTTGTGTGGAAACAGGAAGAATGGCGCTCTCTGCAAAATCGCCGCTTCCGCCTTCGCTGCAAAAGATACATCCCCCTGTTGATAAAGTTCCATCCCGGTTCGGGCAGGTAAAACCGCCGTCAATGCTGACTTTATAGACTTTTTCTCCGAACGTTTCCTTCAGGAAACGACTGTAAGAATAATAGCGATCCATACTCCTTCATCCTTCCAGAGATTTATTTTATCATCTGGAATACGTTAATGCAAATGAAAAGTGATTCTTTACCGTAATTGAAAAAGGATAGTCCTGTGAATGGAAAATGAACGGATAAATAAAAGAGAAAAAAGAAAAATAGTTGTTTTCTTTGAAAAATATGATATTATAGTTGTAATGTAAATAATTGTGTTAAATATATAGAAAATTCGTTTCTGTAAAGACAATTTTTTTATGCATATCAGCAATCTCACTATTCTGAGATATAACTTATACCCTGATTTTAATATAGACATGTCTGTGTATTTGCTTCACGTGATGAGCAGATGCATACTGCTGTCGCCTGTCCGGGAGCCGGAATGTCTTCCTTTTCTGTGGAAGAAGCGCCGTGCAGGTGACGATTTAAGCTTTGACACATAAATGGAGGTTTTATATGGATTATAGAAATATGACATTACTGCAATTACGCACTGCCGCGAAGGAAAAAGGACTCCGGGGAATCAGTACGTTGAAAAAGGAGAAGTTGATTGAGCGTCTGTTGGAGACGGAGAATCCATCAAATAATGCTTTTCATTCGGAACGACAGCCCGCTCAGTTCAATGAAAAGGGAAAAACAGAGAAACAGGAACACAGACGACATACTGAGGAACATCTGGAATATGGACGGGCAGATGCCGGAAGGGTGGAGCAGAACAAGTCGACGGATAATGACCGTACAGAAAACGTCCGTGCGGAAAATGGCATGAAAAGTGAATTGGAGAGCCTGGACAGCGGTGAAAAAGCCAACGGCATTCTGGAAGTGATGCCGGACGGTTTTGGTTTTATCCGCTGTGAGAATTATCTGCCGGGAGAGAATGATGTGTATGTCTCTCCGTCCCAGATACGAAGATTTAATTTAAAGACCGGTGATATTTTGGTGGGAAATACCCGGGTGAAAACACAAAATGAGAAATACAGCGCGCTTCTTTATGTGGAGTCAGTCAACGGATATAAACCGTATGAAGCCCAGAGAAGGAAAAGTTTTGAAGATTTGACGCCAATTTTCCCTAACGAGAGGATTCGCTTGGAAATACCGGGAGCGCCGGTGTCCATGCGTATGGTGGATTTGCTTTCTCCGATCGGAAAAGGGCAGAGAGGGATGATTGTTTCCCAGCCAAAAACCGGAAAGACGACACTGTTAAAGCAGATTGCCAAAAGTATTACCACTGCATATCCGGATATGAAACTTATTGTCCTGCTTATTGACGAGAGACCGGAGGAAGTGACGGATATCAGAGAATATATCGAGGGTCCAAATGCAGAAGTAATCTACTCCACTTTCGACGAACTTCCAGAGCATCATAAACGGGTATCTGAAATGGTTTTAGAGCGAGCCAAACGTCTGGTGGAACATGGTGAGAATGTGGTAATTCTTCTTGACAGCATCACCCGTCTGGCAAGAGCTTACAATCTGGTGGTGCCGCCCAGCGGACGGACCCTGTCCGGCGGCCTTGACCCGGCGGCATTACATATGCCGAAAAAATTCTTCGGAGCAGCCAGAAACATGCGGGAAGGCGGCAGTCTGACGATTCTTGCCACCGCTTTGGTGGATACCGGAAGCAAGATGGACGATGTAGTATTTGAAGAATTTAAAGGTACCGGAAATATGGAACTGGTACTGGATAGAAAACTGTCTGAAAAGAGAATTTTCCCTGCCATCAATATTCAGAAATCCGGAACCCGCCGGGATGACCTGCTTCTTTCTAAAGAAGAGCAGGAGATTGTATTCGCTCTGCATCGGGAAATGTCCGGAAACCGTGCGGAAGAGAACATAGAGCAGATTCTCCAGTTTTTTAAGAGAACAAAGAATAATCAGGAATTTATCCAGGTGATGAAACAGTCGTTGCTGAAATAAGAGCGGGAAGATTTGCGGCATCGGGCATACAAATACGCAACTACACTTTATAGCGGAGACGTCAAAACCGCGGGGAATCTTGTGAAAATAATATGAAAATCTGACGAATTTCTTATAAAAATCATACTTTTTTTAAGAAAGCGGGATAGTGCCATCATAGGAAAATAGTAAATCTTGACGGAGTACAATTTCTGTGAAATAATGAAATGAATATATTTGTTCCTATTTTGAGAAGCGATTAATATGGTTAATGTGCGACCATAAATAAAAGGTATTTATTTAAAAATAATCGTGTCAGAACACGGAAAGAAACAGGAGAAGAAAAATGAATCGTTTTAAGAACTTTTTTCATGGAATATACGGTATCGACGGATTATCCTGTGGGCTGCTGATTTTGAGTATTCTGATCAACCTGCTGACGGCAGTGATTCCGGTGGAAAATATACGGAACCTCAATCCAATCGGTTTGATTCCTCTGTTGCTCTGCCTGTTGCGTTTCTTTTCACACAATCACCAGAAAAGAAGGAGAGAAAACGAACGTTTTTTAAAAATAATGCGGCCGCTCTTTGAATACTTCGACAGAAAGAGCGAGGAGCGGGAACAGGCACAGATTTTCCGATTTTTCAAATGCCCCGTCTGTTCACAGAAAATCCGGGTTCCAAAAGGCAAGGGAAAGATTGAGATTACCTGCCCCAAATGCGGGAATAAGTTTATAAAGAAGACGTGATATACTAAAGACTGCCGGTATGAGCCGGCAGTTTTTTTGTGTAGTTTTGATTACAATATATATGTGTGAATGGAAATTTTCCCGTGAATCAGGATGTGGAGGTCGTAGATGTGTGTAAAGCTATTTAGGTTTCCGCTGCCCGCTTAGAAAATACACATCCACAATAATTTTGCCGGTAAAGATGATATTTTTCCGACAGGGCGATGGACCGGAGATATCCGCCTTTCTTTTTGAAATCAGAAGGCAGGTGGCGCACACCGTATTCCTCTGCCAGCCGTTCGCCAATCTTATTAATCCATTGAGCGTTCTTATGGGGGCTGATGGAGAGGGTGGTGGTAAAATAATCGGCATGGAGCCTGGCCGCTTTCCGGGCGGACTCCCGCATTCGAAGCTCATAGCAGTGGCAGCAGCGTTTTCCCCGTTCCGGGAGATCCTCCATGCCTTTTGCCATTTCAAAAAAACAATCCGGATTGTAATCGCCTTCCATTAAAGCGACCTGTCCCCGTTCCTCATAGCCGACTTCCCGGATGAACCGCTGTAATTCATGGATTCTCTTTTCATATTCTGTTTCCGGCGTAATATTAGGATTATAGAAAAACAGTGTGATATGAAAATACCGGGTCAGATATTCCAGGACGTAACTGCTGCAAGGGGCGCAGCAGGCATGAAGAAATAAATGAGGTTTTTGTTCTTCCGGCAGATTTCCGCCAATCTGCCCGGTGATTTTGTCCAGTTTTTTTTGATAATTTATTTTATTCATAAATGGATGCACCTCTCTGGTTATGATTATCTTTCTGATTTTGTATATTTTCAAATAATGATAATAACAGAATTTATAATATTTTTCCAGTGGGGGAAAAGGGACTCAGTAATCGTTTCCCTGTCTGCCGCATATACTAATAAAAAAATATGGAAGTGATATCTATATCAATACTGCCGATATGATATCCGGTGTGACGGCTTCCTGGCCGGGATATACGCTGACCGTAGGTTCTTCCGGAGAGAAAGTCCGTCAGATGCAGATGCAGCTTACAGGATTGCGGAGCTGAACTGACGACATTTTGCAGGATTAAAAAAAATAATTGCATAATAAGGTACGCTGATTTCATAAGGAAAGAAATCGTACCGTTATTTTTGCGTCTTTATTTAACTATATTGCTTAACAAAATAAGGAAAACCGGGAATTTTCAAATATGATGACGTGGAAACCGGGAGAAGGGAAAAAGACAGGACAGAAGCTTGTGAAAATATAAACGATAGTTAAAAAATTGAAAAATTCATATTTCCACTCTTGTATTTGAGGATAATATATGTTAGAATCTTAGCAATTTAAGCAATGATACGGTGGCGTAGTCTGAATTCTGTCTGAATGGATGATGTGCAGGATGCCGAAAAGGCAGAATGATGAAGAAAAAAGATACGCTCCCGGCGCGGATGGACTGCTTACGTTTCGCTTTTTCTAAGCCGGGGGTTCCCGTCTTTTTTTTTGCGCGCACGCAAAAAGTTTTCCGCCTTGCAGAGTGGTAATTCATTCTGCGTCATGATACTGAAAATGAATGAGACAGTACGTCAGGTGAAAACGGTCGTTGCGAGAATTATTTATATTGTGTAAACCATAATTAATGTTCTATATAGAAAGGAACGAGACATCATGAAAGCATTTCTAATCTTAGAAGATGGAACGGTGTTGACGGGAGAAAGCTTTGGCGCTCGGAAGGAAGTCATCAGTGAAATCGTTTTTAACACTTCCATGACAGGTTATCTTGAGATACTGACGGACCCGTCGTATGCGGGACAGTCGGTGGTAATGACCTATCCCCTGATTGGCAATTACGGCATTTGTACGGAGGATATGGAATCTGTTCATCCATGGACCAGCGGTCTCATTGTGAGAGAATATTCCAAGCTGGCCAGTAATTTCCGTAATGAGATGACACTGGATACATTTTTGAAGAAATACGATATTCCCGGAATCGCCGGCGTGGACACCAGATATCTCACAAAGATTTCCAGAGAGCACGGTGTCATGAATGGGCTGATTACCACCAGAGAAGATTTTGACCTTGATAAAGAACTGGAACGGATCAGAGCCTACAAAGTACAGGGCGTTGTCCGGGAAGTATCATGTAAGGAGAAGAGAGTGCTGCCAGGTGACGGCTTTAAAGTTGCGCTGATGGATTATGGCGCAAAATATAACATTGAAAAGTCCTTAAACCGGCTGGGATGTCAGGTTACTGTCTATCCTGCCTACACAAAGGCAGAGGAGGTTCTTGCCGATGAGCCGGACGGCATCATGCTCTCCAATGGCCCGGGAGACCCAAAAGAATGTGTGGAGATTATTGAGGAACTGAAAAAGCTTTTTGCCACCGACGTGCCGATTTTCGGCATCTGTCTCGGACATCAGCTCATGGCGCTGGCCAATGGTGCGGATACAAAGAAAATGCGTTATGGGCACCGGGGAGCTAACCATCCGGTGAAAGATTTAAAGACCGGAAAGGTGTACATCTCCTCTCAGAACCACGGTTATGTGGTTATGGAAGATTCCCTGAAGCGGGATGTGGCAGAGGTGAGCTTTATCAATGTCAATGACGGTACCCTGGAAGGAATCCATTATTTGGGTAAAAATGTCATGACAGTGCAGTTCCATCCGGAAGCCTGCCCGGGACCAAATGATTCCGAGTTTTTGTTTAAAGAATTTATGAATATGATGGAGGTAGCGAAAGATGCCTAGAAATCCCAGTATAAAAAAAGTTCTCGTCATCGGTTCCGGCCCGATTGTCATCGGACAGGCCGCAGAGTTTGACTACGCAGGAACCCAGGCATGTCGTTCTTTGAAAGAAGAAGGCATCCATGTGGTCCTGGTCAACTCCAATCCGGCGACCATCATGACCGATAAAGATATTGCCGATGAAGTATATATTGAGCCGCTGACACCGGAAGTGATTAAGAAACTTATCTTAAAAGTGTCCCCGGACAGCCTTCTGCCTACTCTGGGCGGACAGGCGGCTTTGAACATTGCCATGGAGCTTGACGAGTGCGGATTCTTAAAAGAGCATAAGGTGAAGCTCATTGGAACAACCGGAAAGACCATCCGGAAGGCGGAAGACCGGGAAGCGTTTAAGGAGACCATGGAGAAGATCGGGGAACCTATCGCGCCGAGCCAGATTGTCACCAATGTGGAGGACGGCCTTGCTTACGCGAAGGAGATTGGTTATCCGGTGGTGCTGCGTCCTGCCTATACTCTGGGCGGCAGCGGCGGCGGTATTGCCGAGAATGAAGAAGAATTTGTGGAAATCATCCAGAACGGTCTTCGTTTGAGCCGTGTGGGACAGGTGCTTGTGGAGCGCTGCATCGCCGGCTGGAAAGAAATTGAGTATGAGGTAATGCGGGACGGAAACGGAACCTGTATTACTATCTGTAATATGGAAAACATCGACCCGGTGGGCGTGCATACCGGAGACAGTATCGTGGTCGCTCCATCCCAGACCCTGGGAGATAAAGAGTACCAGATGCTTAGAAACTCTGCCTTAAATATCATTTCCGAGCTGGGAGTGGAAGGCGGATGTAACGTACAGTTTGCCCTGCATCCGGACAGCTTTGAATACTGTGTTATTGAGGTCAACCCTCGTGTCAGCCGTTCTTCCGCGCTGGCGTCCAGGGCTACCGGATATCCTATCGCCAAAGTTACCGCCAAGATTGCGTTGGGATACAACCTGGACGAGATTAAAAACGCGGTCACAGGAAAGACCTTTGCCAGCTTTGAGCCGGCCCTCGACTACTGTGTCGTAAAAGTGCCGCGTCTTCCGTTTGATAAATTTATCTCCGCTTCCCGGCATCTGACCACACAGATGAAGGCTACGGGAGAGGTTATGAGCATCTGTACCAACTTTGAGGGCGCGCTCATGAAAGCGCTGCGTTCTCTGGAGCAGCATGTGGACAGCCTCATGCACGGAGACTTTGATAAATTAAGCGATAAAGAACTGGAAGAACATCTTCATATCGTGGACGACCTGCGTATTTACTGTATTGCGGAAGCATTGAGAAGGAAGATGGATCCGGTGATGATCCATGATATCACGATGATTGACCGCTGGTTTATTGATAAGTTCAATAATATCGTTGAGATGGAAGGAGCCCTGAAAAACTGTGGCGGCGAGCCGGATGAGGCGCTGCTGCGTGAAGCAAAACGGATGGAATTTCCGGATACCGTGATCGGGCAGCTCATCGGAAAAGATGAGGCTTATGTGAAGAATCTCCGCTGCCAGATGGATATTAAACCTGCCTATAAGGTGGTGGATACCTGCGCGGCAGAGTTTGACGCGGAGACACCGTATTATTATTCCTGTTTCGGAAGTTTCAATGAAGTGGAAGAGAACAGCGGCAAGAAAAAGATTATGGTTCTCGGTTCCGGCCCGATCCGGATCGGCCAGGGTATCGAGTTTGACTACTGTTCCGTTCACAGTGTCTGGGCATTCAAAAAAATGGGCTATGAGACCATCATCGTCAACAATAACCCGGAGACCGTCAGCACCGACTTCGATATCGCGGATAAGCTGTACTTTGAGCCGTTGACCGAGGAAGATGTGGAGCACATCGTGGAGTTGGAGAAACCAGACGGAGCTGTGGTACAATTCGGTGGACAGACTGCCATTAAACTGACAGAGAAATTAAATAAAATCGGTATGCCGATTCTGGGAACCAGTGCGGAAAATGTGGACGCTGCGGAGGACAGAGAGCTTTTTGACCAGATTCTTGAGGAATGCTGCATCCCGAGACCAAAGGGAGACACGGTATTTACGAAAGAAGAAGCTCTTCGCGCAGCCAACGAGCTGGGCTATCCGGTGTTAATCCGTCCATCTTATGTACTGGGCGGTCAGGGTATGCAGATTGCGGTTGCCGACAAAGATATCGTGGAATTCATGGATATCATTCAGCGGTATACCCAGGAACATCCGATCCTTATTGACAAATATCTCATGGGTAAGGAGGTGGAAGTCGACGCGGTCTGCGACGGCGAAGACATCCTGATTCCGGGTATCATGCAGCATGTGGAGAGAGCCGGTATCCATTCCGGAGACAGTATTTCCGTGTATCCGGCAAGAGACCTTTCTCGGAAGATTAAAAAGGTCATCGCCCATTACACAAGACTGCTGGCAAGAGCCCTCCATGTGGTGGGACTCATCAACATTCAGTTCATTGTATACCAGGATGAAGTTTATGTCATCGAGGTAAACCCGCGTTCTTCAAGAACGGTTCCGTATATCAGCAAGGTGACGGGCATCCCGATTGTAGATCTTGCCACAAAAGTGATGACTGGACAGAAATTAAAAGATCTGGGCTATGAGCCGGGACTGGCGCCGGAATCCCCATACTGGGCCATCAAGATGCCGGTATTCTCCTTCGAGAAAATCCGTGGAGCCGACGTCAGCCTTGGACCGGAAATGAAATCCACCGGAGAATGTCTGGGTATTTCCAGAAATTATGAGGAGGCGCTTTACAAAGCCTTCCTTGGCGCAGGTATCAATTTGCCGAAACATAAAAAGATGATTATGACCGTCAAAGACGCCGATAAGCTGGAAGCGGTGGAAGTGGGACGCCGGTTTGCCGCCCTGGGCTATGAAATTTATGCCACCAGAAGTACCTGTAAATGTTTAAGAGACAACGGCGTACCGGCTAAACGGGTCAATAAGATAGAAGAAAACCGCCCGAACCTTTTGGATTTGATTCTCGGACATCAGATTGATTTGATTCTCGATACTCCGTCCCAGGGAATTGAGAGAAGCAAGGACGGCTTCATCATCCGCCGTCATGCGGTGGAAACCGGTGTGACCTGCCTGACTTCCATCGATACGGCTAACGCACTTTTAACCAGTCTGGAATCTGACTGCCGAGATGATTTATCTCTGGTGGATGTGGCCCGTATCGACGAGGAGATTGAAGAAGAGCATAAAATGTAACTAATCCATAAATATCCGTAAATATATGGAGGTTGGACATGAAAAAATACACCAAACAGGATATTATACAGCTTGTGGAAGAAAATGACGTACAGTTTATACGTCTGCAATTTACCGATCTGTTCGGCACATTGAAAAATGTGGCGATTCCAACCAGCCAGTTGGAACGTGCCCTTGACAATAAATGCATGTTTGACGGCTCTTCCATTGAAGGATTTGTGCGAATCGAAGAGTCCGATATGTACCTGTATCCGGATTTGAATACTTTTGAGATTCTTCCATGGAGACCGCAGCACGGCCGAGTGGCAAGATTCATGTGTGATGTCTATCGTCCGGAGGGCATTCCTTTTGAGGGGGACAGCCGGTATGTGCTAAAAAAAGTGCTGGAGAAAGCATCAGAGATGGGCTATACCTTTGAAGTGGGTCCGGAATGCGAGTTCTTCCTCTTTCATACCGATGACAACGGGCAGCCGACGGTGATTACCCATGAGAAGGCGGGATATTTTGATATAACGCCGCTGGATTTGGGAGAAAATGCCAGAAGAGATATCATCCTTAATCTGGAGCAGATGGGCTTTGAGATAGAAGCTTCCCACCATGAGGTAGCTCCGGCGCAGCATGAAATAGATTTTAAATACGATAATGCTCTTGCCACCGCCGATAAGATTATGACATTTAAGATGACGGTAAAAACTATCGCAAAACGTCATGGCCTTCACGCGACTTTCATGCCGAAACCGATACAGAATGTGGACGGTTCCGGTATGCATATCAATATGTCGCTGGAAAAAGACGGAAAAAATATTTTCTTTGACAAAAAAGATTCGGAAGGATTAAGCGAGGACTGTTATCATTTCGTGGCAGGGCTGATGCAACATGTGCGGGGCATGACCTGTATCTGTAATCCTCTGATAAATTCCTACAAGCGTCTGGTACCGGGCTATGAGGCGCCGGTGAGTATTGCCTGGTCTTCCATGAACCGGAGTCCGCTGATTCGGATTCCGGCGGCAAGAGGCGCCGGCACCCGGGTGGAATTCCGCAGTCCGGACGGTGCTTCCAATCCATATCTGGTTATGGCGCTTTGTCTGGCCGCCGGGCTTGATGGCATTAAAAATAAATTGATGCCGCCAAAACAGGTGGGAAGAAATATGTATATGTTGACAGATGAACAGCTCAGGAGTATGAAAATCGGTGAGCTTCCGAGAACTCTCGGAGAGGCATGTACAGCTTTTGAGGAAGATTTGTTTCTGCAAAGCATCTTAGGTCCGCACATCGCAGGTAAATTCCTGGAAGCGAAAAAGAGAGAGTGGGATGAATACTGTAAATATGTTTCGCAGTGGGAAATCGACGAGTATCTTTACAAGTTTTAGTATTCACAGGAAACCACACAATCAAATGGCTGCAGGTGAAAGAATTGATTAATATAATTGTTGTTTTCCCAAAAAAGGAAGTTGCATTAAAAATTAAAAATATTCTTGTGAAAAACGGATATGACGTGGCAGCCGTATGTCTGACCGGCGCCCGGGCCATGGAGGCCGTGGAGCGTCTTGAGTCAGGCGTGCTGATCTGCGGCATCCGGTTTGTTGATATGGTATATCATGAGCTCAAAGAATATTTGCCGGATTATTTTGAGATGGTCGTGGTGGCCAGACGGGAACAGTGGCAGGAATACGGGGAAGATGATGTGACCTGGCTGCCGCTTCCTATGAGAGGCTTTGATTTGGTGGATCTGGTGGCGGAATTACAGGGAGAGATTGTCCGCCGTCTGAAAAAAGGCAGGACGAAGCCAAAAGTCCGTACGACTGAGGAACAAAGTGTCATCAATCAAGCCAAAGAACTGCTGATGGGGAAAAACGGCTGTTCAGAGGAAGAAGCGCATCGTTATCTCCAGAAGCAAAGCATGGATAGCGGCATTAATCTGGTGGAGACTGCATACATGGTTCTTGATATGTTTTGATCCTGTTCACGGCGATTCCGGTTGCGGGATGAAAGAAGAGGGACGTATTGTTCAGGCGGAAGACCGGGAACGCTGCGGCGAGAAAACGCAAAGGAAAGGAGAAGGCAATGAAGTTTACAAAGATGCATGGCATCGGAAACGATTATGTGTATGTTAATTGTTTTGAGGAAGAAGTAAAGAATCCGGAAGCGCTGGCGAAGTTTGTCAGTAACCGGAATTTTGGAGTCGGTTCTGACGGACTGATTCTCATTTGTCCGTCAGATAAAGCGGATTTCCGGATGGATATATATAATTCTGACGGATCACAGGCGGAGATGTGCGGAAACGGCATTCGCTGTGTGGGTAAATATGTGTATGACAACGGGCTGACCGACCAGACGGATATTACCGTGGAGACTCTGGGCGGCGTCAAACATTTAAAATTGACGGTGGAAGACGGAAAAGTATCTCTCGTTTGCGTCAACATGGGCGAGCCGGTGCTGGATCCGGAGAAGATTCCGGTCAGATATAAAGAGAATCCGGTGGTCAATGTACCGATTGAAGTCAACGGAAGAGAGTATCACATTTCCTGCGTATCCATGGGGAATCCCCATGCGGTGGTCTTTATGAACCATGTGAAGGATCTGGACATCAGGATGATCGGACCATGTTTTGAGAATCACACCCGTTTTCCTAAACGAATCAACACGGAATTTGTGGAAGTCATTGACAGAAATAATGTCAACATGCGTGTATGGGAAAGAGGCGCAGAGGAGACTCTCGCCTGTGGCACCGGCGCCTGTGCGGCGACGGTGGCCTGTGTGTTAAACGATAAGACAGACAACCAGATTACCGTTCATCTGCTGGGAGGAGACCTGCAGATTGAATGGGACAGAGAGTCCAATCAGATTTATATGACCGGACCGGCAACCACGGTATTCGACGGGGAACTTTACGAGTATCCGGAAGAATAGGAGATCGTCCCGGAGCCGGCAGTTCGCGGCTTTCCGGGATAAATATATAAAACAGCACCAGGCGATCAGCCGGAGAGGAGACAAAATGTTTAAAATTAATGATAATTATTTAAAACTGCCAGGCAGCTATCTGTTTTCCAATATTGCCAAAAAAGTAGATACGTACAGCAAGGCGCATCCGGATAAGGAGATTATCCGTCTCGGTATCGGCGATGTGACTCAGCCGCTGGCGCCCAAGATTATCGAGACGCTCCATGAAGCAGTGGATGAGATGGCTCATGCAGAGACCTTTCATGGTTATGCGCCGGATTTGGGGTATGCATTTTTAAGAGATGTCATCGCCAAAAACGATTATAAAGACAGAGGCTGCGATATCAGCGCCGATGAGATTTTTGTCAGCGACGGCGCGAAATGTGATTCCGGAAATATCCAGGAGATTTTCAGCGAGGACAATAAGATCGCTGTCTGCGACCCGGTTTATCCGGTTTATGTGGATACCAATGTTATGGCGGGAAGAACCGGTACCTATGATCCGGCCACGGAGACCTGGAGTGACGTCATTTACATGCCATGTACCGCGGAAAACAACTTTATCCCTGAGTTTCCTAAGGAGAACCCGGACTTAATCTATCTGTGTATTCCGAATAATCCGACAGGAACGACCATCACCAAATCACAGCTTCAGGAATGGGTGGACTACGCTAACCGCATCGGCGCGGTCATTATTTATGACGCCGCCTATGAGGCGTACATCAGTGAAGACGATGTGCCGCACAGCATTTATGAATGTGAGGGAGCGAGAACCTGTTCCATTGAGCTGCGGAGCTTTTCCAAAAATGCCGGATTTACCGGAACCCGGCTGGGCTTTACCGTCGTGCCAAAAGATCTGATGGCAGGAGATGTATCCCTTCATGCTCTCTGGGCGAGACGTCACGGTACCAAATATAACGGCGCGCCGTATATCATCCAGAAGGCGGGATGGGCCTGCTATACGGAAGAAGGCAAAGCGCAGTTAAAAGAACAGGTTGCCTACTATATGAAAAATGCAAAGACCATCAAGGAAGGGCTGACAGATGCCGGATTTACTGTATTCGGCGGTGTAAACGCACCATATATCTGGCTGAAAACACCGGATAAAATGACTTCCTGGGAGTTTTTCGATTACCTGCTTGATAAGGCCAATGTGGTGGGAACCCCTGGCTCAGGATTCGGACCGAGCGGAGAAGGATATTTCCGTCTCACAGCTTTCGGATCCCATGAAAATACCCTCCGTGCCATGGAGAGAATTAAAAATCTGTAATCATATCATACCGTCGGAATTTATTTCCGGCGGTATCTTTTGTGTCTGTAAGGAAATCTTACGAAATGTGAAGATTCTTTTAATTCTTTTTCAGAATAATGATTTTTTCATACAGATGTGCTATCATATCAAAAGATTTGTATTTTCTGAATGTGCATGAAACAGACATTTTCAGATAGAAGTCAGGCTTCATCATGCCTGAATAAGGATGAAAAGCAGGGAGGACAAGAATGTTTGGAAACAAAAATGACGACCGTTTCTCCTGGGAAGAGAAACGGAACACTCCGGTAGGCGGAGATAAAGAGAAAAAGTTCATGGGTTCTCTGAAAAAAATAGAAGGCAAAAAAGAAAAACTGGTGAAATTTTTTAAGCGCAAAAAGAAAGAAGACGAGGAACCGGTTTCCCTGTATGAGTCGGAGATGGAATATGTCACTGCCGAAAAACTGCAAAAAGAAGAGGAAGAGCGTCTTGGTGCAAATGCGCAGAAAGAAGCCGGAAAGGAAGAAGCGGCGGTGCAAAATGCAGGCGTCCGGTCGAGATTTAGAAAGATTTTTTCCAAAAAGGATACATTGATGCAGAATCAAACGGCGTCCGCACAGAATACAATGTTTGACGATGAACCGATTTTATATGAATTAGAGGAAGAAAAGGGGATTTGGAAGATCTCAAAGAAAAAGCTGGCAGTGATTGCCGGTGCAGCGGTGGTTGTCGTCGGAGGTGCTTCTTATTTCATTATTACGAATCTTGGCGGTTCCGTGGAGGGAACTGCTTATGTGGAGTCTGTGGAAGATATCATGGATTATGGCAGCGGCAGCGGAATGAATAACCGGTATACCGGAGAGGTAGAACCGCAGGATTCCTGGGATATCACGCTGCAGTCTGATCTTTCGGTGGCTGAATGTTATGTGCAGGTGGGAGATCAGGTCAAAGAAGGTGACCAGTTGTTCTCTTATGATACAGAGGAGCTGACCCTCGCCAAGGAGAGAGCAGAGCTTGAGGTGGAGACCCTACAAAATGAAAACAAAGAGCTGGAAGAGAATATCAATACTTATCAGAGTGAGCTGGAGGGCGCCAGCACCAGAGAGCGGATTGAACTTCAGACGGAGATTCTTACGGCCCAGACTACTATAAAAAGTAATGAATACAGTATCAGTTCCGCGCAGGAAGAGATAGAAGAGTTAGAGAAAAATATTCAGGACGCTACGGTAACCAGCACAATGGACGGCGTGGTGCAGAGCATCAACGAGGAGGTGGGACTGAGTTCCGGCTCGGACAGTTCCGACGATGATACTGATACCTATGATTATTCGGATACCGGAGAGGATTCCACCTATATGACCATTGTCGCCGTGGGAGACTACCGTGTGAAGGGAAGTGTCTCTGAGACAAATGTATGGTCTTTGGCAGAGGGAGATTCGGTGATCATTCGTTCCCGGGTGGATGATACAGCTAAATGGACCGGAATCATCAGTTCCATTAATACGGATGAGACAGAAGAATCTGACGATTCTTACGATGACATGGATTATTACATGGATGATTCCAGTTCCGGAGAATCAGCGTCCACTTACAATTTTTATGTGGAGCTGGACAGCGATGACGGCTTGATGATGGGACAGCATGTTTTTATTGAGCAGGATTTTGGACAAGATGAGGAGCGGGAAGGTATCTGGCTGCCGTCTGCATACATTTATATGGACGAAGACAAGTACTATGTATGGCTGTCTAACCGCCGGAATCGTCTGGAACTCCATGAAGTGACGGTGGGTGAATATGACGAAGATCTGGATGAGTACGAGATTCTGGAAGGACTGGAGACAGATGATTATATCGCCAGTGACACAGGGAACCTTCAGGAGAATATGAAAACGACTACCAATATTTCCGAAGTGGACGATACCGATGAATATTATGAAGAAGAGACGTCTGATGATGAACTGTACTATGATGAGGAAGCAGAGGATGAGTACTATGATGATGAACTCTCGGACGATGACTTATACTATGACGATGAACTCTCAGACGATGACTTATACTATGACGACGGTCTCTCGGACGATGATGTATAGTATATTATGACGAATCTTACGACGAGACGGATTTGGGAGAAAATGCCGGGCTGATGGACGAAGAGTTCTGAATCAAAAGAGTTGAGCGGATAATATATGATGGAATGAAAAGGACATATTCGTTCTGAAAGGAAGATGGACATGCTTTTAGAGCTTAAACATATTTATAAAAATTACAGGCAGGATAAGATTGTGGTACCTGTGCTAAAGGATATTAATATTTCCATTGATGAGGGAGAGTATGTGGCAATTATGGGTCCCTCCGGTTCGGGAAAGACGACATTGATGAATATCATCGGTTGTCTGGACCGGCCCACAGAGGGAGAATATTTTCTGGAAAATCAATCTATCGTCAATTATACCGAAACCCAGCTTTCAGACCTTCGACTGAAAACATTGGGCTTTGTGTTTCAGAGTTTTAATTTATTGCCAAAACAGACAGCTCTTGACAATGTGGCGCTACCTTTAACTTACGCAGGAATCCCGGTCAAAAAAAGACGGCAGATCGCCTTTCAGACGCTGCAGCGTGTCGGACTGGCAGACCGTGTGAATTTCAAGCCGTCCCAGCTTTCCGGCGGACAGCAGCAGAGGGTGGCCATTGCCCGGGCGCTGATCAATAATCCAAAGATTATTTTGGCCGACGAACCAACAGGCGCCCTGGACAGCCGTTCCGGTACCCAAATCATGAAGCTTTTTGGGCAGTTAAATGAGGAGGGGGTAACGGTTATCATGATTACCCATGATGCCAATATTGCCAGCTACGCCAAAAAGGTACTCCGAATTCTGGATGGAGAGATAGCGGATGATTCGCAGGAAGGAGGCCGGATGCTTTGAAAAACAAAAAGAAGATCATCGTTATTGTTATAATTGTCATTTTGATTCTTTTAGCCGCCATCGCCGGTATTGTTTATGCGGTGAGGAACAGAAGCGGTGCGGTGGTAGAAGTTTATTCTATGGAACTTTTGAACAGTTCCGGATTTGCAGGGGGAGAATCTTCCCTGAGCGGAACTATCACCTCTGATTATGTGCAGGAAGTGTACGCCGATGAGGATCAGAATGTGGCGGATGTTTATGTACAGCAGGGAGATTATGTGGAAAAAGGAGATAATCTTCTGAAATACGATGTGGAAGAACAGGAACTTGACCTCCAGCTTCAGGAGCTGGAAATTCAGTCTTCCACCATGGAACTGGAAGATTTGGAAGCTGAGCTGGAAGAGATGAAGAATACCCGCGCGTCAAGCACCATTGACAGCAGCGGCAGCAATGTGGTGAACACCTCCCTGAATTTTTCTTCGTTAAAAGGGGAAATTCTGGCAGGACTGATGAGTGCTTCATCGGTAGCAAACACCAGTTCCGGGGAGGAAGAAGAGACAGAGGAAAGCGGGCTTTTGGAGGCTGTGAATAATTTGGAAGAAGACAAGACGTCTGGGGATGGTTCTGAGGCGAGTCCATATGTGTATCGTCTGATCACTGATGGGAGAATCCGTGGTTCAGTGATCAATGATTTATTAAATAATAATAAGTGTGCTGTCTTCTATGAATATAATTCCGAGGAGGATGGCAGAAATGGGAATGTTGCCAACTCCGTTGAAATTCGTTCAAACACCATTTTTAAGGAAAGTATCGCTTCTTTTGGATGGTATACGGTGTCAGATTTAAATGACGCCATGGTGACGGTGGATCAGATTAAGATACAGCCCAACAGAACTTCGGTGAAGGCCGGTAAGTCATATAACTTTACTGCGAAGCTTACCGGAAAAAACAGTGATGCGCTTACGGTGACCTGGACACTAAAACGGAATAAATCCGACTCCACCACTCTGATTGACGGAACATTGACGGTGGGAGAGGATGAGACAGCTAAAACGCTCAAGATTATTGCTTCAGCGGGGAGCAAAAGAGCGGTACTCACGGTAAAGGTAAAGAATAACAGCAGTTCTGATAGTAAATCCGGCAGTTCCGGCAACAGCGGCAGTAGCGATGACAGTTCAGGAAGCGATGACAGCGATTATGACAGCAGCTATGACAGCGATTATGACAGCAGTTATGACAGCAGCTATGATAGTGGCAGTGACAGTGACACCGATTACAGCGGTTATACAGCGGAAGAGTTGGCGGATGCCATCGCAGATCTGGAAGCGCAGATTGCGGAGGCAAGACAGAATCTCAATCAGGCGAAGCTGGATTACGAAGAAGCGAAAAAGGAAGTGGACGCTGCAACGGTGAAGGCAACGGTCAGCGGGGAAGTGACGATTGCTTACACGAAGGAAGCTATGCCGGATGACGGTTCTCCGGCGATTATCGTGAGAGGGCAGGACGGAATGTATGTGAATGTGGATGTCAGTGAGATGTCTCTTGATACAGTGAAGATTGGCGGAACCATTTACTGTACGTCCATGGAGACTTACGAACAGTATGAGGCAGAAATCATTGATATTTCTCAGTATCCGGCGTCAAATTCCAGTTATGACGGAACATCCAATCCGAACAGTTCCTATTATCCGGTGGTCGCATATATTGCCCAGGCGGATGATCTGGTAACCGGAGAGACAGTGGAAGTCTCTTACAGTTCCCAGTCCATGGGAACGATATCCGATGAAGCAATCTATTTGCAGAAAGCGTATATCCGTACAGATGATGATGACAGAAGCTATGTCTATAAAGAAGGAGAAGACGGACGGCTTGAAAAGCAATATGTAAAGACGGGCGTAACTCTATATGGACAGTATGTGGAGGTTGTCTCCGGGCTGACCATGGATGATAACATTGCATTTCCTTATGGTAAAGACGTGAAAGAGGGCGCGAAAGTGGAACTTTCTGAAAATACAGATAATATTATATATTAGGGATTTCTTGAAAGGACGGGTGTGAAATTATGCTGGAAAATATACGATTATCTTTTCAGGGGATCTGGGGACATAAACTACGTTCCCTGCTGACGATGCTCGGCATTATCATCGGTATTGCCGCCATCATTGCCATTGTGTCCACCATCCGGGGAACCAGTGAACAGATTAGAAAGAATCTCATCGGTTCCGGTACCAACACAGTAAATGTACGTTTAGTAGAAAGCGGAGACTGGGATTACGATATGGCATACAGCAGTATTCCCAGCGGAATTCCGGTTTTGGATTCCGAGAATCGGGACGAACTCAACGACATTGACCATGTGGAAGACGCGTCTTTGTACACGATCCGCACGGCGGTGGATTACATTTATTACAATGACACCGCATTGCAGGGCGGAGAATTAATTGGGGCGGATTCCCATTATCTGAATACCTGTGGATATATCATGACAAAGGGAAGAGCGTTTACGGAAAGTGATTATACCAAGTACCGGAAGGTGGCTGTGGTAGATACGACGGCGGCGGAGAGTCTTTTCGGAGATGAGGAACCGGTGGGAAAGACCATTGATATTCAGGGAGAACCTTTTATTGTCATTGGTGTCATTGAAGAGTCTTCAGAGTTTGAGCCGGTCATTGAATCGGTGGAAGATTATTACCAGTATGTTTATAATGATACCAGCAGCAGTGGTTCTGTCATCATACCGGACACGGTGTGGAATATTGTGGGCCAGTATGATGAGCCGCAGAATGTGCGTTTGCTGGTGGATTCCACCGATGCCATGAGCAGTGTGGGAAGTGAGGCGGCCAATCTTTTAAATCAGTCAGTGGAGAATGAAGATATCCAATACAGCGCGGAAGATATCTTGGAGCAGGCACAGCAAAATGAACAGCTCAGTGAATCTACCAATCAGCAGCTTATCTGGATTGCCAGCATTTCTCTGCTGGTCGGTGGTATTGGCGTCATGAATATCATGCTGGTATCTGTGACAGAGCGTACAAGAGAAATTGGTCTGAAAAAGGCCATCGGAGCAAGAAAAAATAAAATATTGGCGCAGTTTTTGACGGAGGCAGCGGTGTTGACCAGCCTTGGAGGCGTGATAGGAACCATCACCGGTATTATCTCCGCGGAAGCGATCAACCGGATATCCGGCGTGCCGGTGGCCATCAGCGTGCCGGCGTCCATCATAGCCATTGTCTTTTCCATGTTAATCGGTATTGTGTTCGGATTTGTTCCGGCAATCAAAGCGGCGAACATGGATCCGATTGTAGCGCTGCGGCACGAATAAAGAAGGAGTTATTAAAAAACAATAATGGGGGTTGCAATAACCCTCATTTTGTTGATAAAATTTATAATTACAAATGATAAAAAATCTAAAAAACATCAATAAATGTAATGACAGGAGAGAATCATGGGAAAATATTTTGGAACCGACGGTTTTCGCGGTGAGGCAAATGTAACATTGACAGTGGAACATGCCTATAAAGTAGGACGTTTCCTCGGATGGTATTTTGGTAAAGATAAAGAAGATAAATGCCGGGTGGTTATCGGCAAAGATACCAGACGGTCCAGCTATATGTTTGAATATTCTCTGGTGGCCGGTCTCACGGCGTCGGGAGCGGACGCATATCTTCTTCATGTAACGACAACGCCGAGCGTGTCTTATGTGGCAAGGACAGAAGATTTTGACTGCGGTATCATGATTTCCGCCAGCCATAATCCGTACTACGACAACGGAATTAAGTTGATCAACTCCAAAGGGGAGAAGATGGATGAGGAAACGATTCTCAAAGTGGAAGATTACATTGACGGAAAGCTGGAGATTCCATTTGCCGTAAAAGATGAGATTGGATGTACGGTGGACTATGCTGCAGGCAGAAATCGCTACATCGGTTACCTGATTTCCCTGGCAACTCGTTCCTACAAAAATATGAAGGTGGGACTGGATTGTGCCAACGGCAGCGCCTGGATGATTGCCAAAAGTGTGTTTGATGCGCTGGGCGCCAAAACTTATGTGATCAATGCGGAGCCAAATGGCCTCAATATCAACACCAACGCCGGCTCCACTCATATTGAAGTGCTTCAGTCCTTTGTGAAAGAGAATCATCTGGATGTGGGATTTGCCTTCGACGGGGACGCTGACCGCTGTATTGCCGTGGATGAAAACGGAACAGTCATTGACGGCGATTTGATTTTGTATGTATGCGGCGCTTATATGAAAGAGATAGGAGAGCTGCATAACAATACCATCGTGACAACGGTAATGTCCAATTTTGGTCTTTACAAAGCTCTGGACAGGGAGGGTATTTCCTATGAGAAGACTGCTGTGGGTGACAAATATGTCTATGAAAATATGATGAAGAATGGACACCGCATCGGCGGTGAGCAGTCCGGACACATCATTTTCAGTAAATATGCCAACACTGGCGACGGCATTCTCACCGCCATCAAAATTATGGAAGTGATTCTTGAGAAGAAAATGCCTCTTTCTAAGCTTGCCGGCCCGGTGAAGATTTATCCGCAGATATTAAAGAACGTGCGGGTGAAGAGTAAACCGGAAGCACAGAATGACGCCGATGTGCAGGCGGCGGTACAGTCTGTGGCCAAAAACCTTGGCGATACCGGCCGCATCCTTGTCCGTGAAAGTGGTACGGAACCGTTGATTCGTGTCATGGTGGAAGCGGAAACCATGGAGGAATGTGAGAAATATGTAGATTCCGTCATCGCGGTGATTAAAGAAAAGGGTCACTGCGTGGAGTAAAGGCAGGATTCCCTCAGAAGTAAAAAAGGCCGTTGCCAGAATATGCACTGTGCAAGTGCTGTCTGGCAGCGGCCGCTGCTTATTATGGATTATGTCAGGACAGACAATTATTTCCGGTACTCTTCCGGAATATCTTCCTCATCCCAGAAACTTACGCCGAACTTTTTCTGGCTTCCCATCTTGATGCCGTAGCCGAGAACGTTGTCGGTGGAGCGGTCCAGAAGCATGTTGATATAGTCCATGGCTTCCTTATGTTTTTCTCCCACCACATAAACATTAAAGTTCTTTGTGGCTTCACTGTTGATGACGGTGAAGTTACCGGCCTTTAAATCTTCATCTCTCTGTGGGACTAATTTCTGTTGCTCTGCTGTCATTATGTCATTCCTCCTATAAAAGTATTACTGTATATGCTGTCACGTCCGGTTCAGCCTTCCGGAGCGAGACATCTGAATGACAGAATCGTCTGTCAATAATGGCATAAAGCCCTGTTTGTCATTATAACACAAAAGGCAGTGAAAGCAACTTTTTTCTGAAAAAAGAGCCGCGCACAGTGCGTGGCTATGGGCCAACATGATTCAGCCTGCGGTCAGGGGAGTGGGGATTCCGGCAGGGATTGATTTTCTCCGAAGGAGCCGGTATAATAATCCGGAAGTATAAAGATGTGAAAAAAAGAATAGGAGATAACCGGGAGGTGAGTATATGCAGTGTGATTACTGTGCTTTTTACTGGATCGATGAAGAAGACGGTCAGGGAGAATGTACGGTGAACCTGGATGAGGACGATCTGGCACGGCTGCTGGGAAGTCCCCAGGATGGATGTCCGTATTTCCAGATGGACGATGAATATAAGATTGTGCGGAAGCAGATGTGAGAAAAATAAGAAAAATAAGAAAGAGTTCCGGCGAGCGGAAACCTCGCGCCGGGCACTATTGCTTATGCGATAAATTTTGTTCCAGCCACATTGGAGCGACTGGAACATCGAAATGATTTCAGAACTCTTTCTTCTGCATGATGCCAATGCTGATCAGGCAGGAGAAACCAAGAAGCAAAAGAGCGATAATCAGCACGCAGCCGACTGCAGAATAATAAATATATTATTCCGGCATGGTAATTTTGCCGTAGATGGCCGAAGTAGCCGCTGTGGCAGGGGAGCCCAGGTAGATGCCGACTTTGGAGGTTCCCATGCGGCCCAGGAAGTTCCGGTTGTTGGTGGCGAGAACTTTTTCGCCGTCGCAAAGGATTCCTCCGGCGCGGCCGCAGCACAGTCCGCAGCCCGGCTGGGTAATGATAGCTCCGGCTGCGGCCAGGGTCTTCATGTAGCCAGCCTTGATGGCGTCCAGATAAATCTGACGGCTGGCCGGGGTGATGATAAGCTTGCAGGCAACGGTTTTTCCTTCGAGGATTCTGGCGGCCACAGCCAGGTCTTCCAGACGACCGTTGGTACAGGAACCGATGAATACCTGGTCAAGCTCTGTGCCCTCTACTTCGGATACCGGGTGGATGTTATCCACCTGGGACGGGCAGGCGCAGACCGGAACCATATCTTCGGCGCGGTAGGTCATGACTTTGCAGTAGTTGGCATCGTCGTCGCCGTAGAGCCAGTTCACATCATCCATGGACACCTTGGAATATTCGCAGGTCTTTTCGTCCGGGCGGAAGAGACAGGCTTTGGCGCCGGCTTCGATGGCCATGTTGGAGATAGTCATGCGGGAGGCCACGCTCATGGCGTCCACAGCGGAGCCGGTGATTTCCAGCGCTTTATAGGTGGCGCCATCGGCTCGCAGGTCGCCGATGAGACGGAGAATCACGTCTTTGGCCGATACATTTGCCGGAAGTTCTCCGTCGATGACGACCTTGATGGTTTCCGGTACTCGAATCCACATTTCTCCGGTGCCAAGAATGGCGGCCATCTCTGTGTAGCCGATGCCGGAAGAAAAACAGCCCACGCAGCCGTAGGTGGTGGTGTGGGAGTCAGTGCCGAACACGATATTGCCTGGTTTGGCGTAGCCCATCTCAGTCATGAGCTGATGGCAGATACCATCGCTGCGGTGGACATGGGTGAGTCCGTACTTATCCGAAAAAGTGTCGCCAATCTTAAAGTGTCGGACGTCTTCTACGGCGCTGGTCGGAACCAGATGGTCATAGATGAGAACCACCTTATCCGGGTTCCATAACTTTGTAAAGCCCATTTCTTCAAATTTTTCTGCCACAAATGGAATGAAAATATCGTGAATCATCACCCGGTCCACATTGGCGGTGACAATCTGCCCCGGCTCCACATGGTCGGCGCCGATATTTTTTTTGATGATTTTTTCAATTAATGTATAGCCCATATCAACCCTCCTGAATGATGCCGTTTCGTTTCTGCATGGCTTTTACCAGACCGCCGGCGTTGATAATATCCATCAAATTCTGCGGAAGGGGAGTGATCGGGAAAATCTGTCCGTCTTTCTCGATGGACTCGCCCATGGTGACGGTGATTTCGTCACCCTCCTTGACCACATCCTGAATGTCGCTGTTTTCGATGAGCAGCAGACCGTTATTGATGGAATTGCGGAAAAAGATGCGGGCGTAGGATTTGGCGATGACACATTTGATTTTCAAAGCCTTGATAATCTCTGGCGCCTGCTCCCGGGAGGAACCGCAGCCAAAGTTCTTTCCGGCGACAATGATGTCGCCCTCCTTGATCTGTCCGGCCAGCTCTGGGCGCAGCGGGGAGAAGCCGTACTGTTTCATATCCTCGACAGTCGGCAGAGCCAGATATTCAGTGGGGATGATAATATCGGTGTCGATATCGTCGCCCAGCACCCAGACCCTGCCGGTGAATTTTTCTGTATTACTCATAGGAATCGAATCCTTTCTATAATTATTGAATATCTATAAATTATTCTATTCCGTCCGTAATATATCCTGCCACTGCGGAAGCAGCAGCCACCGCGGCGTTGGACAGATATACTTTGGAAGACGGATGACCGGCGCGGCCTTTGAAGTTTCTTGTTCCGGTGGAGATGAGTACCTCATTTTCCCCGATGACGCCCTGGCAGCTTCCCCAGCAGACGGAACAGTTCGGATTCATAATCATCGCTCCGGCTTCCATCAAAGTGGTGATCACGCCTTCTTCCAGCGCCTGGATGTAGACCGCTTTGGAGGCCGGGGTAACGATGAAACGCACCTTAGGGCTTATTTTTTTGCCCCTCACGGCGTCGGCGGCAGCCCTCAGATCTTCGATACGTCCATTGTTGCAAGAACCAACAAAAGCCTCATCAATGGCAATTTTCTCTTTTTTCACATCTTTTAAGAGAGCAAAATTATCCACGAAGTCCGGGCGGACAACCACCGGCTCGATTTTGCTCAGGTCATAGTCGTATACGGCGGCGAACTGCGCGTCGTCATCGCTCTTAAACATATGTACCGCCTCTCTGCCGTGGGATTTGCAGTATTCTACAACCTTTTCGTCCGGCTCCACGATGCCGGCTTTGGCTCCGGCTTCCACCGTCAGATTGCAAAGAACAATACGCTCGTCAATGGAGAGGTTATGGGCGCCGTCTCCGGCAAACTCCATGATTTTATAATTGGCGCCGTTGGCTCCGATATCTCCGATGATGGTGAGAATCAGATCTCTGGCGTACACACCCTCCCGCAAGGAACCGTGAAGATTGAACCGGATGGTTTCCGGAACCATCACCCAGGACGTGCCTGTCGTCATGGCATACAGGAAGTCCGTGCAGCCGACGCCGGTACCGAAGGCGCCCAGCGCTCCGTAGGTGGTGGTGTGGGAATCCGCGCCAAAAATCAGCTCGCCCGGGCAGACATAGTCTTCCATCATAATCTGATGGCAGACGCCCTGGCCTTCGTACAGCTTAATGCCATGCTCCCTGGCAAAATTACGCATTTTCTTGTGAGCCTCAGCAGTTTTCGGATTCTCTGCCGGCACGTTATGATCCATAATGAAGACGATCTTGTCTTTATCGGCAATCTTCGGATGTTTTAATTGATTATGATACATGTCTACGGTCAAATGTGTGGTTCCATCGTTGCTCATCATGCGGTCCAGGGTAACCGTGTGGATATCGTTTGGCTTTACCTTATCGACGCCGGCAGCCCTGGCGATGATTTTTTCTCCTAAGGTCATACCCATAATTACGCTTCCTCCTTATTTAAAGATGCAATGAGTCCTCCGGCAGACAGAATTTTCTGCATGTATTCCGGAAGCTTGGTGCAGGAAAATGCCCGACCATCCACGGTGACTGTTCCGGCGGACAAGTCTAGTTCCGCCTCGCCGCCGTCTTTTGCATGTTCATATAAATCTTTACAGACAATGACCGGAAGACCGATATTAATGGCGTTTCTGAAGAAAATTCTTGCAAAAGATTTAGCGATGACCGCCTGAATCCCCAGTGCTTTCAGCACGCTCGGAGCCTGCTCTCTAGAAGAACCGCAACCAAAATTCTCTCCGGCCACGATCAGATCACCCGGCTGAGCTTTCTCTGCGAAAGAAGGGTCCAGAGACTCAAATGTATACTGTTTCATGGCCTCAATATCCGGCAAAAGCAGATACTGGGAAGCGATAATCTGGTCCGTATCCACATCATTGTGGAACTTCCAGACACGACTTTTACTCATACTGATACCTCCATCGTTACTTTTTTTATTCAGAATTATTCATAATATGCCCCGGCATCTTTGAATGAGGGGCTATTTCCTATCTGATAACTCATGTTATAGAATACTACAAAACAAATATGAAGTCCAGAATAAATGTGGCAGCAAATGGGAGAGAAGAAGAGGCCCGGGACACAGGAATTCAGAAAATTCGCAGAAAAATTTGCCTACGAAATTATGCAGTTTTTCGTTGCGTTGCCTTTTGGTTTTGGGGTATGATAAGATACAATAAAAAATATGTCAATTATGATGCAAAAAGAAAGGAGACAGGCATGGATCTACCAAAAGACCCGATGATGCTTTATAGTGTCGTCAATACGAAATTGCGGGATTATTACAGTTCTCTGGAGGTCATGTGTGAGGATATGAATATCTCGCAGGAAGAGCTGGAGAGGACATTGGAAACCGCAGGTTTTGAGTATAATAAAGAATTAAACAAGTTTGTATAGACGACTGTGCGATGGAGAGAGGAGGGGACAGTGATAAGTTTGCAAGACCGGAAAGGTTACAGAAAGAAGTTTTTAGTATGAAATGGGGGATAAAAATGACAAAGAAATACGAAAAATTATTCGGATTGTTTCTGATAATTTGCCTGGTACTTGGATTGGCAGGCTGCGGGAATGAAAATACGACAGACGCGGATTCACAGCAGACGATATCCGATACCACAGAGACGGCGACAGAATCGACGGAGGGGGCTTTGGAAGCAACAACAGAAGCCGTGACAGAGCAGCAGGAAGGAGAGACGAAGGCAGCTATGCCCGATAATCAGTTGGAGAAAACTATATTGATCGCTTATTTCTCTGCCACCGGCAATACAGAAGCGGTGGCGGAGAATCTGATGATCGCCACTGGCGCGGATCTTTATAAGATTGTGCCAGAAGAACCATATGCGGATGAAGATCTGGATTACGAAAATGACCAGAGCCGCGCCTCCCTGGAAATGAACGACCCGGACGCCCGTCCGGCCATCGGAGGCGAGCCGATCTCTCTGGAAGGATATGAGATTGTTTATCTGGGATATCCAATCTGGTATGGCGAAGCGCCGCGTATCATGAGCACTTTTGTAGAGGCACATGACTTTGACGGTATCACGGTGATTCCGTTTTGCACTTCCAGCGAAAGCGATATTGGCGCCAGCGCCGATCTGTTGGAAGAGCAAGCAGGCGGCGGTTCCTGGGTGGAAGGGAAACGTTTTGACCGCGATGTGACCTATGAGGAACTTGGGGAATGGATTGGGGTGAATGAGTAAAAGATTTTCTTTTTAAAGGAAAAACTTTGACTCCATCCGATACCGCAGCGCCTCAAAAGAAGTGTCCGATAATACCTGCATGGCAGCCACCGGATATTTGCCCGCCGCCGTTTCCCCGGTGAGCATTAAAGAAGAAGCTCCGTCCAGCACAGCGTTAAAGATATCGTTCACCTCTGCCCGGGTCGGAACGGGATGTTCCACCATGGATGCCAGCATCTGGGTGACTACCATAAAAGGTTTTTTGAAAGCAAGGCAGGTACGGGCGATTTGTTTTTGAATGGCAGGAAGCTTCGGGAGCGGGTATGCATTTCCCAGGTCGCCCCGGGCGATGACAATATGGTCGCAGTTGGGCAGAAGCGAGGAAAGATGTTCCACACCCTGACGATTTTCGATTTTGGCAAAGACGCGGATGTGGGACAGTCCGTTTTCCATTAATACTTTCTTCAAATTTTTCAAATCTTCGCTGTTTCTCACGAACGGAAGCATTACCCCGGTGACCCTGTACTTCTGTGAAACTTTCAGGTTATCTAGATCCTGCGGGGTAAGAGTGGGGAGTTTCACGGATACGCCGTCAATGGCGAGACTTTTCCGGGAAGAAAGAAGACCACCGGCGGTGACGGCCGCCTCCGCTTCCGGGAGCGCCAAATCAACCTTAGTCACCGTAAGGATAATTTTTCCGTCGTCAAACCGGAGGGTCTGCCCTTCTTTTAAGTAAGGAAAAACAGCGTCAGGAACCGGAACGGATGCAAGCGCCGTTCCGGTTCCTGCCATGGAAGGGGACGATTCCATGGCGGCCCCCCCTTTTGCGGCGATGGCGGCGATTATTTTCTCCTGTTCTTCTTTGGCCGCCTGAGAAAAAATGGAAGAAGCCAAATGAGTATTGGAAGAAACTTTGGATTCCGTTTCATGGTAAGTGGATACGGGACAAAGTTGTACGGCGTTGCCGGTCAACAGGAGAAGAGGCTCTTTGAGAATCCCGATACGAACCTCCGGCCCCTGGAGATCCACCAGCAAATCAGGAACAATGTGCCTTTTCTCAGCGACAGCATGGAGAGCATGAAGCCACGGCTCGCATTCCTTCAGGCTGGTATGAGAGAGATTAAGGCGCAGTCCCGTCATACCCGCTTGAAACATCCCATCCAGTGTTTCAGGAGAATGGTCGGAAGGACCTAAAGTTCCATATAATTCCAATGTTTTTTTCATAATATTACTCCTTCTAAATTCTTGAGTACCTTTATAAATCTCCATATATACCGTTTCCATTGTAA